>JAUVDV010000012.1 GCA_030595125.1 Deltaproteobacteria bacterium
CTAGTGAAATTCAGAGGCCTGTACATTAGGGAAATCAACCTGAGAAACAATAGTACTCGTCCGATTGTGAGGCAGGATCACCAGATCAAGGTGTAAACCATGTCCTGATAATTTCTGTAAACCATGTGTTGACAATCTACATACATGGAATCGCCCCTACGTCCAAACGATTACCTTTTTTTTCAGGGCGCAGCAGGCTGCGCCCCTACTCCAAATGCCTTCGCGATCGCGGCGATCTGCTCACCCTCACCGGAGATGGGGATCCATCCGCCCAACCGGGTGTTGTCGGAGAAGACGGCAAAGGTGCTCATGGCCGGTGGCAGCGCTGCGTAGGGCGCCAGCGCCTCGGGGAAGTTGCGTGCCGGGACGATGACCGAGCGGCTGTAGGATCCCCAGTTGTCATCCGAATCGGCGAAGGACGAGTCGGCGGTGAACTGGTAATGGATCGTCAGCCCCACGCCGGGAAGAAGGCCGGGCTTGATGGTTGTCAGTTCGAGATCTTCCGGGCGATCCACGGTCACCAGGTTGTCCGTGCGCACCTCGTTGAAAGCGGCGGTTTGCTCCTCCTCCAGGATCCTGGAGCGCTCTTCGTCCGTGAGGATCTCCACCGTTTCGCGTCTGGCAACATCGAATACCGTAAATTGGGAAGACCAGGAGTTGTGGGCGGCGCCGCAGGCCAGGACCTCCTTAACCGAGCGAATGAAGAGATACGGTCCGACGGATGCAATGACGCCGGCGCCGAACGAGTGATCTGTGTAGGCGGGATCTTCCTCGTTCGCCGCATCCGGCGAAGGGACAGGGGACAACTCATCGCCGTTGCGCAGGTTGACCAGGACGATGCTCTCTCCTGTCGCCGTTTCATTCGACACCGGGCAAGAGCCCTCCATCCCGTTTTCGGTCCACGTGTCGCAATCGCACAGGGGCAGGTCGACTGTTCTGGTTTCGATCTCCCATATCCCGTCGGTCATCGGAAACAGCAGACCTTCGCGGGACGCCAGGATCACCGCGCCAAAGCGGTTTCCCCGAAGCCAGTGGGAAGTGATTCGGTCATCCCGGTCCATGGTCCAGATCAACACGTCCTGCGTCGGTTCGTTTGCAACGATCAGGGCTACTCCGACCGCCACGTCGGCTTCGGTGGAATCACCCTGGCTCGATGGAGATCTGGAGCCGCAGCCAGGACAAAGCAGGGCCGCTGACAGGAAAAGAAGCGCATATCTGGAAGGGCCGGTGTTGTTCATCTCTTGACCTTGGGGCTCGCGCAAAAACAACTTCCCATTTTGCACCGCCGATTCATCCCGCCTGGCTGCGTTACTCCTCCTCGAATTGGCGCTGCCAGTCCTTCGTTGTCGTACCTTGCCAGACGGGCGCCTCGACGCCGCAAATCTGGGAATTTATTCTTTCACGAACCCTCACTTCAGAGTCCCGGAGGGTAGTGTATAAGAAGCACTGGCAAAAGCGGTTTCGACGGTGTTAAAATTCCATATTGATATTTTTCTGCATAAGGAGGACGAAATGGGTAATTCGATCTGGTTATTAATTGCCTTGTTTGCGCTTGCGGGTAACGTCACCAGTTGCGCCAAGGACCCATCTGGCACCGGTGTCCCTGATACCGACACTGATACCGACACTGACTCTGATTCGGACGGAGATACCGATTCCGACTCTGATTCGGACGGAGATTCCGACTCGGACTCCGATTCGGATGGAGATCTGGTCGCCGATCACACCCACACGGACCTGTCTGACATACCCGAATCGGCCATCGAGCAGGCAAAGAACACGTTGCACATAGCTTATCAGCACACTTCCCACGGCAGCCAGCTCGTCACCGGCATGGATACTCTGGCCTCCTTCCCCGCTTTTGGGGATCTGTACGCCTGGGACGACAGCGGACAGGAGGCGAATGCCCTCGATCTGGACGATTACGGAATACCCGCCGCCTGTGAAGATCTCAGCCAGGGCGACCTGGTCGACGGTGACGGCGACACGCCCTGGGTAGTGGGTACCCGCATTTTTCTGGACGCCGACGCGAACAGCCACATCAATGTGATCATGTGGTCGTGGTGCAGCATCGAAGGTCACGACGCTCAGCGGTACGTCGACAACATGGACAAGCTCGTCGAGGAGTATCCGGATGTCACGTTCATCTACATGACCGGTCACGCTCAGGGGCAGGGCGAGGACACAACCCCAGACAGTGTGCACTATAACAACCAACTCATCCGTGCCCACTGCGCCGCCAACGATCGCTGGCTCTTCGATTTCGCCGATATCGAAGCATACGACCCGGAGGACGAGTACTTCTGGGATCTCAACTTATTGGACAACCTGGACTACGACAGCGGCAACTGGGCGGTCGAGTGGTTGGGCGCAAACCAGGGCTCCGAGCTGGACGAGTTAACGGCCATTACCACCGACTGCGCCCACTCTGACATCCCCGAAGAGGCAAACCTCAACTGCGTACTCAAGAGCCGGGCGTTGTGGTGGTTGTTTGCGCGTATAGCCGGGTGGGGTCAGGCCAGGTAGAAATGCAACACGAGCCTGACGAAGGGCACCACCGGCCAGACGTTGGGATTCTCGGTTCCCTTTTTGGCGACGTTGTCTATCCAGTCCTCGACGACTGGGTGGTAGAGAATGCCCAGCTCGCCGCCCCACGAAAAGAACCCCTCTTCATTGAGTAATTCAAAACCATAACCCAACATGAAGAACGGGCCCTGCCCGACGTTCCAGCCTGACCGCAGAGGGATGTAGTGGTTCCTGTGCAGGTAAAGTAATACCGCTCCGCCCGGGGAGATGATCTTCCAGCGGGTATCGCTGTCGGTCATATCGTCCGTGTACCCCGAGATGATGGGGAAACCGGTGGGGGGAGTCCATCCCACGCCCGCCTCCAATCCAACCCACGGCAGCCCGGGGGCGCCGGTTGGAATGCGACCTCGAACATCCAGCGCGGCGATGCCGTATCCGCCCATCGTTCCGAAACCGAGCGCAATGTGGCGCGTTTTGAGTTCGATTTCGTCATTCATAATGGTGGGTTTTTTAAACCCGTCATCCGATTCCACCTCGTTGCCGGTGTCTTCACCTTCCAGAGCCGTTCCGAGGATCGGCTTGTCCTGCGTCGGTTCGGGTTCACCCCGGATCATGCGGGCCGCCTTCTGCGCCTGGGCCCTTACCCCGGCGTTCGCGTCGTACTTCCCAAGATGATCGAGCAGGTCCAGCTGATCCTGGGTTTGCAGTGTTCCCAGGGCGCGGCACGCGGCCTCTCTGACCTCGGAGGATGAATCATCGCGCGCCATCGACGCGAGTTTTCCTTTTGCCGACGCGAGTTTTTCTGCTTCCACCTGCGCGATCGCGGTCACCCTGATCGCGGGGTCTGAATCAAAGAGGCCGTCCGGTAACCGTCCTGAAGTGGGATCCGCAGCGTGTGCGGGAAAGCTCACAGTGACGAATGCCGCCAGCGTGGCCAGGGCGTATAAAAAAGGTTTTAAAATCATGTTCTCTCCGTTTTTGCGACGACTCCATTATATTTGACTCATTCTCATGAAGGAATCAAAATGGACTCATATCGGGGGTTAATTATGGTGTGCCATCCTTTCCATGTCAGCCGTACGATCATGCTGGCGCTCGCGGTCTTGTGCCTGAGAGCAACAGGTTGCCTCCCCGCTGACGAGAGCCGGGGCGGTAACAGCGACTCCGATGCGGATTCGGACGCGGACTCCGATACGGAAACCGACACCTACGACATCTTCGACTGCGACTGTCCTTCCCCCGAGGGCACCGAGGATCAGAAAATGGCCGGCGCCATAACTATTTGCATGGACCATGAGGTGTTCACGGTGGAGCGGATCTTTACCTCGGACAATGGCCATCTCGGTTTCAGCGTTTTGGATTCCATGGGGACGAACGATTGCCTGCTGCCCAGGCACGGGTGCCAGATGATCACTCTGGGTACCGGACCCGTGGCGCAAGCGAATCCGAACGATGCGGTGGATATGGGGGATCACGACGCCCAGACCGATCTGGATCCCATGCCCGAGTATCAGGGATACAACCTGAACGCAGACACTCCCGTGGCCTCGTGCGACGTGAGCCAGCTGAAGTTCGGACTGACCGCGCCGTCGAACGCCCTCGGGTTCTCCTTCGATTTCCTGTTCGCGTCCTCCGAGTACGACGAATATCTGAACCAGGGGTACAACGACACCTTCTACGCCATCATGGTGTCGTCCGAACTCAACGCCGGCGCCACCACAAACATCGCCTTCGACGACAACGGCAGCGAGATCGAGGTGGACACCAACTTCTTCGAGAACAATGACCACCCCTGCGATGAGTCCGGCTCCGGATGGGATCCTTCGATAGAGGACGTGTCCGGCTCCACCGGCTGGCTTCGCACGAGCTGGCCCGTATCCGGGGGACACCAGTTCGGCCTGACCTTTTCCATCCACGACGAGGGCGATTGCATCTACGATTCCATCGTGTTCATCGACAACTTCCAGTGGTCGGGAGATCCGGTGACCGGCGGGACTGTTCCCATCGAATAACCCAGACATCGCGCCGGCATTTGGATCAATTATTCGGGAATAGCCTGAATCGTATGGCCGTTGTTTGGGTAGAAAAATTGACCACTTGGTGATCGACAGCGTACCAAATGATCATGGAGGTAAGTATGTCCAGATGCCTGAAATACTTGTTTTTCCCGTTTGTGATTGCGCTCGCGGTGGTGGGGTGCAAGCCCGATTACCCCAATTGCAAGAAGGACACGCACTGTCACGAGGGCGAATACTGCGTCAACAATATCTGCCAGCAGTGTCGCGACAACGGGGATTGCCCCGAAGGACAGGAGTGTGCCGCCGGCGCGTGCAGGGACATTCCTTCTTATTGCCAGGACTCGGCGGATTGCGCGCAGGGCCAGATCTGTCGGGAGAACAGATGCGGACCGTGCCTGTCTGCCGGGGATTGCCCGGACGGAAGGGTATGTCTTGACGGCAGCTGCATAGAGGCAGAGTGCAAGAGCACGGAAGATTGTCCCGCCGGGCTCTCCTGCGTCAACTACAAGTGCCAGGTGGACTCGTCCGCCGCTTCGGGGATCGGCGCCGGCGATTGCAAGATCGAACCCATATACTTTGAGTTCGACTCCTCCGAAGTGACAACGCAGATGCGAGAGGTGCTTCAAAACAATTACGAGTGCCTTCTCAAGCGCGGTGGAAAAGTGGTCCTCGAGGGTCATTGTGACGCGAGCGGAACGACCGAGTACAACATGGCCCTGGGCGAGCGGAGGGGCGGGATGGCTCGCAAGCTCATGAAGGCGCTCGGGTTCGAGAGATCGAAGATGCGCGTCATCTCCAAGGGCGAGGAGGAGGCCACCGGCGTGGGAGAGAACGGGCGCATCAAGGATCGCCGTGTGGATTTCGAGTAGCCTGCCATGACAAGGTTTTCACTTACGACACTTGTTCTCATCGCACTTTTTTCAAATGGTTGTTTTCTGTGGACCAACAGGGAAGAGGGCGAGACCCTCAAACAGGATGTCCAGCACCTGAAGGACAGGTTGGTTCAGGTGGAAAACGAAAACGAAGAGGATCGTCAACGTCTCACCGAGATGATAGAGCGCGCTCGCACCGAGGTTGGCAACCTGGAGGAAACCCTCACTCGGGCCACGCGTATCCTGGCTCGCAACTCTGCGGATTTCGGCGCGGAAATGGAGACGCTGAAGGATAGTATGAGGACTGTGGACGGGTCGCTCGCCGAGATCGAGCACGAGATTGGTCTCATGGGCACGCGAGTGGACAATACCGACCGAAAGGTCAACGAGTTCGCGCTCGCCGCCGGGCTGGATCTGCCGGTGGACGAGTCCAAGGTCCCGGCAAAGGCAAAGGAACACTTCCCCATGATCCGGGATTCTCTCGCCGCCGGGCGATACGGGGAGGTTCGCTCCCTGGCCAAGCTGTACATCCAGCGATATCCAAAGGACGGCAAGGCCGACGACGCCCAGCTAATGATCGGGAAATCCTACCTGGAGCAGAAGAGATGGGCCAAGGCGCTCGGTGCTCTGCGACGTTTCACCGACAGGTATCCAAGGAGCCCGTTGACCCCGGAGGTGCTCTACGAAATGGCGCGAGCCTTCTACAAGCTAGGGGTCTGCACCGACGCGCGGATCCTGCTGGACGCCGTCACCTCCCGGTACAAATCCAGCCCCTTCGCCAAAAAGGCGAGCAAACTCCAGGCCGACATCAACAATAACAAGGCTCGCTGTACGAGTTAGTTAACTCGGGTCACCCTGCTTTTCCAACCCGCGCAGATCCTGCGCGGGTATTAGGCGACAGCGTCAAATGTGTCTGGCACCCTTGTGGTTCACGGAATACAGTCGCTCTCCCACCATGTGATTTCACCGACGCTGGAGGCTAGTTCATCCCAAGCCGCGCCGAGTACGTCCATGTCGCCGTCTCCGTCGATGTCCGCCGCGTATACTGAAGCGGCCCAATTAAATGCCCCATCCACCGTGTGCTCGGTCCAGGCGGTGCCATCACCCGCAGTGTTCTCCCACCAGGTGATGTCGTCGTCCATGCAGGCCGCGCCGAGCACGTCCAAATCTCCATCTCCGTCCACATCGGCAGCGTATACCGAACTGGCGCCATCGAATGCCCCATCCACCGTGTGCTCAATCCAGGCGGTACCATCGCCCGCTGTATTCTCCCACCAGGTGATGTCATTGTCCGCTTGTGCCGCGCCGAGCACGTCCAAATCTCCATCTCCGTCCACATCGGCGGCGTATGCCGAACTGGCGCCATCGAATGCCCCATCCACCGTGTGCTCAATCCAGGTGGTACCATCGCCCACTGTATTCTCCCACCAGGCGATGTCAGCGTCAAAACCCGCCGCGCCAAGCACGTCCATGTCGCCGTCTCCATCAACGTCCGCCGCGTATACCGACCCGGCACCGTCGAAACTCCCATCCACCGTATGCTTGGCCCAGGCGGTGCCGTTACCCGAAGTGTTCTCCCACCAGGCGATCTCGTCGTCATCCCAGGCCGCGCCAAGCACGTCCATGTCGCCGTCGCCGTCCACGTCGGCGGCGTACACCGAACAGGCGACATCGAAGAACCCATCCACCGTGTGCTCGGTCCAGGCGGACCCGTCACCCGAAGTGTTCTCCCACCAGGCGATCTCGTCGTCATCCCAGGCTGCGCCAAGCACGTCCATGTCGCCGTCCCCGTCGACGTCCGCCGCGTATACTGAATTGGCGCCAAAGAATGCCCCATCCACTGTGTGCTTGGTCCAGGCGGTGCCATCACCCGCAGTGTTCTCCCACCATGTGATGTCATTGTCACTACCAGCCGCGCCGAGCACGTCCAAATCTCCATCGCCGTCCACATCGGCGGCGTATACAGAATAGGCGCCACCGAATTCCCCATCTAACGTGTGCTCGGTCCAGTTAGGAGTCGAAGCACAAACCGGATCGGTGTCCGTGTCCGTATCGGCATCCGTGTCCGTATCGGTGTCCGTGTCCGTATCGGCATCCGTGTCCGTATCCGTATCTGCATCCGGGCCGGCATCTCTATCCAGGCTACCGATATGATGACAACCAAACACCATCGCGGCTGCCAACCCTGAAACAAGGAAATGTTTTTTACTCATCATCTTCCCCCTCCCGGACTCAGGGCGATATCTCCTTGATCATCTCGCGGGCGTCGGTGGCTTCCGATTCGGAGGGGCCGGAGTCGAGGAATTCGCGGAGGAGTTTTACTGCTTCGGCCTTCTGTCCCATGGCCTTGTAGCAAAGGGCCAGGTTGTAGACGAGATCCGGTATGGGCAGGAAGCTGTACGCCATGGCGAAGCGCTTGGACGCGGCCTCGAACTGACCCACGTTGTACAACTCCACCCCGATGCCGAAGAGTTGTTTGGCCTGATCCACATTCTGCGCCTCGGGAACGATGCGCTGGTACTCGGCGAAGAAGTCCATGGCGGTGCCGAGCCTGCCGGCCTTCAGGTGCGCGAGTCCGATATTGTATAAAATATCCGGATGCTTTGCGTAGGCGAACGCCTGCTGGAAGGCGTCGATGGCCCCCTCCCATTCCCCTTGCTCAAAGAGGCGCTGTCCCATCACGAAGAACCGTCTCGCCTCGTGGGACATCACGGCGGCCTCGCTCTGAGAAAAGATGCTCTTGCCCGCCTCCAGTAACTGGATTTTCTCCTTTGCCGAGGCCAGATCCTCGCCCTCTACGAGTTTTGCGTACTTGCGCATCAGTTTGAGGGACTTGTCGAGCTTATCGTTTCGAGCGTGGGCTCGCGCGGCCTCGTACAGCAATATGGGCTTTTTGGAGGTCCTGTACGCCTTTTCGAAGAGCCTCGCGGCCGATGCGTGCTTCCCGACCAGGGTGGCCAGCCACGCTTGCTCCAGGATGGTGCCCCTGGAATGGGATTTTCCCAGGGGAACGGCCTTCGCGGGCGGCAGGTCGGTGATCTTCCGGGTGGCGGCGTGGGCGGTTTGGGGCTCTGCGAGGAAGAGGGTAACCGCGATGGATCCGGTCTCGTGATCCGGGTGGTTTCCCTGGGCGACACCGATGCCGATGAAGGCGAGGGCGGGGTCGCTCGTGCGCTCGGGTATGATCACGGAATTCAGGTCATCGGCCACCTGGAAGGAGATGGTCACCATGCCCAGCGCGAATTTCTTCGATTCGATGGCCGCCTGAGCTTTTTCGATGAGACGATCGCTGGTCTCCTCTCGCGCCATGAATCGCTGGGCCATGTCCCTTGCCGCCTTGTCCAGGTTCTCATCCACTTTCAGGGGGGGGACGTTGTTGAGGTCGCGTTTGCGAACCGCCATGGAAACGATCTCGGCGTGGGCCTCACCGGGTTTTATTGGTGCCATCACCCTTGCAAGGTCGAGGATCACGATCCGTTCACCTCGCTTTTTGGCAATTCCGATCCCCATGTGGGTGACCCCCGAGTGCGTAATCTTGCTGATTCCAAGAGGGTCGGCGATGAGATTTTCCACCGCCTTTTTCACGTTGGCGCCCGTCGCTCCGTGTGAGAGGGCGAACCGGGCGAAACAGCCCGACTTGATGATCCTGGGCAGGGGGGTCTCCTCCGACAACCCAACATCGGTGGACACCGCGGCGGCGGCACGGTCGCCGGCTGTTCGGTTGAGGAACGAATCAATAATCAGAGGCGGCAGATTCTCGTTGCCTCGAACCGTGTTGATATCCTCGGCGACAATGTTGATATCGGCCTGATGCCCCGCGCCGAAGGAGGTTGCTCCGCAGCCTGTGAAAAGAAACGCAGAAACAAATATCTGCAATCCAAAAATGCAAAGACCTATGAAAAAGTTGTACAATATTGGAAATCTTGCACGGGATGTAATTATCTTTGGATATGAAATCATGCTGACAAACTCATTTTTCAGGTGGCTGGTCTATTTCTCCATTGTATTCGTTGTGAGCTTCACCGCAAGGATCGGGACTGTCGAGGCTCAACAAGCTGGGGAAGGGCTGTCGGTGGACACCTTCAAACCCTCGACGAGCACCAACTCGATCTTCGAACTCACCCTGACCGAGCCCAAGAAGCATCTGGAGTGGTCGGCGAGCGGTCTGGCTTTTTACAGCCACAGGCTTGTCCGGCGGGAGAGATTGGTAGAGTTGACCGGTGAAACCTCTGAAATCGCCTATCCGGTAAACACGCGCCTTAACCTGGACCTGATGTTCGCACTGGGGTTGTGGGATGTTCTGGAGATCGGCCTCGCGGTTCCGGTAATAGTCTTTCAGACGGGGGAGGGGGGCGAACCGGATGGGAGCATTCAACGGGCGGGGCTCGGTGACCCGCGTCTCGATTTGAAGGCGAGGCTGGTGGACGCAGGCGCGTTTCAGGGGGGGCTCGGCCTCACCGCGACCGCTCCTGTTGGTCACTACCTCTCGTCAGGCATGGACCTGCTCGGATATGTGGGCCCCACGGTTGAACCGAAGATCCTGGCGGACCTGACCATGGGCCCGATCCTCCTTGCCTTCAACGGGGGGTTCCTGTTGCGGCCCTACGGCGAGTTGGCCGACTACGAGCAGAACCACGCGGTGACCTGGAACGCGGCGTTGGCCTTTGACCTGATGGATTTTCAGGAGCCGGGGGGATTGCGCGTGGCGGTCGAGGCAAACGGTGAGGTGGGGATTGGCTTCCATTCTCTGGTGGAGACGCCAATGGAAGCCCTCGCCGGGGTGAAATACCGCACCCAAAATGACCTGATATTCAGCGCCGGCGCCGGGGGCGGAATCTCTACAGCGGTGGGGACGCCCGCGTTCAGGATTTTCTTCGGGCTGGCCTACGATTCACTCAAGCGAAGTTGTCAGACGGGGCCCGAGGACTTCGACGGGTTCGAGGACAACGACAACTGCATGGATCCGGACAACGATCAGGACGGGTTGCTCGACGAGATCGACGACTGTCCGAATTCCGCCGAGGACATGGACGGTTACCAGGACGAAGACGGTTGCCCGGACTGGGACAACGACGGCGACGGCGTACCGGATCAACTGGACAGTTGCCCGATGATCCCCGAGGACAAGGATGGCTTTGAAGACGAGGACGGGTGTCCCGAAGAGGGTCCGGGCAAGCCCACGGTGAAGATCACGGACACCCAACTATTGCTTTCGAGCAAGATTTACTTCGACTTCAACAAGGTGGTTGTCAACAAGGTCAGCCATCCCATCCTCGACGCGCTGGCGGAGGCTCTTGACACCAACGCCTATATCAAGAAGGTCCGGGTGGAGGGGCACACGGACAACGAAGGCACCGCAGAATACAACATGGATCTATCCAAACTCAGAGCGAAGGCGGTGGTGGATTATCTCGTTCGCAAGGGTGTCGATCCGGCACGGCTTACGTTCAAGGGTTTCGGGTTGACCATGCCGAAGGCGTCCAACCAGACGGAGGAGGGAAGGGCCATCAACAGAAGAGTCGAGTTTACGATATTAGATAAAGAATAGGGGTGTAAGCGGTTAGAAATGCTGCGTTAATCCTTGCCATGGGTTCTTTGGGGAAAGCAGGATAATAATGTTATTGGTAAAATCCCCAGGCAATGACGACTAATTGTATATGAAATCTATTGCAGCGAAAGATGGTAATCCATGAATGCATTTAAAACTATAATATTGGTCACTGCCCTGGCCTTGCCGGGGATCGTCCTCGCCGAGACCTGCCCGATTACAGCGGACATGGCAGAGGATCAGGACCACGACGGGATCCTGAACGATGTGGATCAGTGCTGCTACGTGGCTTCATTTCCGGGGGATACGACGAACGCAATGTGCAATGCGGCCGTGGCTGTCAACCAAGACATGAACGGTAACGGTGTCCCCGCGAATGCGGAGGGGAACTGCTGCGTCGATCTGGATGAAGGTTACTGTTACTTTAACGGTACCTCCACGGACTGTGAGGACGACGAGTTAGTGCCGTGTGACAAACTGCTCCTGTACAACAACATGGTGAATGCCAGCGCGGTTACGTTCAACTGCTCGAACGGCACATGTGCGTGCTTCACAGTGGGGGACTACGACGGGGATGGGTTCTTGCTGGGAGATCCGGGGCCCTTTGACAATTGCCCGGCTACAACGGCCTCCAGTCAGGCCAATTTGGACTATGATATCTGGGGAGAACCGTGCGATGCCTGCAGCGCCAACAACGAGTATGTTTTTGATTCGTGCACCATGGGCGGCTCCGACTGCGGGATTGTGGGCGAGTGCGTCGTGTGGGCGTTTCAGGACACCACGTACGGGCTCGTCTGGGATCATTTATGCACCTACCCACCGGACTGGGACGGGGACTACGTTGGAGATGTCTGCGACAACTGCGAGGAGACCCACAACCCCACCCAGGACGACCAGGATGGAGATAACGTGGGTGATGAGTGCGACAATTGCCCCTGGGACTACGGTGTCGCCCAGGACGGCATGGAATCGGACTATGACGGCGACGCCATTGCGGATATCTGTGACAACTGCGAGACCGTTTCCAACTGGTGGCAGGAGAACAACGACAGCGATGAGTTTGGGGACGCGTGCGACAACTGCCCCCATATCTCCAATCAGGATCAGGCGGACATGGACAGCGACGAAGTTGGCAACGTCTGCGATAATTGCCCTTCAATTTCCAATGAAGGCCAGGAGGACGAGGACACGGACGGCACCGGGGATGCTTGTGATACTTGTCCGTTCGGCGAGCCGCTTTTCGAGGGCGAGCCCGACGACGACGAGGACGGGATCGTGAACTCCTGCGACAACTGCCCCGAGGACGCCAACTTCGAGCAGGACAACGAGGACGATGATATTTTCGGTGATTTGTGCGATCCCTGCCCCGAAGTGTTCGCAAACGAGTACCACTGGTCGGACGAGGATGAATTTGCCGACGAATGCGACAACTGCCCGGAAGTGAAGAATGACGATCAGCTTGACCAGGACCAGGATTGCATCGGCGACGCGTGCGACAACTGTCCTGAAGTGGAAAATTTCGAGCAGAAGGACATGGACGACGACGAAGTGGGTGACGTGTGCGACAACTGTCCTGAAGTAAAGAACGAATACCAGGAGGACATAGACGACGACGGCTTCGGAGATGCCTGCGACAACTGTCCGTCGGTCGCCAACGAGGACCAGGCCGATGCCGATGGTGACGGCATCGGGGACGTATGCGAGTTCTACGACGCGTACACCGGCGCGTTTTCCTGCAATTGCGGGGTCATTTCCAGCAAATCTCCTTCATCCCTGCTGTCGGTCCTTGCAGCTGCCATCTGAAACCTCTAAATATTGAAGTAGACGATTGTGCCATAGCAAGGCCACTGCCATGATCTCGATTAACGGAGAAAATGTAGAGTACCAGGGTAGCCTTACGGTTTTCGATATGCTCGAGAACCGGGGGTTCGTGTTTCCGCTATTGATCGTTCGGATAAACGGCAAGCTCGTGAACCGCAACTCTTATGAAAAGACAACGATATCGGACGAAGATCGGATCGATGTGATCCACATGATGAGTGGAGGATGAGAACTGTTATGGGCGGTGCCAGACACATTTTTTCAGGAGATATCGCGATTGTCCTCGTGGTGGCGGTCGTTGCGACGGCAGGCTTCGGTTGTGGTTCGAGCCGGTCGGATCCTGTGGTCGTGGTCGCGAGCTCGCGGGTGGAGCCGGCCTTTACCAACAAGCTCGGCGGTGCGTTCGTGCTGCAGCGTGTGGAGATGCGAGTGGATGGAAAGCTGCTAGGAAAGCATGTCGCCGACAAGGACGGAAGCCTCGATGCCGATCTCTCGTTTTCCGCTTCGACCGTTCCTTCGGGCGAGCATGAGGTTGCGGTCCATGCGGTATACCGAGGGGAGGGGCACGGGGTATTCTCCTATCTCAAGGAGTACAGTTTCAAGGTGAAGTCCGCGTACGAGTTTCGCGCGCCGCCCCTGAAGACGATCGCGATTACCGCGGTGTGCTTCGAGAAGGGTGGCCCCACTACCGCACTGGAAGACCGACCGGCGATCCGCTGGGTAGAGGAAATCCGTTAACCTCGATCACTGGATGGTCTCCCGCCGCTAATAAACACGAACCCGCTGGATCACGATGCTCAAGTGCTCGCCGCCATGCAACACGTCAATCACCATAACGGATCCGATCTTTCCTGCGATGGCCTTTTGCGCGTGTGCGGGGCCGGTTATCTTGACGTTGTCCACTGCGATGATCCGATCTCCCGCGGCAAGGCCAGAGCCGGCCACCAGTGTACCGGGCTGAACCGATTTGACGAAAACCTTGCCCTTGGAGACGCGAAGCGTAATAGGCAAACCACCCTTGCCGGACGGAGGGCCGGTGACAACGAGTCTGTCAGCCCGACCATATTCCGAGTTTACGGATCCGAGGCTGTCTTCGGTGTGGGTAATTGCTATCATGCCCAGGTTCTCACCGCCCGGTGACTCGGAAGGCTCAACGAGGGCTCCAGCCGGAATTTCGGGGAGGTTGATATTGGGCTGGACCTGGGTGCCAGTATGCGCGCCGGCCACCAGCGTGATATCATTGTCGCCCGTGACGTTCCCCACCTGAGCCAGGATCTTTCCGTCCTTCTCGGCGACCAGGTGGTAGCTTCCCTTCCCAGCCTTTTCCAGGGTGAAGGAACCGTCGGTCCCCGTGTTGCACTGGATCACCTGGACCAGTCCCCTGGTTATTGATTTTGCGGTGATGGATACGTCCGCTACTCCGAAACCGTCCTTGTCGATCACCCGCCCCCGGATAGCCTTGTCCGCCGGCGGCAGGGTGATGTTTACTTCCATCTCGTATCCGAGTCTGCCCTTGATCCGGGCCGTGGCGGGGATCATGTCGTCCGCGCTCGCCTCGATGCGGAAAGTTCTCGGAAGTCCGCCGAACTCGGCATAGCCGTCTGTGCGGGTAGGGAGGGACGCAATATCGTTTTCGTTCCGGTCGTAGGCGGTTACCAGGGCGTTTCTGATGGGATAGCCAGCCTCGTTCAAAACTCTGACCCTGGCGACGACGCCGCGCTTGACGGTGATGGTGACGCCGGATATTCGTGCGCCTGGCTCCATGGTGACGGTTGTCTTGTCGCCGGTCACGAACTCCTTGTGATCGGCCGTGAGGACTATTCGGCCGGCGGGCAAACTGCTCAACTCAAAGTGTCCCTGTTCGTCAGTCGGCCGCCACCTGCCCTTGTCCGAATCGGAGTCCCCTTTCGATTGTATGACCGGGAGCGGCAAGTTGGCGGGCCCGGCCAGGGCGACATCATCGTCCGGCGCTGCTGTCATTGATGGCCAACCTTCGGAGGCGGCGTTGAGCAGATGTGAGGAGAACTTCCTGGAAGATCCGCCGGGCATGGCCGTGAGTGCCCCCCCCATCTCCATGTCGGCCAGGATGTGCGCGCCCGCCACCGGTGTGCCGTCGGTCGTCTGGACCACGCCAGATATCACTCCGCCTTCATCGAGAACGAAGGAGACCTCTGCACCTGGGGCAACGGGTTTGGGTTCGGATCTCACGTATCCGTTTGCGACAACCCACGTCACGTTATCGTCGGTGGCCAGGCCGGGCAGGATCGCGGTCCCGTCTTCCCCGGTCCGAAACACGCGATGTAGCAGGGATGCAGTGGCCGGTCCCACGAGAACCGCCGCGCCCGGTATCGGCTTCTTGGTTTCATCGGTTACGATTACCCTGGCCGGGGTTGCGATTTGAAGGCGCAGAGTGATCTCGGCCTCTTCGCCAGCCTGAATCTCCAGAGGCTCCTGCGAGGTGTAGGCTGATCGGGCGTCAGGGGTGCGACCGTGAATCATGAAGAACCCCGGCGTGAGACCCTCGATGGTCAACTCTCCTGCGTCGTTGGTCATGGCGCGGCGCGTGGGCCACAGGGAGCTTCCTGCGAGCATCACATCCACCGGGCCGACGGGCTTGTCCTTGAGATCTACGAATTTCACGGAGAGGGTTGCGCCCTTTTCAAGCACGAGATGGGTCTTGGCGCCGCATTGGGCATCCTCGTAGTCCGTGACGGCGTTTCCGTGCGACCATGCCCAGAGTTGGTATTTCGCGCTCCTTGTAAGCCCTTCGAATGTAAAGAGGCCCTTGTCGTCCGTTTCGGTTACCAGGTCGAGATCCGCGCTCACCCACGGTTCGTCGAGAAGCCTCACGCGGACAAGGGTCTTCTGTGCCGGTTGTCCGTCCGGGGCGATCACCGAGCCGGACAGAACACAATCTCCGGTGAGATCACGGTCGGTCGTCCTGGATCCGGGTCGGACGCCGGCGGTTCGCGGCTTTTCGCCGTCTGATGCCTCGGTGTCGCCCTTGTCCTCCACAGTCGTGGAGCAGGGCTCGGAGCACAGCACGAACAGCAAGGCGGTCAACGCGGAGCCGAGTATGGCTCCGGCGGACACATGGATCACTGATCGTTGTTTTACCAAGTTTCCCTCTTTCCAGAACTCAAGGAGGTAGCACGATATCGGCGCGGGCCTTGTGAGCGCTTATGATCTCGTGTTCGATCTCCAGAACCCGATTGATGAACTCGCCCTCTGCCGGGTCCCGGGCGCGCTTCTTTCTGTGTTTCAGGGTGTCGTGATAGGTCCGGTCGATGAAGGCCCTGAAATCGACCTCCTCCAGGATCGAAGTGTATGTCCCCTCTGCGATCACCACGTTTACGCCTTCCAGGGAGACGATCTCCTCACCGATTGTGTTTTCCTTGAAATGGACCAGCGGTTTGGTGATCGATGTGTCGCCGCGTTTCGCAGCCGCGAGGTGTTCGTCGAGGAGATCCAGGCGAACCTCACCGGATCCAACCCAATCGATCCCCTCGAGCCTGCGGGCGGAGTTGGATTTTGGAGGCAGCACGAAATAGTCGTCCTGTCCCAGGATCAATACCTTCTTGCCCAGCTTCTCCAGCTCCTGTGCGGTAGTGGCGGCGGTTTCGGATTTTCCCGAACCAGACTCCCCGGCCACAGCAATGGTGAAGGTCCGATTGGATTTTTTTAACTGATCGGCGCACGCCCGAGCGACCTTCCGGCCGTTGGACAGGTGGTATTCGGTAATTACGAGCTTGTCTCCTATCACTGCTTGTCCCTTTTGTTTATTGAAGAACGAGAAACACTAACATGTTTATTCCCCCGGTGGCAGGGGGCGCGCCACCAACACAATTGACAAAGCGCATCGATGATGATAACGTATTACAAAGAGGTATCGATGGAGGTTTTGTCATGCTAACTGTGACTGTTTCACCAAAGTATCAGGTCGTTATCCCCAAATCCGTAAGAGAGTCCCTGACGCTTCGTCCCGGCCAGAAGATGCAGGTTGTGGAATATGAAGGACGGATCGAGCTTATCCCTGAACGCGACATCAAGGAACTGCGCGGATTTCTCAAAGGCATCAATACGGAGTTCAAGAGAGAGAAGGACAGGATATGAACATCGTTGATTCCTCCGGCTGGCTTGCGTACTTTGCAGATGAGCCGGGTGCAAAGCACTTCCATAAACCCCTGAATGATACGGAATCTCTTGTTGTCCCGACCATAACCATCTACGAAGTCTTCAAGGTGGTGCTTCGGGAATCCGGAGAGAATGACGCCTTACACACTGCTGCCGCAATGCGGAAAGGCAAGGTTGTGGAACTGACATCCACGCTCGCACTTTCGGCTTCAAAACTAAGCCTGGAATACAACCTGCCGATGGCCGACAGTATTATTTTGGCCACAGCAAGGGCATTTGATGCCGCCATATGGACGCAGGATTCCGATTTCAATGACATCAAGGGCGTCAAGTACTTCCAGAAAAAGAAATAGTCTACGCTTTGTGCGTGGTGAGCCGCCTCTACCGACAATTTTGACCGACGGAAACACGTATGGTTCGAACAGGTTCGCCGTCGTACCGACGAAGGATGATGTCTTCGAGGAATTCGATGCGGTCACACATGGTTTTGGGTTTCGCGTCCCCCCACTCACCCACCTGATCGAGGATTATCCACTTTCCGCTCGAGACGATGTGAGGTCGATCCGTGCTGACGATCGGGATATCGATGGAGTCATCGCGGGCGTCCCACCTGGCTTGCGCGGCGAGGCCGTAGTTGTCGCAAACGATCGCATCTACGCCGTTTGTGTCAGGCAGCTTTGACAGCAAGTCGTTCCAGCCGTGCAGGCGGGAGACGGGATCTTTCATGGAGGGAAGCGGAAGGAATGGGCGGGTTGCGTGAATGTGGATGACTACTGTGAGGACCGCCGCGAGGCCGACGGTTGCGGCCATGAGCACGCGCCGTTTGCGGATCGTGGAGGCGACGGCGATCGCCGCCATAGGGTGTCCCAGCGAAGCCCAGTTCTGCTCGGGATGGGTAAAGACAGCCGCTGCCAACGTGGCCAGGATTGGAATAAAGAGCCCGGCCAGGATGATCCGGTGCGCGGGATCCAGTTTGCGATATCTGGAAAGCTGCGCGCCCGCGAGGATCGCGACCAGCGGTGTCAGGAGACCGAACTGACCTGCGAGCAGATCCGACAGGCGAAGAGGGAAACCGGCAATGCTCGTGCTGCTCCCACGGAGACCTCCGCTCAGATGCGAGATCTGGTGGCCGATCGACGGGAAACCGGCGCTCGCTTCAGCGTAAAAATATGGGAGTGCGATCAATCCGGCCAGTCCCGCGGCCAGCCAGGGATGTACGGTGCGAATACGAGCCCGAATTGAGGGGAAAATCCAGAGAAGGAATAGCGTGGTGATCGGGATCAGCGCGGCAGAGTGTTTTGCGAGCAGGCCTGCTCCCGTCGCCGCTCCGAGAATGTACCAGTTGATGTTCGATCCGTGACGGGCCAGTTTCGCGAGGGAAAGGATCGCAACGGACCAGCACAGGGCCAGCGGGGCGTCCGGGGTGGCCATGATCGCTCCCGTAGCGGGCATGGGGAGGAGATTGACGAAGGCGGCGCAGATGGCCGCGCGTGGAGTGTCAAGATCGGCGGTTTTTGCAACAAGGTAGATCACCGGCACCACCGCCGCTCCGAGCAGAACCGAAGAGAGGCGGACACCGAGCGCCCCGGCCGGCGCGAGCCATGTTCCGCCCCGGATGAGCCAGGCCAGGAGGGGAGGGTGATCGTGATAATGAAGGGACGGATCGAGAGACCATGTCCAGTAGTAGGCTTCGTCCGGGGCGAGTCCGAGATTCGTCGCGTACCAGAGTCGAATAGCTGTAATACCAACCGTGAAGATCGCCAGAGCGAAGATGGCGCCTCTTTTCGAAAGGCCGCTCATGGCCTCATGAGGACCTGGAACGGAGCGCCGTGAAAAGCGAGATCGCCGCCGCCGAGGAGACGTTGAGCGAGTCGAAGCCCGAGTGCAGGGGAATGCTAAACAGCTCGTCGCAGTTTTCCTGGGTGAGTCTCCTCAACCCCCGTCCCTCGTTGCCGAGCACGATGGCTATCGGGCCGCTCCAGTCGATGTGATCGATGTCCGTGCCAGTTTTACCCGCCGCGCCGAGAACCCGAAACCCATGGTCGCGAAGTTGTTCGAGGCAACGGGCCAGGTTGGTCACTCGGGCGATTCCCGTGAGTTCGCACGCCCCCGCCGATGCCCGGACCGCCGCTGGAGTCACGGCCGCCGAGCGATCCCTGGTGAGGATCAGCCCGGCGCCTCCGAGGGCGTGGGTAGAGCGGACGATGGCGCCGAGGTTTCCCGGATCCTGTATCTGATCAAGCACCACGATGACTGGATCCACGATGTCGGAGATCGATTTCAGGAGTCCGTCCAGATCCAGATAAGTGTAACTGCCGGTGATCGCCATCACGCCCTGGTGGTTCAGCCCTCCGGAGAGGGTATCCATCGACTCGCGTGGAACGACGTCCGATCGAACATTCATCTTGCTGCACAGCTTGTCGATGCGCTTGAAGGTTGCCCCGGCCAGGCCTTGCGCGAGGTAGACGACGCTGATCGACGAATCAGCCCCCGGCGAGGTCAGAGCCTCGGTTACCGCGTTCGGGCCTGCGATGATCCGCTTCATTTTTTTTCCAGGGCTCCCCGTATCTCGTCGACGATGGCATCGGCCGCCGCCGCAGGATCAGCCGCGCCACGGATAGGGCGTCCCACCACAAGGTAGTCGGCACCGTCGCCTATGGCGCTCGAAGGTGTTGCGGCGCGTTTCTGATCTCCAACATCCGCACCGGTAGGCCTGATCCCCGGGGTGATTATGGAGACTTTCGGTCCCACGGCCTCGCGGACGAGGCGAATTTCCTTGGGAGAACAAACTATGCCGCCGCATCCTGTCTCGGCGGCGAGTTGCGCGCGCACACGGACAACCTCGGAGGGGGTACCGGAGATCGCCACCGGCGGAAGATCCTCGGGACCCATGCTCGTGAGCAGAGTGACTCCCAGAATTTTGAGAGTGTTGGACGCTTCTGTAGAAGCGGCTTCGAGCATGGCGCGGCCGCCCCCGGTGTGTACCGTGAGCATGGAAGCGCCAAGGGTATTGGCGGAACGAACCGAGCCGGCGACGGTGGCCGGGATATCGTGAAGCTTGAGGTCTAGAAAGACCTTGAATCCTCGATCCAGGACCATCTGGACAGCGGCAGGTCCACAGGCTGTGAAGAGTTCGAGGCCAACCTTGACCAGACCCACCCGGCCTTCGATCTTGTTCAGCAGGGCGCTGCCCGTCTCGAGGTCGGGCACATCAAGGGCGAGTATGAGCCTCTCGCGAGCTTGCTCGGTTGTTGTCTCCATGATTTGTGTGTCTCCCTGGAAAAAAAAAGGCGAGGACCGTGCGGGGCCCTCGCCTGAAGATAACTGACAAAAAAGAGCTACAGGTCAAGCCCGCCCAGAGGATCGTCCGAAAGGCCCGATTTCTTCTTTTTGCCGCCACCGGACTTGCCCGCCGGACGCTTTTTCCTGGCCTTCTTGGCTGCGGCTGCGGCCTGGGCTGCCAGCTGCTTGGCGCGCTCGAGGGCTTCCTTCTCCGCGAGAGTGCCCTTGGCGGCGGCTGCTTCCTTGGCGGCCCTCTCAGCTGCGGCCTGGATCTCTCTCAACCTGGCCTCGCTGGCCTTGCGCTCCGTGGCGGCCGTCGCCTCGCGCTCGATCCTCTCCGTCTCCGCCGTCGCCGCTACCTGGGCCTTTTCGGATTCGGATTTCATGTACATGTAGATACCGATGCCGGCGCCGATCAAGATGATGCCGGCGATGAGACCGTAGACCCACTTGGGCAGGCCTCCCTTCTCTATCTCGATGCGCTTGAGCTCCTCCTCGTGTTGAAGCAAGCGTACTTGCTCATCCCCGCGGGCCTTCGCCTCCGCGTCGAGCTTGAGCTTGAGCTTGGCTTCCTCCGCCTCTCGGACCTTGAACTCTGCCTCATCTTTGGTAGCCTTTTCGGCAGAGATGCGGGCGTCCTCCTCCTCCTTGCGCTTGCGCTCCTCTTCTTCCTTGCGCTTGCGCTCCTCCTCCTCGCGAGCTTCGCGCTCCGCTTTTTCCTCGGCCTCGCGCTCCTTCTCTTCCTTGGTCTGACGGTCATCCTCCATGCCCATCAGTTCCTGAAGCGCAAAGTTTACTGAATTTTCTTTGGAATCCGATTTCCTGGCCATGTTTTCGCCCTCATTTACAGCTTGTTGCCCGAACAGTCGTCCCCCGACTCAATTGTTCTCTTATTAATATAACGCTTGTTCTCTGAAAAGGATCTCCAAATCGCTCAACAAACAACATTTCTCGTCAAAACCCGGAATTCCAGAGCGTTGACTGGTTTGGCAGACTATCAAAAGACAGCAAGATAAGTCAAACCTTGACAATTAAAATTTATTTATCGTGCGATGTGTTGATCTTCCGCCAGAACTTCGGCGATCTGAACCGCATTCAGAGCCGCTCCCTTTCTGAGATTGTCGGTTGTTACCCACATGTCGATGGCGTTTTTGCAGGAAGGATCGCGGCGGATTCTTCCCACGAAGACGGAGTTTTTCCCCGCACAATCGAGTTGCAAGGGATACGAGGCGTTGGCCGGATCATCCATGACCTCCACGCCTGGTGCGTCGCGCAGCATATCCCGCGCCTCGTCCGGGCTCAGGGGGGATTCGGTCTCCACGTTGATAGCCTCCGAGTGGCCGATCATCACTGGAACACGAACACAAGTTGCAGTGATACGGATAGAGTCATCGGAGAGGATCTTGCGGGTCTCCATTATCATCTTGTGTTCTTCCTTCGTGTAACCGTCATTGAGGAAAACGTCGATGTGAGGAAGACAGTTGAAACCGATGACGTGCGGGAAAGCCGGCCCGGCTGTGGGTGTCTCGCCACGCAGTATTTTGGCGGAGGTTCTTTCGAGTTCTTCGACGGCGCGAGCGCCCGCTCCGGAGACCGACTGGTAAGTGGAGACGACTATCCTCTTGATGCGAGTCTTGCGATGGATCGGCGCGAGGGCCATTACCATCTGGATGGTGGAACAATTGGGGTTTGCGATTATACCCCTGGGCCTGTCGGCGATCGCCTCCGGATTTACCTCGGGGATCACCAGGGGAACGTCTGGTTCCTGGCGGAATACCGACGTGTTGTCCACGACGATCGCGCCGGCCGATGTTGCTCTTGGGGCGTGCTCCAGGCTGACGGAACCGCCCGCTGAGAACAGGGCAATGTCCACGTTGGCGAAGTCAAAATTCGAGAGATCGGTAACCGGGATATCCTGGTTGCGGAAATGGACGGTTGTTCCGGCGCTTCGAGCGGAGGCCAGAGCGAAGATGCGTTCGACCGGGAAGTCACGCTCCTGAAGGATACGAAGCATCGTACGACCCACGGCCCCCGTGGCGCCCACAATAGCAATCCTGCATGCATTCATGATTGAACGACTCTTGGCCCGAAGCTACATACGGCGGAACGCGCCGATGACCACTCCGAGAATTTGGGTGGGGCGGAAATCTTTCTTGCGCACGATGATGGGCGCGTAGTCTTCATTGGCGGGCAGCAACCTGATGCTGTCCTGACCCGGATGAAAGTACTTGACGGTGACCTCGTCATCGATGAGCGCCACGACGATCTCGCCCTTCTCGGCGTGCATTTGTTTTCGGACGAAGATGAAATCGCCATCGTCTATCCTTGCGTCGATCATGGAGTCGCCCTGGACCTTGAGGGCGAACACCTCGCGCTGGTTTCCGATGAAGAAACGATCCATCATGATGGTATCTTCCACGTTCTGCACAGCCAGCACAGGTTCGCCGGCAGCCACGCGGCCCACCAGGGGAACGCTGACCAGATCTTCCTGGTCGGTGTTGTTGATGTTCTTTACGGGGCGCAGCGCTCTGGACTTCATGTCCTCGCGCTTGAGGTAGCCCTTGCGCTCCAGCGCCCGGAGATGATCGTTGACGCCGTTGGTGGAGCGGATCCCCAGGTGCGAACCGATCTCTCTGAGGGTGGGCGGAAAGCCGCGGTCCGTGATTGACTGGGTGATGAAGTCCAGAACCATCTGCTGTCTTTTGGTTAGTCCTATCATTCCTTAACGAGGCCTCCGCTTTTGTTGACGTACACTCCTGAACTTCACAAGTATGCAATCATACTGAACAACGGTTTACCATGTCAAATAGTTGTGGAGTCAGTGTGGATAAACTGTGAATTCAATTGTGGAGACCCGGTCGTGGAGTTGGGAGAACTCCAGGAACTTCGGGTATTCCGGGGGCTCCACGCGGATGGCGTCGAAGGTTGACTCCACGCGCACTTTGAGGGTGTTGCCGTCGATCGAGATCTCCCGCCGGATCGCTCCCCACGGTCCTCTGGCTTCGTTCGGCCCGGTGACGGCCGAGATCCTGGTTCCCGTCGGCGTTGTAAACGAGATGTTCACGGTCTTCGAATCGTGAGAGGCCATGACCACCGCGGTGGTTCGCGTGGGCAACGCCCCCATGCTCTGTTGCAGGGAGGATTCGAACGGCAGTTTCACCTCGAGCCCTCCTGTGCCCCGGCGGGCGAAGCGATCGACCTTGAATGAATATTTCAGCACCAGCGGGCTCTGCGGCAAATCGAGGTTTTCAAACGACAGGGAGGTCAGCTCGGCACGGCTGACCGTGTCCGCGAGGTAGCTCTCCTGAAAACGCTGTTCGATTTCCGCCGCCGGAATCTGACGAATGCGCGTCCTCCATGATGCTGCGAGCTGTCCCGTGAGTTCCTCGACGACGTGTCCCTCCATTGAACCGTCCGCGCTCATCGCGAAACGCGCGTCGATATTCCGGCCATCCGCGCCGACGGAGCCGCCCGTGGTCTCCACCATCTCGCAGGAGTCGGTGAAGAGCGCCGGCCGGTGTCTCATCTCCGGGGGGAGATAACCGTACTTCGAACCCTCCTCGTCCAGGTTGACCCACTCATCGTCCCCGACCAGCACTGCGCTCCTGGACATGATGCCCATGTCGGGCGTTTCGGATACGGTCTCGTCCTCGCCCGCCTGCTTGACCAGCGCCAGCCTCCCCTCGAGTCCGGCCGCGTGGAGCAGCGCCAGGAATGCCCGCGCCCGGCTCCCGGCCCGCCTTCCGATGATGTGGCCGGCCTGCTCGAAGAGGTCGTCCTCGTTCTGGATGTGCTCCATTACCCAGTGGTACAGAGCTGTTTTGACTGCGGTCGCGTCGTCTCTGGAGATGCCGTCGAGGGCGCTCGAGAGGGCTTCGTCTATGGGGCCCGCCGGACGTTCGAGACCGGCGATCATGTCGTTGAAGCGCGAGCACAGCGACTGCTGCGTCCCGCCGTGAGAGGCCTTGATAGATGGGAGATACTCCGACGCGACCGGCGCGCGGGGTTCACGTCCGCGGGGCAGTTTTTTCCTTGTGCGCCAGATCCATACTTTCGTGTCGCCGTCCTCGCGAATCTCCACGGCCGGGCAGTCACCCCTCGGATCGGCCTGGATTTCCATCGACCGGGGCGCGACAACCATCACCTCGGATCGGTGAAAGGCCGTGTTGAAGTCCTGAAAATAAAAACGACCGGTTTCGAAGCCGCCCAGAAAGATCGGGGAGGTGAGGGCGAACGCCACGTACTCCTGCTCGATGAAGTCTCCGCGCTCCAGGTCCGGAAGGGAAATCGTCGACTTGCCGGCGATCTCCTCGGGTTCCACAATGCGGCCGTCCTTCTTGATCGTTCTGGCCGTTAGCAGGATCGCCCTGCTCGGGAGCGACATCTCACCGTGCTCCTCAACCGCCTCGTCGGTTTTGAGGTGAGCGATGTTGTGCACGATCTCCGTGCGCGCCCCGCTTCTCCCTACTATGTGTACAGCCCGGTCCAGAACCCACACGGCGGCGGTGTTGTACTCCACACCCTTTTTTTTGTACTCGTCGATAACCGCAAGACCGTCGATTCGCATCTGAGCGTATGGTTTCCTTGAATCGAGGGTGTCGATGGCGTTGTGGATGATCGGGTGCGGCCCGGGCAGGATCGCGAGGCCCTGCTCAATGACGGCCCGCGCGTCGTCTTTCCTGCCCAGGGCGATCAGCGCGTCTGCAAGGGACAACCTCGACGGTGTATTCGCGGGATCCAGATCGAGGACTCTGGAGGTGGACTGCACGAATCCCTCCAGATCGGCGCTCGCCAGTCGGGCCCCACCGAGCTCCTTGTTGAAGAGCACGCTGTCCGGGCGCAGGCGGGCGATGCGCTCGTATTCTTGCGCTGATAACTCATATTGTCCGGAGCGTCCCAGTTCTTCGGCCAATCCTGCTGCGTTGGAGTTGCATGCGCGCTGAGCCTCGCCAAGTCGCCGCGCTTCGTCGAAGCGGTTGAGCTGCCTTGCGAGAAAGAGGCGCCAGCCCAGGGTCTTGCAGGAAGAGGGCATCAGCCGGTCCATCTCGTTGACCGCATAAAGGGTCTCCGAGTACCAGCCCAGGCCGACCGCCAGCTCCGCGAGGCGACCAAAGAGAGCGGGCTCATCGGGGCAAAGAGCGATACCTTCTCGTATGAGGTCGACGGCCACTTTGTCGCGCCCGTCCGAAGCCTCGGTGATCGCGATCTGATCGCGAGCCTCGATCATGCGCGGTTCTTTGCCAAGCGCCTCGATCATCAGGTTTCTCGACAATTCGAACGCGACCTCTCCGGGGAGAGAGGGATCGATCTTCACGGCCTGCGCCCTCAAGGTGAGCACCACCGGGGATTCACCGAAACCTTCGGCGGTCAGCCACGAAAGAAGATTCTCGGCCAGGTCTCGATCTTCCCACCAGACGGCGGCGCGAAGTTGAGCCAGGGCGCAGGACGGGCTTTGCGGTTTGTGTTGTGGCGAAGCGTGCGGCGCGGCCAACGCCCTGCCTCCGGAAGGTGAAAGATCTGTGCCGTGCCCGGCGGCGAGCGACGTTCCATTCCGAGTGGTCGCGACAAGCGAAAAGGTCCGGGCGTAACCGGGATCGGCCAGCTCCACAACGATTTCGGTGGTTCCTCCAGGGAGATCCGCTCCGAACCAGTGGACCATGGAAGGCCAGTTCGCGCGGGGATCCCTCAAGAACACCAACTCTTTTCCGACGAAGACCTTTGCGGCGGAAGAGGTCTCCATTCGAAACAGCACGGGCTCGGGTTTGACAAGGGAGATGGTGGTGCGGGACCAGCTGACGCCCTCCATCGAGTTCGTCCGATCTCCGGTGGAGACGGTGCAGGTCCTGGCGCGCTCTGTTCTCACGGAAGATTTGCCTCGGCCGGGTCCGAGATCGACGCCGCCCGGCCAGGGACGCAGAGGATCCGTCATCTCGCTCATCAACCGTTCGTCGTCGAAGGTCTCCCATACGAACGGCCCGAAGGATCCGGCGGTTTTCCAGTTTGTCAGGCACCCGATGCCCTCGAGGAGATCGGCGGAAGCATCCGCGTCATCGGATTTGAGCGCGATTCCGAAGATCAAATTTCTCAGCTGGAAAAGCGCCTCCGGGGGCAGCTTGCCCGGCTTGTTCGCGCGCTCGTTCCAGAAAGCCTTGAAAATATCGTTGAACGCCTCGACCCGATTCCGAATGGCCACCGTCCCCATGGCTGCGGCGACGGCCTCGTTCTGTCCGGCGCCGGAAAGGTGGGTCTCTTTCAGCGCGCGCAGATAGTGATCGAGGGCTTGTGCGGGGCGCCCGGTGACATCGAGGAGATCTCCAAGCAGGAAGTGAGCCTCCGGTGAAGTCGGATCGATGCCGAGGGCCGCTTCAAGATCGGTCTGTGCCCTGTCCAGATCGCCATCGGCCAGGTAGGCCTGCTGTGCGCGGGACAGGCGATCCGAGAAGGAGCCGGGGCCTCTCAGGGCGGGACCGCATGAGGCGAGAACGCAAACGGCAATGAGCAGGATGCGTCTCATTTCTTCCTCTTCAGGGTGATCCGTGCGGCGAGGATCTCGTCCACGGCCCGGCAGAATTTAATGAAGCGCGGATAGTCCACGGTCGTTACCCGGTGGACCGAGAACTCGAACCGACGGTCGATCACGATCTGGTCGTCTTTCCGAGTGATTTCCACCACGAGTTTTCCGAAATCGGCTTCCAGTCGAGCCGCCGCAGGAAGATCCGCGATATTGTAGCCCTCGGGGATCGAGATGGTGATTTTGCGTGAGGATTTCCGACTTGGCCCGACGATCAGATCGTGCGTTCGGCGCGGTGTTCTGACGTACCGATCGGCCAGATCCAGGCCCCCGTCTAAAGGGATTTTAAGGAGGTCGTTTTGAACGATACCGAACCGGGGAACCACGGCCGAGAAGGAGTATCGCACCGGCGATTCCAGATCGTCCATGGACTGGAACTCAAGATCAGTCAGAGCGGCGCCGGGAAACACGAGAACGAGCGCGTTCTCGAAACGTTTCCGTCGGCTGTGCTCCGCTTCGAACTCCCTGCGCAACCTCGGGGCGAAGTACGCGCCTGAGACCTCCGATTCTACCTTCAGCGTCGCCTCTCCATCCGTGGAGATGTCTGCAGTGATGATCTCTCTCCTGGTGTTGTTCGAGGCGTCGAGGGTGGGAGTGGTGACCAGGCTTACACCGTCGTTCGAGAGCCGGAGGGCCGTAACGCCCTGGTCCTCGAACGGGAAGTCGGCGGTTCCGTGGTGTTCCGCTGTGCCGTCCAGCCAGAGATTTAGAGAGGGCACATAGGCGATGGCGTGATTGAACACGGAAAGGGAAGCCGGCGAGCGATCCATCTCCCCGAGGGAACGTGTCCTGACAAGCGCAAACTGTGCCTCTACTCCGACCACGCGCAACATGGTCACCAGCAGAGATGCCTTGTCCTTGCAGTCACCGAACCCGCGGGAAACCACGAGGGATGCGCGGTAGGGCTTGTATCCGTGTATTCCGAATTCCAGACCCACGTATCGCGTGGCGGTGACCACCCAGCCATAAATTGCAGCGACCCTGGATGCGTCGTTCTTTGCGCCTCTCGTCAGTTCCAGAGCCTTCTGCGTGATCCTTCCGTCCGGCAGCATCTGGTTTCGCACGAGCCCTCTGTACCAGTTACCGAGATCCTCGAAAGAGCGGTAGGTCGACACGTGAATGTAGTCGGTTCCGGCGGTAGCCCCGGGCATGTCCGCCTCCCTGGGGATCACCGGCACCTCGGTTGCCTCGAAGGATTCGAACAGTGTGTCTCCCCTGGTCTGAGACTCGCGCACGAGATGTTTCGCAAGGGGCTCGCGGATCTCCAGGTGCCGGGATTTTGGAATGATCAAGTTGTAGCGCCAGAGAGTCTTGGGATGCAGGTCGTTTATGAAAACCAGATCTCCGAAATAGTCGGAATACACGTTGCGCACGGCCGTGTCGTCCACCCGATAGGAGTACTCGACCACGTCGCCCGGTTCCAGGGGAGGGAGTTCGATCACTTCCGCCTCGATGTCGTAGTACAATCGGTACCATGGCTCGGCGATGGGCACGATCCCTCGTCCGACGGCGTTTTCGACCCCTCCGTCCGGGTGAAAGACGCGAGCGTGAATCACCTTCACCCGCTGGGTCGAAGGGGAGTACTGGATCGAGAACCGCCGCCAGTTTCGAGCGGTCTCCACCGTGTTCACCTTCACCACCACCTGGGTAAATCTCGACGACAGCCCCGTCTCGAAGACCCGCACCACCGTGGAGTCCAGCAAGTATCGTGCGTCTTCACCGTCCTTGCCTGCTGTGCGCCCGGATAGGAATTCCTCGCTGGACACAATAAAGGGAACTTCGAAGCCGGGCGTCGGGTTCAGGTGATCCAGGTAGTCCGCCAGCCACGCGTCCTGGGGCCGCAAGAGCCTTGCCATCTCCAGATATCGTACGGCCGCTTTTTTGTCTCCATGGCGAAGCCCGAAGAGTCCGAGTTTGCGCAGTGCGTCTGCGTCCGAAGGGCAAAGGGAGTGAGCCAGTTCCAGTGTTTTCAAAGCCCGCTCCTCGAGACCGGCCCCCTCGAGTAGTGAGGCCGTCTCCCACAGGGCGTCGCGGTCGTGCGAAGCCAGTGTGAGGATCGCCTCCAGTTCGCGGTGGAATTCGTCGGTTCGGTTGCCCGCGAGGGCGGCGCGGGCGAGAGTCTCGTGAAAGGACAAGCGGTCGAAGAGCGTTTTCGATGCTTCTTGTGTGAGATCGAGCGCCGCAGACATGATACCCGCGGACTCTGCCGTCGCTGCGGCAAGTGCTATGGGTCCCGGGATCGATCGGTTGATCTTCGCGAGCTTCGCGGCTTCCCTGTAAGCCCGCAGGGGGAAGCCTTCGTCGGCGGTTACCTCTATCATGAGCATTTTGGCTTCGAGGTTTTCAGGTTCGAGGACCAACGCTTTGTGCACCAGTCCGCGTGCGCGATGGATGCTGGTTCCACCCCGTTCCAGTTGCGCGCTTGCCAGCAGGGACGGTACGTGATTGGGGGATGAGGCAAGGGCTTGCGTGACGGCGAGGATGCGTTCGTTTCTGTCGAGTGCGAGAGCGCGCCAGGTGAGGCAATGTTCCGGCGAGCCGGATCTCTCACAGGCTGCACGGGCGAGATTTCGCGCACGGTGTGATGATGGGTGCAGGGCGTTTGTTTCCAGGGCGTATCTGGCCGCAGCCGCCATATTGGAGGGGCGGGCGTTCCTGGCGGAAGCGCGACGGAAGAACTTCCGGATTGAGGATACCCCAGGTTTTCTCCCTCGCGGGGCGATGCGCGCGTGGATGCCCATGGCTCCGGTCTCGTCAGAGCACACCTTGACAACCAGCCGGTTCTCGCCGCGTTTTACCTTTATCGGGGCCCAAAACCGATCCGGGTCACTGCCTCGATATTTGTCGTCCGCGATGGCCTTCGTCCCGTTCCAATAGGCTCGAAAAGCCCCGCTCGTTCCGATGAGGAGGGCGCCCCTGTGTGCACGGTCCGAGACGACCGTGGTGGAGGCGATCACGCAGACGCTTTTCCCCTCGACCATTGAATCAAGATGGGTGTAGCCAAACGAGAATATCTCCTGCGGCGCGCTTCTCCACTGGATCGGACCGTCCACGCCGTCGTATTCCAGGGACGTATCGATTGGACCCGACGCGATCTCGAGGAGCGGACGATCGACGCCAAACCCCGTGCCGCCGTCGTTGTCGAAAGGGCCGAGCACTTTCCACTGGGAGATGAATCCGCGTTTGTCGTAACCCTCTTGAGCGGCCTTGGGGTCTCCGGTTCGAAGTCGTGCCGTCGCCAGTAGATGTTCGGACCTTTCCCGCGCAGCAAAAGATATCCTGGGCAAGGCCGCGATCTTTTGTAGGGCCTCGATGACGATTTTGGGGTCGCTGGTTTCCCATTTGCCGAACACCTCGATGACGTACAGCTCCGCGTCCAGTCCGCCGGGGTTCTTCCTGATCTTTCTCACGAGATCGTCGATGGAGTCGTCCCGCGCCGTGGTGATCGTCGGTACCGCGAGCAGCACCGACAGGGCCAGGAAAGCAGCGTGGAAGTGTTTGCGGATCATCAATGAGGAATAGGGCAGGGGGTCGGTCGGGTCAAGGTCAGGACAACGCTGTGCAGTTTACGCTACTTGTCAAAATACCCCTTGAAAATGTGTCTGGCACCCTTGGAAGTAACGCGTTCAAGCACTTCTGGAAAAGCAATTAATATTAATATGATAGAGTGTTATTGCTCATCTTGAGGATTAGCTTGTTGGGGGATAATCTTTGCTCCTCAAAAATGTGTCTGGCACCTCAAAAAATGTGTCTGGCACCCCTGGGAGCGGAGAACTATTCCCAGACGCAGCTGAGGTCGTCTTCGAGCCAATCGCAGTACTGACTATCGTAGTAGGGATCGGTTAAATCCTCGCAGGACAAGCCGTCGACTTCGTCGAGGCAATTGGTGATTTCCGATTGAGAGATCGTCACACCGGAAGCTTCGCAAGCATTTGTGCAGTCGGTCGCGGCGTCGCCTGCGGGATCGGAGAATTCCCCTTCGCAGTCTTCATTTATTTTCTCATAGCTCGCGGTGAGAACGGCTTCGCAAGCCTCCTGTCCGTTACCGTCGCTGTCACTATCGGTGTCCGAATCGGTGTCTGAGTCGGAGTCGCTGTCCGAATCGGAATCGCTGTCTGTATCGACGTCCGACGAAGAATCATCGTCGCCGCAACCGATCGTCGCTCCAAAAGAGAAGAGCAGAGCGAGTAACACTGCCAGCCAAGTTGTTCTGAACATTTTAACACCTCCCATGCTGATACGATCTTTGCATTAATTGACATATTACCACGGTCACCAGGCGTTGTCCGCCTCATCGTCGCGATTGAGCGATCGCTTCCTCCAGATCGAGGTAAGATCCGTGAAAAGGCATCCTGTTGATGAAGAAGTACGGAGTTCCGTCGATACCGAGGGCTTCCCCCTTCGCGCGATCGGCCGATACTTCGTTCGCTATTCGCGGCGACGACATATCGGCGTTGAATCGCTTGACATCGAGATCGAGCCGCGCCGCGAGATCCGCGTAGATTTCGTCGTTCAACTCGGTCGCGTGGCCGTAGAGGAGATCGTGCATCTCCCAGAACTTACCCTGGGCTCCGGCGGCCTGCGATGCCCGCGCGGCGTTGTTTGCCTGGGGATGGTAGGACAACGGGTAGTGCTTGAAATAGAACTTCACGCGCCCCGGGCGCCTGGTGTTGATGCGTCTCATCTCCGCTGCGGCCCGCTTGCAAAAAGCGCACTGGAAGTCGGAGAACACGACGACCTCCACCGGGGCGTACTTTGGGCCGAGTCGATACGAATGCGCAAGATCCATTGAACGGGCACCGTGACAGCAAGGTACGAGAATCAGGAATATCAGTAAAGCCGGCCACTTGTGCACAAGGCTCACCCGACGTCGCCTCGCAGGAGGCATGATTTTGTGTTGCTCTTCAATATATTTCACAACAAACACACCGAATTGGTTATCCTAATGTTGTAGCAATGAAAAGGAGAGAACGATGAAATCAGTGCTTTGCTCAGTGCTTTCTTTGTTGCTCGTCTCGGTATCGATGGGCTTTGGCAATTCGGGATGTGGAGATGACGGTGATGATCGTTTCGGGGAAACAGATAGCGACGGGGATGGGGATACCGACGGAGACACGGACGGAGATTCTGATACAGATTCGGACACTGACTCAGACACGGACTCGGACGGGGACACGGATACGGAAGACTGCTACGAGGGCATCGACATAGTCTTTGTGCTCGATGTTTCCACATCCATGAGCATGATGCTCAGCGAGCTCGAGGCCGATATCGCCGAGGTATGGACTGCGGCGAACGACCTCACCCCCGAGGAAAACGACGTGTTTTTCGGGCTGGTGGTGTTCGTGGATGACTTTCTGGTGGCGAACGACGGCTCTACTCCCTACGCATCTGCAGCGGAGCTCCAGGCCGACTTCAACAGCTGGTATACCTTTACCTCCAGCAACCAGCAGACCCAGTCCACCGCCTCGAACACGGACTGGCCCGAGAACACTCTCGATGCGCTGGTGGCGGCGGCCGACCAGTACCAGTGGCGGGACCCGGAGACCACCTTGCGGGTGATAATCCACGCCACCGACGATACGTTTCTCGAAACGCCGTCATCTTTCTCGAGCGGAATCCAGGTTCAAAACGATTACGCGGGAACCATCGCCACCCTTCAGGCCGGAACGATCCGCGTCGCGAGCTTTGCGGCTCATCTCGGCGGGATGGCGGGCAATATCGACGTGGCGCCCGGCTTTTTCACGGATTACGGCGTCCAGTCTCCCATCCCAAACGCCACCTCCGGCAGCGTGTTTGACATCGATCTGGTAGGCGTTTCGCTCTCCCTGGCGGACGCTATCAACGACTTTGTCGCCGAGGAGTTCTGCGACGACTACGTTATCGAGTAGGCCGCTCCACCAGAGACAGAAAAGCGGGGAAGAACACAACCGCGGCGATGAAGGTGGCGGTGATCCCCACGACCGCAGTGGAACCGAGGGTTTGCAAACCGACGTTGTGGGAGATCATGCTCGATCCGAAGCCCACCGCAGTGGTCAACGAGGCCAGGAATGTGGCTGCTCCCGTAGTTCGAACGACGAGGGCCACCGAGCCGGGGCCTTCGTTCAGGTAGCGATGGTAGATGTGAACTGCGTTGTCTATCCCGATGCCGATGATGCTGGGTATCACCACCATGTTGAACATGTTCAACTCCATGCCCATGGAATGGAGCGCTCCGACGAACATCATCATTCCGACCGAGAGAGGGAATGCGACAAGGAGGGCGCGTTTGAAGCTTCGGAAATCGATCAATAGAATGAGGAAGACCAGCGCGGCGGCCACGGCAAGCAAGGGCGGTCCGTCTGCCCGAACAATACGGTAGATCCATGCCACGATGAGGGTCTCGTCCGCCATCTTGTGCTTCACCCCCGCGTCCTTCAGATTCGAGGAGAGATCGTACAACTCCTCCTCCCACGCGGCGGCCTGGTAGTCGGCGTCGTTGCGCTGGGACGGCCAGACATAGGTGATGTACTTGTCACGAGCCAGGGTCGTGAAACGGCGGCGAACCGTATCCGGCAGTTCTTTTACTTCCCAGGGTACGATTCTGACCATCCGCCTCGCCTCGATCAGCTTGTCCGCCCGGTGGCCGCCTTTTTCTGCGGCCGAGTCGAGTTTGGGATCCCACAGGATTCGCTCCAGTTGTGCGATGTATCCGGAATGGGCGTCGATGTCCGAAGGGAGGAGGCTCGACACCGATACCACTTTCCCCATGCGCGACGCCTTGCCGTTCGACAATCCCTTGTCCCGTATCTCCAGGGCGGCCTCTTCGATCATTGCCGCATCCTTGACGGATGAGGAAAGGAAGACCGCCGGATTGAAGCCGGCTCCCAGGTTCTCGTCCACGTACTCGAAGAACTCGGTCGCTTCAGATTTTCCCCTCAGCTGCTTGAAGTTGTTCCGAAAAGGAATGTCGGTCGCGTGGATTATACCGTAGATAGCGCCAAGGCCGATCACCGCTACGGCGCCGACAGCGAAGCGACGGGAGATCCTGGAACCCGCGATGGCGTGTGGGTCTTTTTCGGCGCTCGAGGGAACCGGTTTCCGATTGCGGTGGAAGACATAGAGGAGGGGAGGGAGAACCATGAAGCTCGAGAGCAGGGTCATGACAACCCCGATTCCGGCGATGAGCCCGAACTCCGAAAATCCCCTGAAATCGGCGATGGCAAAAGAAAAGAAGACTCCGGCGGTGGTGAGGGCGCTTGTGAGCGCCGGGGCGCTTGTGCCTTTCACGAAGGCGACGACCGCTTCGGAGATGGAAACTCCCGGGCGAAGAGACTCCTGCCGAAATCGCACGAAAAGATGGATGCCGAAGTCAATTCCAAGACCGATCAACACCGCTGCGAGAAACCCGGTGATGATGTTTACATGTCCGACGAGGAGCTTCGCCAGGGCGAATGTCCAGGCCACGCCGGAGACCAGGGCGGACCCGATAAGGAGGGGAGCGGATACGCGACGGGTGAACCCGGCCAGGATGAGTATGCCGAATACCAGGGCAAGAATCGAGGCGTTGCGCAGGTCCGAACTCATGGTGAGGTGTTGCTCCTGAACCACTTTCAGGTTGCCGGCGTACTTCACCTCGATGTTTCGGGACGTCGGATCCAGTTCCTGGACCGCTTTCTCAATATCGTCGAGTACCCTCCTGCCCGCCTTCATGTCGGTAAACTTGATGGATGGGATGACAACGAGGAATGTGTACTTCCCGTCCTTGCTGGTCAGGACTTCATCAAAGCCTTGCCCTCCCATTTTGGCGGTGATGATTTCATCCACCTTCTTCCAGGCGGCGTCCAGTTCCCTCTTTTCCTCCTCCTCGTCCAGGTGGAGAGCGAGGGGATTAGCTTGTATTTTCGCAATCTTGACAGCGTCTTCGACGGCCGGGACAAGCTCCTTTAGCGTGGAGATATCAGTCAGCCACAGGCCTCGATCCTTGAAAAACGCCACAGGTAACTCCAGATCGGCACATCTGATGTGGTCTACATTCTCGAGCTTTTTTTGCAGATCCTTGCCGAACTCCAGACGGGCATCCGGATCCTTGCCGCCCAGCGCGACGATGAGTTGTCTCGTGCCACCTGTCTGTTCGCGAACCGCGTCGGCGTTGACGACCTCGGGGGCGCCCACCGGAAGAAGCGCCTCGTAGCTGGAATCGAACTCCAGGGTTGATGCCGTGAGCCCGGCCGCCAGAGTGATCGTCGCCGCGGCAATGAGGAATCGCCAGGGATGAGCTACCTGCGCACGGGCCAGTTTTTCGGCTAACACGGTCAGTTTCATGGAGCGGGCCTCACAGTTATGGATCGCTCTTCCGTCAGGCAGCTTACCGTCTGACAGCTTGACTGAGAACACCGAACGGAAAATAACAAATTGTCAATATGTGGGTGGGAACTATCGACGCGAAGTGATAAGAAACTCGCCTTGTAAGAAACGAATTCGAAAATGATATTGATTAGATTCATACTGCTGTTTTTTCGGGCCATCATCGCGATGCTCTGGACTCTGTCTATCCATATCTTTTTTGTACGTTTGCCCCAAGTTCTGACACCCGGCAAGAGACGGATATTCGCGCGCCCCATAGCTGTCTGGGGAAGAGGGTTGGCCTGGATAATGGGCGTGCGCTTACACCGGCGCAACAAACGAGACTGGCCCATGGGCGACCTGATTGTATCCAACCACATGGGTTTTCTGGATATTCCACTGATGCTCTCCTTTTTTCCTGCGGTCTTCGTGATCAAAATGGAGATGCGGCGGGTCTTCTATTTCGGGAAGGCGCTCGAACTCCAGGGGCATATTTTCGTCGACAGGAAGGACGCCAAGTCCAGGCGAAAGGCGGGGGTAGCGGTGATGCGACTGTTGAAGGGCAATAACAGACTGATCGTATTTCCGGAGGGATTTGCGAGCCCCAAGGCGAAAAGGCCGGCATTTCAACCCGGGTCGCTGATAGCCGCCAAGCGCCTGCGCAAGCGCGTGGAGCTGTGTGTGATAGACTATCTCCCAGATCGCCGCTCGCTGGAATGGGACGTGAACAAGAGCACGTTTGGACAGCTGGTGAATCTGTTCGGCAGGTTCAGGACAGATATCGGCATCGAGTTTTTCCCCTCGGAACTGATAGAGGGGGATCCGTCCGAGCTGACAGTGAAGTACCATGACATTGTGGAAGAATGTCTTCACAGAAACGATCGAGAACGTGAAGAGCGCGAGGGAACCGCGCAGGCGGCGGCGAGCGAGTGAGCGAACAATGCACCAGGGGAATCATCTTCGACCTCGACGGAACGCTCTATGCGTTGCGCTGGATGAAACTGCGCATGGCTCTGTCGCTGCGCGGATCGGTCGGTGTGCTGAGAAAGCTCACGGGCGCGCGGGCCGTATTGCGGGCCGGAACCTATGCGGATCGGGAGAGCCTGCTGGCGGCGTTGTTTCAGGAGCTGGGCCGGCGAGCGGGAATAGGCGTCGAACGAGCGGAGGCCTGGTATCACGAGCGTTTCATGGAGGCGTTCGTGAAGTTGCTGGGAAAAAGCGGCCGGGCCCGGCCGGAACTCGACGGAGTGCTGACCCGGCTTCGCGCCGCGAACATCAAGCTGGCGGTGGTTTCGGACTTCGGCCGGGTGGAGGATCGTCTGAGGGCGCTTGGAATAGCGCCGGACTTGTTCGACGATGTGGAGGCCATGGAGAACTACGGTGTGCTCAAGCCCTCTCCGAAGCCGATGCTGGCGCTTGCCGGAAAATGGGGTATCGATCCGCGCGAGATGGTGATAGTGGGGGATCGGACCGATCTCGACGGCGAATGCGCGCGCGCAGCAGGAATGGAATTCTGGGGAATAACAGATCGTCCATCGAGAGCCCGAAGTGGGTTCGTGGACTGGAAATCAACCTCGGCAATGCTCGAGGCTAGAGCAAAGGAATCGGTACGTACATGAGCCGCTACGACATCGCCATCATCGGCATGGGTTGCGTCTTTCCAAACGCCCACGATGTTCAGCAGTACTGGAAGAACATCGAGAGCGGAGACACCTATTTCAAGAAGATGCCCAATCGCCTGTGGCACATTGACAATTTCTATTCTCCCCAAAAAGGGAACCCGGAAAAATCATATACGAATGTTGGTTCGTTTGTTGAGGGTTTCGAATTTCCGTTTCTGGATTACAAGCTCCCGCCGGCTGCCATGCGAGGAGTGGACGCCACGCAGCTTATGGCCATTGCCGCCACGCGCCAGGCACTGGACGATGCCGGCATCGAAATGCGCTCGGACGAGTTGACCGATGCGGCGACGATGATCGGGGCCAGCGGTGTGGACGCCTTTGCCCACTCGGCGGTGTTCCTCAAGCGGCACCGCTTCATAAAAAAGTTAAGGCCGCTGCTCGAGAAACGAGGCGTCAAGAGCGCGCTTATCGATCGAATGGCGGATGACCTGACACAGGAACTGGACGCTCGCGGCCACATATGGGTTCCTTCCATGGCGGCGGTAGGTGCAATCTCGTCCTCGCTCTCCAATCGAGTCGCCCAGGTTTTTGGAATACGCGGTTTCAACATGACCCTGGACGCCGCATGCGGCTCGTCCTTCGTGGCCATCGATGTTGCCTGCCAGGCGCTCATGGCGGGTGACGCCCGGGTAGCGATCGCGGGCGGAGCCGATCTGGGGGTCAATCCTCCCATCTACATAGGTTTCAGCAGAGTCGACGGTCTGAGCGCTTCGGGAATGTCCAACACCTTCGATCACACGGCGGACGGCCTGGTGATCGGCGAGGGTGTCGGCATGCTCGTGCTCAAGAAACTCGAAGATGCCATCGACGACGGCAACGATATCAAGGCAGTGATTCGCGGTGTGGGATCCTCCAGTGACGGAGCCGGACAGGCTATCTACGCGCCTTCAGCCTCCGGCAGGGCGGAGGCGCTGCAGGCGGCTCTCGCCAGCGCGCAGATAGAGCACTCAGAAGTCCAGTATCTGGAAGCCCACGCAACCTCCACCATAGTGGGTGACGCCAACGAATACGATTCCATTTCCATGGTTTACGGAAAGGACAGAAATGCGCCCGAGCCCCTGTATCTGGGCAGCGTCAAGAGTCAGATAGGCCATCTCAAGGCGGCTGCGGGAGTGGCGGGAATGATCAAGACGGTGCTCGCCATGAACGAGGGAAAGATCCCGCATCTTCCCAGGTTCACCAAGCTCACACCCGGAGCCACCCTTCCCAGTGAGCATCTGGCCATCCCGACCGAGATCAAACCCTGGCACAAGGGCAAGGATGGAATGCGTATCTCGGCGATCACCACCAGTGGATTCGGCGGGGTCAACTATCACGCCATCCTCGAACAGGGAGATTCGTATACACGCCCGCAACAACGGCCAGAGATCTCTCGCGAAGTGGCCATTGTCGGTGTGCAGGTGCGGGTAGCCGGAGCGGATACGCCCGAGAAATTCTGGGACAATCTTGTCGAGGGCGTCGATGTCTTCACCGATGTCGACCCCAAGGATCACGGGTGGGAGGACTGCTACGAAACGGGCCCCCAAAACGAGATAATCAATACAAATGTGGTGTCCAAAATTGAGCCGTACAAGGTTAACCTGCTTCGCCACAAGATCTTCCCAAATTCGGTCTCTCAGATATCCCCCACCCAGATTCTGGGTCTCGATCTGGCAGACAAGCTTCTGACGTCAGCCGGTTTTACCCTGGAGGAGCCCAAGAAAATCGGTGTGAGCGTCGGCTGTATGCACGACGATTATTTCCCGACGATCTTTCCGCCCATGATCACCGACGAGTACATCGACGCGCTCTTCGCGTGCGCCTCGGCCGGGGAAGTGGATGCGTCGGTTCTCAAGGAGTGCTGCGCTGCGGCGAAGGAGGAGATCAGGGGCGAGTTTCCCCCGGTCACCGAGCACACTCTGCCTGGCTGGATGACAAACGTCACCGCCGGAAGGATCGCGAACAGGCTCAACTTGCACGGCCCCAACTTCACGGTCGATTCCGCCTGCTCATCCAGTATCGCTTCGTCATTGCCCGCCATGTACCAGCTCATGTACGGCAACGTCGACCTGATGATCTCCGGTGGTCTCAACAGGCAACTCAGCGACACGTTCACTTCCGGTGTCTGCGCACTCGGCGCCGTGGCCAAGAGGATCGCCCGGCCGTTCGACAGGGAAGGGACCGGATATCTGATAGGCGAGGGCGGTGTGCTCTTCCTGCTCAAGCTTCTGAAGAACGCCCAACGCGACGGCGACGATATCTTCGGGGTGATTCACGCGATCGGGGGATCTTCGGAGGCGGACAGCAAGTCCATGGTGGCGCCCACGGAGAAGGCTGTTTCGCGTGCCATCAGCAATGCGTTCCGGAACACAGATATCGATCCGAGTGAGATTGGCATTTCCGAAACCCACGGATCAGCGAACGAATTGTCGGATATCGTTGAGGCTCAGGGCCTGGCAAAGGGGCTCAGAGCTGGTGACGGCGGCGATCCTGTCCAGATGACGGCTGTGAAATCCCACGTGGGTCATTTATACGGCGGATCCGGCGCGGCCTCGATCTTCAGCACAATTCAGTCGCTTCGAACCGGGATTGTACCGGGCATTCGACACCTCGAGAATGTCAGACCTGAGATCCTGGAGGTTGCGGACAAGGTGGAGCCCAGAAAAGAAACCGGACCTCTGGACAAGAAAATCACAATGGGAGGCGTGAACTCCCTGGGGCTTGGCGGCGCTAGCTACTTTGCCGTTGTCTCCGCAGGTGGGGAAGCGGGGGAGCCGGTTCTGGCGGGGTCAAAAGTTCGGGAGGGAGACGAGGGCCAGGACGATGTGTTCCTCTGTCTCGCAGAGTCCGAAAAGAGTTTTGCAGCGGCGCTGGGCCGGGCTCTTTCCCAGAATCCAATACCCGAGGTCATCTCTGAGGGTGCGGATGTCAATGCCAGGATGACGGTGTCGTTCGAGGATCAAAAGTCTCTTCGAACCAAGCTCAAATCTGCACTCAAGATGATCGAGGGCGGGCACGGATTGAAACCGCTCGAGTCCCAGGGGCTCTTCTCTGCGGATATTCCCCGGGAGGGCGAAGAAGAGAATCTCGTATTCTGTTTCCCCGGGCAAGGGGTTCACTACATCACAATGGGGCGACATCTCTACGAGGAGGACCCCAACTTCGCAAATGTTGTCGATGAGGTTCACAAGCTCGCGATGAGCGAGTTCGGATTTGATTTGCTTGGACACATTTACGGAGATGAAGACGACGAGCAGCTCAAGAAAAATCTGGGCACCCTGGTCGGCGCTCAGACATCGTTGTTCGCCGTTGAGCTTGGCGTGGCGAAGGTCCTCGAAGCCAAGGGTGTCCGTCCGGATGTGATGGTGGGCCACAGCTTTGGAGAGATCTCGGCGCTCGCTGTAGCAGGAGTCTGGGACATCGAGACCGCCTACAAGGTGGTTGTCGAGCGGATCAAGGCCGCTCAGCTGATAGCGGAAGGCGGCGGTCCCGATCTGGGCATGGCCAGCGTAGTGTGTTCGGAGGATCAACGTGATGCCATCCTCGGCCTGGTGGGTGACAAGGTATTCCTCACCAACGTCAACGCTCCGGGGCGTTTTGTCCTGGCGGGAGAAAAAGAAGCCGTCAAGCGAACTGTCGTTGTGGCCGAGTCCTTCGGAGTGGAAGCCAGACTTCTGCCAATAGGAGCCGCGTTCCATTCCAAGTACATGGAGCCGGCGAGAGAACCTTTCCGCAAGGCGCTCGAGAAGCTGCCGTGCTCCCCGCCAACCATTCCAATAATATCGACGATCACCGGCACGTATGTCGATGCCGCGAACCTGGACAGCATTTCGCTGGCCAGGCATCTGTCACAGCAGCTGATCACCCCGCTCAACCTGCCCAGGGAGATCAACAGGCTGTACGAGGATGGGGCCAGGACCTTCCTGGAAGTCGGACCGGGATGGGCCATGACCAAGATGATAGCGGCGATCCTGGAGGGCAAGGCTTACAACTCCGCGCCTACCCTCCATCCGAAGGTCGGCGATGTAGAGACATTCAGACGGGCGAGGGCGCTTCTCATGGCCGTCGGCCGCATCGGATCGGCAGCGGAACGCCAGGATGTACCCGGGATGTTCTCGCCCGATTTCCTGCAGTACATGAAAGAGAACGAGCCCTCCGTGCTCTCGCTGATCGAGGAGGTTCACGGGCGGTTTTTGTCCGGCATATTGACGGCAAGCAAGCCAAAGGCTCCCACAGTCGCCAGACCGGTGGCGGCAAGTATCGTCGAGCCCAAAGGGAGCATTGTAAAATCAACGAAACCACCTGCAGCAGTTCAGGCAAAGCCCGTGAAGGCAAAGAGCGGCGGCGGAGGTGTGGACAAGTGGATCGAGCGGCTTCGCGACAAACTGGTTACAACCACCGGTTACCCGCCGGAGATGCTGGAAGTGGATCTGGATCTGGAGGCTGATCTGGGCGTGGACTCGGTTCAGCGCGCGGAGATATGGGTTTCGCTGACCACGGAGCACGATCTGGACGCGGAGGCACGGCCTTCGGGGGCGCGCACGATCGCTCAACTGGCGGAGATCCTCGCGCAGATGGCGGGGGGCGACGGTCCCGGAGACGAAGTGTCGGCAGACAAGGAGCCGGCGGACAAAGAGCCGGCAAACAAAGTGTCAGCGGACAAATGGATCGAGCGGCTTCGCGACAAACTGGTCACAACCACCGGTTACCCGCCGGAGATGCTGGAAGTGGACCTGGATCTGGAGGCTGATCTGGGCGTGGACTCGGTTCAACGCGCGGAGATATGGGTTTCGCTGACCACGGAGCACGGTCTGGACGCGGAAACGCGGCCTTCGGGGGCGCGCACGATCGCTCAACTGGCAGAGATCCTCGCGCAGATGGAGGGGGGCGACGACTCGGCGAGCAATGAGCCGGCGGAGATTCCGATGGAGGAACCTCCCAGCACCCCGGAGCCGGTAGGTGGCGGTATCCAGCTGGACAAGTGGATCGAGCGCCTTCGCGACAAGCTGGTCACAACCACCGGTTACCCGCCGGAGATGCTGGAGGTGGATCTGGACCTGGAGGCTGATCTGGGCGTGGACTCGGTTCAACGCGCGGAGATATGGGTTTCGCTGACCACGGAGCACGGTCTGGACGCGGAGGCACGGCCTTCGGGGGCGCGCACGATCGCTCAGCTGGCGGAGATCCTTGCGCAGATGGAGAGGGGCGACGGTAGCGGCAAGAATGACGCGGCCGAAAAAGCGACGGCTGGAAGTAGTGCCTCGATAGATGATACGAGCGCCTGCGGGCTTTTCCTTGGTGGAAGCGATCCCATTGATCAAAAGGACATGGAGGAGTTCTCCTGCAAGAGAGTGCTCATCGTGGTGGGTGACGGCGATACCACCGGCGGCAAGCTCAAGAGACGATTCCTGAAGCGCGATATCGAGATGACCACGGTCAAGGTCTCCACCCTGTCGGGTCAAATGGCTGCGGGGGACGTCAGCGCTCTGCTTGAAGGATGCGATACCGTCGTCTACGCGGCGCACTCCAAGCTACTGGATATTCCTCGCAAGGGCGAGAGCATGCGCCTGGCGCTGCAAGAGGCGACCACCGATCTCTACCAGGCTTTCCGCGCGCTTGTTCCGGTACTGGAAGAGCGCCCGGCCAGGTTGATCTTCCCGGTTTCCATGGACGGAGCTTTCGGAGTCTCCTCAAGCGGTGAACGGTTGCTCGGAGCGTTCCCCTCGGGCTTCGTGCGCAGCTTGCGCAGGGAGTTGCCCGACTGCAAGTTCCAGTTGATCGATGCTGGCGAAATTTCATGGGCAGACGCAATCGATCAGAACATCGAGTTGATGGGGCCCGGTCTGGAAATCGGAATGAGACCGTCCGGGCGGGTTGTTTCCAAAGTGTCAGTCATGTCCCCGTCCCCGGAATATCGTCAGCCTCTGGACAGGGGCGATCTGGTGGTCGTAACCGGCGGAGCCAGGGGAATCGTGTTCGAGTGCGTGATGGAGCTGGCCAGACAGACCGGGTGTCGTTTGTTGCTAACGGGCAGGACGGATCTCCCGATGGGTCGACCCGAGTGGCTCTCAACGGATTCGGGCGACATTGACAAAGTCGTACGGGATATTGAGATCAATCTGGTCAAACAGGATGGGCTCAGGCTGCCCGAAGCAAAACGCGTGGGACGGAATATCCGATCCCAGTGGGAGCTCTCACGAAACCTGGACCGGCTGGAGAATGCCGGAATAGAGGCCCGGTACGAGAAGTGCGACGTATCTGACCGGGAAGCGTTCAGCAAGTTGCTGAGGCAGATATTGTCAGAAGATGTCGTCCGAGGCGTTGTTCACGGATCGGGAGTTCAAAAGGCCAAGCTGGTCACCGAGCTGACGGACGAGGCTATCGCCCAGACGATGGACACCAAGCTCACGCCCGTGTTCACAATGATCGATGAACTCGATTGGGCAACAATAAAAATGTTCTCGGGATTCGGATCCATTGCCGGGTTGTTCGGCAACTCCGGACAGACCGATTATGCCCTTGCCAACGACATGCTGGCCTGGATCGTCACTGGTCTTCGCGCCGCACATCCCGGATTGCACGCCCAGACGATCGAATGGACGGCATGGGTGGGCACGGGAATGGTGAGCGTGGAGGAGAGCAAGCGCTTCGAGCAAGCCGGACTGACGCCGGTGAAGGTGGACGAAGGTGTTGCCTTTTTCATGGAAGGCCTGACCGGAAGCGCCCACAGTAGACTCGCGGTTTTCAACCAATCGGCAGAGTTCTCGGAGATTCGAAAGATCGGAGAGCACCCCGCCGCCGCGCGTCCCAGGGCCAGGCTGGTCGATCCGGCTGATGGAGACAAGGGAGCCCGGGCCAACTTCTCCCTGGAGCAGGACGTGTACATCAATCAACATCTGGTCAAGATGGAACCGGTGGTGCCTGGCACCTTCGTTACCGAGATATTCGCGGAAGCCATCGAGGGTGAGGGAATGACGCCCACAGATATCCAGTTCAGGCGACCTCTGCAGCTGCGCGGGGATGAACTGGAGGTGGAGATCATTCGCAAGGACGACCTCATGATGCTGGTGCCGGCCCAGAGACCGGAGCTGGGAGACAAGGGCCTTGCGAACCTGGCGTACGCCACGTGCAAGCTCGTTAGTGGCGATCTCCTGGACGATGAAGGGTTGGTCATTTCAAAGAAGGACTTCAAGAGTCTGCGCGAAGAGGGGTCCTCTACGGGGGCGTCATTCTACAGCATGCTGGACTCCAAGTTTTCCGGCGCCCTCAAGACGGGTCCGGTGTTCAGAGGACTTCGCTCCACCATGGAGAAGGGCGACATGTTCTATAGCGCCGTTACAATCACAGACGAGGCGGCGGCTTTGTTGGAGGTTCCCGGGGAGTTCGTCTTCAACCCGGTGCTTGCTGACATGGCGGTGCAGGTTGCTGCGGCATGGGCCATGATTCGGCACGATGTGATGGAGATCCCCTTCGAGATAGGTGCGCTTCATGTCGCAAGGGATCTGAGCGGCCGGGATGCAGTCGTCATTTGTCGCGCGCTGGAGATAACCGCCGAACAGTCCGTCATGGACCTGGCGGTGAGGGATCTGGACGGAAATCTGATCCTGGGAATGGAACGACTGGTTCTCAAGGCGATTGCGCCCAGGGAGGAAGACTAGATCATGATGGGAGGGGGCAACAACGAAGGGAATGGATCTTCCCTCGAGGGATACGATGTGCTCGTGATCGGCGCCGGCTTAGGAGGGCTCACCTGCGCCACCGAGCTGGCCAGGCAGGGACTCAGGGTCTGCGTCTTTGAGCAGCACAGGGTGGCTGGGGGTTATGCCCAGGCGTTTCGTCGAAAGGGTTACCATTTCGACGTTTCCCTGCACTACACCGGCGGTCTTGATCCCGGCAGTATGGCACACGGGATTCTCAAGAGCCTGGGTGTTTTCGACAAACTGCGGATTGTACGCTCCAGGAGCCTCTTCACTGCCGAGTTTCCCGGGCTTTTCGTGGACATGCCCAATGATCGCGATAGCATCATCAACAAGCTAGTGGAGCTGTTTCCCCATGAAGAGCGGGGGATCAAGTCTCTCTTCGAATTCATGCCCAGGTTGAAGCACGACGTGATCGGACCCCACATCGTAACGGATTTTGACATTCACAAACAAGATACTCTGAGCGCTCACTATACGGAGAGCATCTTTGCGGAGGTACTCAAGGAGCACGTTACTGATCCCAAGCTCCTGGCCGTGCTGGGCCAGATGTGGATGTACGTGGGTCTGCCGCCGGACAGGTCTTCGGCCAACTTCACCACCTGCGTCTTTTCGGCGGGCTGGCTCGAAGGCGCCTATCATGTCGTTGGTGGTGGTGGAGCCATCGTTCGATCCATGGTGGAGAAACTCCGTGAGTTCGGAGGGGAATGTCTGCCGAAAACTCCGGTGGTCCGCATATTGATGGAGGACGGTGTTGCTAGCGGAGTCGAGCTTTCGAGCGGCCGCGTCGTCAAGGCGCCGACGGTGATCAGCGCGGTGAGTCCGACACAAACCTTCTTCGACCTTCTGAGCGAGGACGCGGTGTCCAAGATCTACAGGTACAGGTTGGAGAAGATGGAGCCGTCCCTGTCCATGTATACGACTTACCTGGGGCTCGATTGTGCGCCTAGCCGTGTGGGAATACCCATGGGTAACTTCTTCTACAACCACGGCTTCGACTGGAATGAATCCTATCGGCGCATAATGGACAACGAGATTGAGCATACAGACTGGTGCATCACCAGCAACGAAGGTCTCGATGATACAATGTGCCCCACAGGTGGCGGAATTGTTTCCGCAGTGGAGTTGACCCCGGCGGATGACTGGCTCGATCTGGACAATGATGCATACGCCGAAAGAAAAAAACAGGTGGCCCAAAAGCTGTTGAACAAGTACGAGCAGCGGTTTCCGGGCCTCAAGGGCCACGTGGTCGTACACGAAATGGGCACACCCAGGACGATCGCCCGTTTCAGCAGGAATCACCGAGGGGCGGTATGTGGCCTGGCTCAGAGCCTGGACCAATCCAACAGCAAACGCCTCGTGAACAGGACACCGATACCGGGGCTCTTTCTTACCGGCGCCTGGACCTGGTCGGGGGGTGGGTACGAGGGCGCCATGATGTCCGGAGTTCAGACCGCATCTGCGGCCATGGCGGAAACCAGGTCCCCGTACAAGGTATCCAAGATCGCGCTGGTCGAAGATATATCGAGGGAATCGTCAAAAAACGGCGAGGTCGTTCGTGCATCGGCGGTGGATCGCGTACTCAGCGAAGAGGTGGAGCGGGAACACTATCGCCATCGCCTCAGGGTGCGTGTTTACGGTGACGATCTCAACTCACGCGGTCACGCGGACGCCTCCTCCTACCTTCGCTACATGGATCGTGGGAGAGTGGAGGCAATAGAAAAAATATGCGCCGATGCCGGTGATGAGTCATGGCTGACAAAATATGTGGTCAATGTTTATCGGATAGAAGCGAGGCTGGCCACAATCGTGGGGCTCGCTGATGAACTCGAGATACGAACCGGATTACGCCGTGTGACAACACACCGGGCGTCCTTCGATCAGCGGATTGTCAACGTGAAGACGGGGGATCTGGTTGTGGACGCAAACGTGGAGGTGCTTTTCCTCGACAGGGAAATGAACCTCATACCTGCTCCTGCAGAGGTTTTGACGTGCAAACATGAGATTCCAGGGCTTTCCGAGGAAAGGTCGGAGTCAGTTCCGTTCGGCATCGAAGAGCAGTTTCCATTCCGGACGCCTTTTAGGGTGTACTTCGAGGATACTGATACTCAGCAGATCACCTACCATGTTTCCTACGCCAGGTTCTGCGAGCGGGCGCTCTTCGAAATGGTGCGGGCTGTCTGGGCGGATCTGAGCGCGAGCGCATGGATGGCCAAGAACAGGAGCAACGTCTCCCGGATGGACCTGCGGTATCTCAACTCATCGAAGTTGGGGGACAGGCTGGAGGTTTGCACCGGTATCCTGGCGATCACCGAGGAAAAGATCACCATGGGGCAACGGATTATCTTTGCGGGAACCAACAAGGTTGTCGTGGACGCAGCCACGGACGTGGAATTCCGCGACGAGAACGAGAGAATCGTTCCTGTTCCCAAGCAGATCCTCGATCTGAGCAAGGCAAACCTGACCAGCACCAACGGTGGCAAGCCCAAGAGATCTCCATGAGCATCGGTTCATTTCTGGCAACCGGCGAAAATCTCGAACTGGTCAAGAAGAACTCGTGGAAGTTCGGACGCCCGAAGATCATCGAGATGGGTATGCGCTATTACGAGCAGCATCCCGGGCAAGTTCAGGTTGTTGCCGACAACCTCGAGAAGATGGAGTTGCCGTGTACGGGGGCGGCGCTCGACGAGGTACTGCGCGAGATTGTGGTGCACTACTACGAGAAGCTGTTTGTTCTGGTCAAGACCTACGAGGCCTACTGGATCGCCAAGAACCGCATCGACGTGGGTGACAGTCTGGAGCACTTTGTCGAGGCTCGTGAAGCCGGCAAGGCCGTCTTCATCGGCCAGTCTCATTTCGGTGCAACGTACTTTATGGCCAGTGTACTCATGGTTCACGGCCTGGAGGTATACACGGTGGGCAACTTTCCAGAACCCGTGGGGAGCATGCTCGAGAACACCGTGGACGTTATCAGTAAAAAGTACGGAACAGCTCGGGCGAATCTGCTGAACTTGGCCGACAGCAGCGTAGACGTACCCGGCGAGATGATGCGGCTTCTCATGCTCAAGAAGATCGTGTCCAACGTGTACGACGAGAACAATAGTTTCTGCAGGCCGGTCAAGCTGCTGGGCAAAACCCTGTTCGGCGGCACCGGCATGGATTTGATTCTGAAGCCTTTTTCAGACGACAAGGTCGTGATTCTGACGCCGTTCCTGGTGAGGACATCCGATGAGACTTTTCGATACGAGGTGGACAGGCACTACCTGTCCGACGGCGACATTGTCGAGAGTTTCTACAGATCCCTCGAGGAGCGGGTGAAAAAGTACCATTCGCAATGGTACTTCATCCACGAACTCCACGAGAGCTTCGAAGACCTGAGAACATGATTACTGCATTTGACAACGAGAAGTATCTGGCCGAGCAGACCGAGGCAATCCTCAAGCGTATCGATCGTTTCGATAACAAATTGTACCTGGAGTTCGGTGGCAAGCTGCTTTTCGACTACCACGCGTCGAGGGTATTGCCGGGCTTCGATCCCAACGTAAAGATTCGCCTGCTCCAGAGAATGAAAAGTAAAACAGAGATCATTCTTTGTGTTTATGCCGGAGATATCGAACGGCGAAAGATCCGCGCTGACTTCGGCATCACGTACGATTCGGATACGCTCAAGCTTATAGACGATCTTCGGGAGTGGGGTCTGGAAGTTCGGGCGGTGGTCATCACGCGTTTTGACGGACAGCCTGCAGCCGAGGCGTTTCAGAAGAAACTGGAGCGCCGTGGAGTGAAGGTGTATCGGCACAAGGCCATCAAGGGCTATCCTGCGGATGTGGATCGCATAGTCAGCGAAGATGGATACGGCGCCAACCCATTTATAGAGACCAGCAGTTCACTGGTAGTGGTCAACGCCCCTGGGCCCAACAGCGGAAAAATGGGTACGTGTTTGTCTCAGATCTATCACGAGTATCGACAAGGAGTTCACGCGGGATACGCCAAGTTCGAGACCTTTCCGATCTGGAACCTGCCAATCAGGCATCCTGTCAACGCAGCGTACGAGGCGGCCACAGCAGATCTTCGCGACGTCAACATGATCGACCCGTTCCATCTGGAGGCCTACGGCGTCAGCGCAGTCAATTACAACAGAGATGTTGAAGCCTTCCCCTTGCTGAAGAGGAGCATCGAAAGGATAACCGGCGAGACCCTCTACCAGTCGCCCACGGATATGGGCGTAAACAGAGCGGGATTTGCCATCATCGACGACAACGCGGCCGTTGAGGCTGGCAAGCAGGAGATCGTTCGCCGTTACTTTCGCTACTCTTGCGACGTGGTCGCCGGATTGGAAGAACCCGAATCGGTCAGCCGAGTCAAGAACCTGATGGAGGAGTTCGACGTTCAGCCCGAAGACCGTTCAGTGGTGATGCCGGCGAGGGAAGTAGCACGAGCAGCCGAGGCCAAGGTAGAGAAGGGTAATATGGGAGTGTTCAGCGGCGCGGCGGTGGAGTTGCTGAACGGCAAAATAGTCACCGGACACAACTCGCCACTTTTACATGCGGTGTCCTCCCTGGTGCTTAACGCAATCAAGGAACTGGCCGGCATCCCCCATCACCTTGATCTGCTGAGCCCCAATATTATCGAGTCTATCGGAAGGCTTCGAAAGGAGATACTTGGGGAGTATTCGATCAGCCTCAATTTGGAGGAGACACTGATTGCGCTCAGCATCAGCTCTACAACAAATCCCGTTGCACAGGAGGCGATGCAGAAGCTGGCCATGCTCAAGGGTTGTGAGCTGCATACAACCCACTTGCCGCCTCCCGGAGACGAGAAGGGTTTGCGACATCTTGGAGTAAACCTCACCTGCGATCCAAACTTTGCCAGCAAGAAGCTTTTTGTATCTTAGAGGTTCAAGAATGCGTTTTATCCTTGCGTCCCCCCAGAGCGCCGACGATCAGTAGTATTCCAGAGGCGGACAGAATCACAATCGTGAGAGGGGGGATTGCCTCCGAAGCGCTGTTGAGTGTTACCAGACGCTCTCCGGCAATCGAATATAGCAGGACTATCGGTATGTCGCCGATAAACGATCCAGCGACAAAGTTACGATATCGCAAGTCGGTCAGGGCGGCGACTATGGTGATAGGGCCGTAGGGGAGGTTGACCAGGAGTCGCAACCCGGCGATCGCGAGTATGGGCCGGCGGCGCAGTCGCTCTTCCAGCCTTTGAGCGCGATGTCCGAAACGTTCGCGGGCGCTGTGCCCAAAGAGATTGCGTGTGGCGAAGAAAAGAGCCGTGGTGCCGATCAAGACTCCGGTGAAGGTTGTGAAGAAACCGATCAGGGGACCCAGCAGAGCGCCGGCCATGATCGTGAGGAGCGCCTTTGTGGGCATGGAGAAGGCCATTCCGATCATCTGGGCTCCCAGCAAGGCGGCGATCACGGTGGGTCGGTTGTCCCTGGCATACAGTGACAGCGCATCCGCCAGTTGTTTCACGTCCTCAAGAGTCAGGTAACGATATGCCAGGAACCACAGGGTGCCGACAAAGGCAGCCGCGACTATCGCAAGAGGCAAAATTGGATAGGATTTCAAGCTCATGGCAGGAAAGCTTGCATATTCGATGTTATGGACAAAGAAAAAAACTTCCCCCCTCCCAATTGGAATACTGGGAGAGGGGAAGAGAGATTCGGGAAGAGGGCAGCTGGTGGTTCAGGTTACGAGTCAGGATGAGTACAGCAGAGAAGGAACGTTAGATAGTGTCTGAAGATCAGTGTTCGCATCAGTAATAGAAAAGGAAACCTCTTTCCGCTCGAAGTGATTCTTAATGCAACGGGTATGCCTACAATCGACTCGGTTTTGAGATCGAGAGAAACCTCATATTTTTACAGTGGAAATGGGACTTATCGAAACTTTGCAACTCGCAAGAAATCGGTACGATCAGAAACCGACATTTCAATTCTGGAATAGCGTCGCTCCCTTTTGCAAGTACGGAGCCCCAGTTGTGAATAATCTCAAATGTGTCTGACTCGCCGGGGGCGGGGGAGTCCAGTGTACACATTTTCGATGTTGGCAAGATAAGTTTCTTTTGAATACAACCGCTTCACAGCTCTTGATGCTCCAACGGACAACCTTTTGCGAAGCAGATCGTCCGTGATCATCCTCTCGATACCCCGGGACACCGACGGGGGATCGCTCATGTCCACGAGCAAGGCCTCCTCCCCGTCGAAAAGGTCCACGGCTATCCGGCGATCCGCAAGGACCGGGAGCGAAGCAGCCAGGGCGTTGATGAGCTTGATAGGGATTCCTCCAGGTGAGTGACGAGGCACTATTGCAAAATCCGCTCTGGTCGTGCGGCCCCATGCGTCCTCGAAGGAACCGTGTTCGACGACACGGACGAGGTCTGCAAGTCCCTGGGTTGCGACCTTGTTGGATATTCGATTGATATCGCCGCAGATCACGAGATCCAGCTGCAATCCGGCTCTTGTTCCCGGTTCCAGCATTCCCATGGCAGCCAGCAATTCATCCAGTCCCTGATAATTATCCGTGTTTCCAACGTACACGGCGGTCAACCGGCGGTCGCCGTGTCCCGAGGGACGGGTGCGACCGTTTTTCGGAACGTCGGCAGGAGGATTGGCCGTAAACACATCGTCCGGATCGAACCCCATGGAAATCAGGTGAGACCGAATCCACCCGTTGACTGTGATGACCCGATTTGCCAGATGAGGGACAAATCGATCCAGTGTGCTACCGACGAAGTTCGCCGCAGGGGCGAGGGAACTTTCGAGATAGGTGCGCAGCTCCGGTTCCATCAGGGCGTGGAGATGAAATACCAGGGGCCGTGAATTCAGGGGATCGGCCATACGTGCGGCGAGGAGTGCCTCGTAATGATGTGCGTGGACGATGTCAGGGCGGATCTTTCGGCAAAGCCGGCGGCAGTGGATCGCCAGAGACAGATCGAGAACCCCCTTTTTCCAGTGAGGGCCCGATCGCTCGCTATTGAAACGGGGTATGTCGGGGATCCGGTGAATGGTGTACTCGTGCTCCCTTCTTGATCCTTCGTGCGCGTAGCACAGCAGGTGAACGTCATGACCGCTTTGGGAGAGGAGATCGCACGTCTGTCCAACGAGGACCTGTGTCCCCTGTACGGTGGGAAAGGGGCCTGCGAAAAGATGCAGGATCCTCAATGGCAAATGTCGTCTCCGGTTCTCTTTTCTTCTCGGAGTTCTTTTTGAGCCGGTTTGGGATGCGGAAGGTTAGTCTTTTGACTGCTTCTGGACGTCGACTGCTCCCCACGTTGAGATTTGGTGCGGTTGGCGACGATGTATCTGGGGCGTCGCTTCACCTCCACATGGATCCGCGCCACGTATTCTCCCAGAACGCCGATGAGCAGAAACTGGATCCCCATGAGGAGCGCAATGAGAAGAATAGTGGACGCATAACCAGGTTGGGGGTGTTCCCAGAAGAAGTGGCGCACGCCCACGTAGGCGCCGTAACCCAGCGAGAAGAGGGTCATCGCAATGCCGATGTACGTGGCCAGACGCAGGGGGAAGGTCGAGAATGACGTAATGCCGCGCGCAGCGAACCCGATCATTTTGCCCATGGAGTACTTGGTCTTGCCGGATCTTCGCAGACCTGCTTGATAGGGAGTTCGGGTCTGCCGGTAGCCTATCCAGGTTGCAATGCCGCGCAGGAAAAAGTCTGCCTCAGGCATGGAAAGAACGGCGTCAACCACCTTGCGATCCAGCAGCCTGAAATCAAGCATTCCCGGTTCCATGGGGATCCTCGAGAGGAAGCTGAAAACGCGATAGAACCAGCGGGATGTAACCCTCTTGATGAACGGTGTGTCGGGATGGTCCTTCCTGACGCTGTGTACTACCTGATTGCCCTTTTCCCACAGATCGATCATTTGCGGGATGACTGATGGAGGTTGCTCCAGATCCGCGTCGATGGTGACGACTGCGTCGCCGGTAGCTTCGTCGAGGCCGGCGAGGAGCGCGTTCTGATGTCCGAAGTTCCTGGCCATGAATATGCCGTTGACACGATGGTCCGACTCGGCGAGTTCTGCGATTGCCTCTGCTGTGCCGTCCGTAGAGCCGTCGTCCACGATGATCAGTTCCCAGTCGTGATCACCGGAACGCAGGGCGGCTTCGATCTCATTTTTGAGATCGTGCAGGTTGCCTTCCTCGTTGAAGGCGGGCACCACAATGGAGATCAACTTGCGTTTCATGAGGTCAGTCCTCGAAGTATCCCAATCTCCTCAAACGTTCGGCCACCACTTTCTCTTGTGCGCGAGTGTACGACCGTGTCGTCTCCTTTGAAACCAGATCATTCGATCGGTCCGTCTTTTTTTCCTTTGGTGGCTTCATGAGACCATGGGGGGAGGTTCCCTCGAACCAGGGCGCGGCAGGAGTGTTGGTGGCGGCGCATATGAGCATTGGAACATCGTGGATCCGGGCCCCTTCTATCTGTTTTTGGGGGACGCCGGGGCCGTTCAGCATGAGGATTCCGTCGGGAGTGTGGCAGCCCGGCATGGATCGGCCTTTTCGACCGAGCATGGCATCTGATTCCAGGCGTTCGACCGGGTTGCCGTTTCGCGCTCTCGAGGACAGGCATACGGGTGTGAACCCGTCGACGTTCGCCAGCTCCAGAATCAGGTCCGGGAAGCGGTGGAGATGAGCGCCGTGATGAATTTCCTCTCGTCGGATGACACTGTGCACGAGTCGAGCGCCGTCAGGGGTGGCCAGCCCTAGTGCGGCCTCTTCGACCCTGGATGCGATGTGCTCGCGTTCAGCAAACGGCATCGCGCCGTCGGGCTCTCTTCCCAGTTGATTGAACCAGATCGAGGGGGCGTAGTTGATCTCTTCGGAGAAGGCTACAGTACGGCTCCAGTCAATCCCGCCCATTCGCAATTGCGATTCCACCAGCGCCGGCACGAGTCCCTTGGAGAAACGAAAAAGGGGACGCCTGAGTCGTCTGGGCAGGAGTCCCACCGCCTTGCCGCGAATGAAGGAAGGGTCGATCCCTTGCCTGCCCGCCGATCTGAACTCGAGCAGGCCGGCTCGTTGAAGCATGCGATTGAGATAGATGGCAATATCCGATGAGCCGCCCGAACCGTGATCGGACATGACCATCACCGTTGTATCATCACCCACGGCATCCACCAGTCTACCGACGGCCTCGTCAGCCGCAATGTACACGTTGCGAAGGGCGTGCGACAGGCGGGGATCGAAAGTCTCGGGACGTCTCGGAGAGGCCGGATCGTGGAACGCGAAGAAGTGATGGGCCGCAGTGTCGGTTTGACCGAAATAGAATGCGGCGACATCCACCGGGTAGTTCGCGAGCATATGAAGTGCGATCTCAGTGCGTTTCTCGATGCGTTCGAGGAGGGCTCCGGCTGTGGCGATGTGCCAGTTGTCGGTATCGGAGAACTCGTCGATGGTATCGAAGGACAGATGTTCTTCTCCAAATCGAGTGGCCAGGTCCGTGTGCAGCGCGCCCGGATGAACGAAGGAGGAATCCCCGCGGGACGTTACCGGAGAATCCCATCCGGAGATGTGATATCCGCACAGAGGGAGTGGTGGATAGGTCATGGGAAACCATGCGACGCCCACGCGGAGGCCCAGTGATTCCAGGTGCTCCATCCAGGTGGGCGCACGGCGATCGGCCGCCCCCGCAAAGGATATTCGATAGCCTTTTCTTATCGTGAAGTCGGGAATTCCGTGACTCGACGGTTCGGCGCCGGTAAGGAAGCTGCTCCAGGCGGGGAAGGTCGTGGGCGGCGTTGTCGACCTCAGGGGACCATAGGCGCCTTTATCCATCAGCCTCGACAGGTTGGGAAGATCTCCTGCTTCCACCAGGGGGTCGAGAATCTCCGGGCCGACGCCGTCCAATCCGATCAGCAGCAGCGATGGCTTTGGTCGAGTCATTTGTGAAGGAGTCTTTTTGCCGCTTCGCGAACAGATGACGGGTAGCTGACCTGTCTGGGAACCAGCAGGAGCTCACTTCTGGGCAGTGTGGTAAGAATCCTCCGCGCCTGTTCCTTGCTCAACCTGCGGTTTGCGAGGAGGGCTCTCTTCACCTGTGGGGACTGCAACCACGCCGCGTTGCTTACGATCTTGTCGAGTAGAGGGAGGGGTAGGGCTCCCTTGCGCGCGATCCGGGCGATTTCGGGCAGGGTGATCCTGGTGTGTTTGAGCAGATCCGCCCAGACGGTATTCCCGAACTTGCGCTCGAGGGCCACACGCTCTGAGGCTGAACCCTCCCGGGCCATTTTCTGCAACTGGGCCATCGGCAGGTTTTTTATTCGTTCGAAGACGGGTTGAGCGCCCGTTTTCTCCGCCGGATCGGGGGACTGCTCACAGTTGACGAACGCCTCGATGTCGGATTTTTCGGTGCGGCCAAAATACAAAAACGCGAACGCGGACCCTGTTTGGGGGCCGTCGGATACTACCGAGACGACGCGGGCGCTGGCCGCGTAAGTGTCTTCCGTTTCGGGATGATTCAGGACGATCTCGCAAATGTCCCCGGGCTCCATGTCCGTGGTGTTTGCACTGAAGGCTCCGCCGCAAACCAGGTTGGCCGCGAACTCCGCTTTCAGGGCGTTCGCGTCATCGAAGTAGATTTCTATTCTGCGCGTCGCCATTTCACCGTTTCAATCATGCCTATTGTGCGATTCCCATACTATCGATTGTTCTTGAATTGGACCAGTGATAGGTTGCTTCCGACATGGTGAACCGCAAGAAAGACACTCGAAAGGTCGTTCCAGGAAAGATGCTGGCGCTCTGCATCGCCGGGGTTGTCGCGGTTCTGTTGTTCTGGAGCTACTCCGGGGCCGTGGCGGAGGGGATGGATTGGCATCGCAAGTCCGAGATGAAGGTGATCGCGCCGGATTTCGTTGCGGCCGACATGGCAGATGCCAGACGCGTTCCGGATTTCACTGCTCTGGATCGTTTCGGCAACAAGGTCAAACTCTCGCAGTTTTCTTCGGTGGATCTTCTTATCGTCAACATCTGGTCCGAAGGTTGTCCGGTATGTCGTGAGGAAGTTCCGGAGTTGACCGAGATGGACCGGCGCATCGGCGATCTCGGCAGCGCTGCGCTCATCACCATTGCTGTCGCGGAAAAGTGGGAGGATGTGGCAAATTACTTCCCCAAGGGCACTGACCTCAGAGTGCTCTTTGATCCCGATAACAAGATCGGGAAGGGCATCTTCGGCACGGTGAAATACCCGGAGACCTTCATCCTCGATAAACAGAGACGAATCAGGGCGCGGTTCGACGGCAAGAGACCCTGGTATTCCGAAACCATGTTCGATTACCTCGAGACGTTTATGTAGGGGCGGGTCCCCTTTAAACGGTGCCAGTCACTTTTATTCTTGATTTATTTCGCGATGTTAGCCCCCGGAGAAAGGGTGCCAGTCATCTTTTTTTCAGGTTCCATCCCCGATTTCACCCCCCGAATTTCAGACAGAAAGTTGTCCAGAATACTTACATGTAGTACAAAAGATCACATGGAGGCGTTCATGAAACATTTATCTATTTCGATCATCGTGGCGGCGCTGGTTATGACGGCGACTTCCAATGTTGAGGCGAAGACGACCAGGGATCTCACATATCGTTCCAGTCAGATATGGCGCAGCGCGGTGCGGTTCTTGAGAGTGGATCAGGATTTCAAGGTTCTCGAGAAGGACAAGGACGCCGGTTATCTCATCTTCGAGTACGCGGATGCCGGGAAAAAATACTCTGCTTCCATGGAGATGATACCCCTGGTCAAGAACGACAAACGCTACGTGCGAGCGAGCATCAGGATAGAGGCGATGCCGTCTTATGTGGAGGTCGTGCTCATTGACAGGTTCCTTAGAAAGCTCAAGGAGGAGTACGGCGTCCAACCGCCGGCCAGGGTGGTTATCAGGGCCGCTCCAGAGTCTGTTACGGGTTCGCAGGGCTCTGCGGCCGCCGATGTCGCAAAAAAGGGCGATGAGGGAAACGAGGAAGATCTCGAGGTGACCGAGGAAGATCTCGAAGACAACGTCAAGGAGGACGACTGATGACTGATCGAACATTGTGCGTTATCAAACCCAACGCGGTCGCGGACAACAAGATTGGGGAAATCGTCAAGTGTTTCGAGGATAAGGGTCTCAGGGTAGCGGCCTTCCGGATGACGTGTCCGGGGCGCGCCGCCGTCGAGTCCTTCTATGCGGAGCACGAAGGCAAGGATTTCTTCGGCAGACTTGTGGATTTCATGACCTCCGGCCCCGTGTGTGCGCTAGTGCTCGAAGGGTCGGATGCGGTGGATCGAGCTAGGGCGATCATGGGTGCCACCGATCCGGAAAAAGCGACCGCAGGCACCATTCGCGCTCTTTATGGCAAGAGCATGACCGAGAATGCTGTCCACGGATCCGACTCGTCCGAATCCGCGACCCGAGAGATCGGGTTCTATTTTGCGGGTTTCGACATCTTTTGAATACGGCCTGTTTTCCAAACTATTAATTCTAGTTGTTGTTACCGGAGCGTTCGCCAACTATATTACTCCAAGCTGGCCTCCATCATCTTCCCCTTCCCCTCGAACGGGAAGCAGGCCCTCCGTCGCCTTGGCGAAGGAGGGGCCGGGATGGGGTTGGTTCGACTGATTTTGGTTGATTGTGGAGGATAAGGGTAACAATGCGTCTGGTTTCGTGTGGAAAATCCGATATAGGAAAGCGCCGGAAGGTCAATCAGGACGCTTTCATGTGTGACGACGAGCTCGGTCTGTATATTGTCGCCGATGGGATGGGTGGTCACGCGGCCGGGGAGGTTGCCGCGCGAGAGTCGGTGGAGGTTGTGCATGACATGGTGCTCCGCGGCAAGGAAACCATCGATTCGTTTCGTGAGCACCAGGTGACCAGGGAGTCATCCCGCGCCATCTGCAGGCTCCTGGAGAGTGCTGTGCAGTCCGCGACCTACATGGTCTACGGGATGGCGGAACAGAAGCCGAACTACCAGGGCATGGGCACCACAGTGTCGGTTCTGCTTCTGGTGGGAGCGTACGGAATTACCGCCCAGGTCGGCGACACCCGGATCTATTGTATTCGCAAGGGTGATGCCATTCAGTTAACCGAGGATCACACTCTCATCAACTGGCAGATCAGAGAGGGCGTGATCACCGCCGAGGAGGGGGCGCGCTCTCCCCACAAGAACGTCATCACGCGGGCGGTGGGCAACAAGGACTATGTCCAGGTGGACACCCAGATTATCTCGGTGAAGGTGGGAGATCGTTTTCTGATCTGTTCCGACGGTCTCCACGGCTACCTGAAACGAGACGAGATTGCGCCTGTCTTTATTGACGGAGATCTGGAGAAGGCATGCCAATCCCTGGTAGACCTCGCCAACCAGCGCGGGGGCAAGGACAACATCACCGCAGTTTCCATAGAGATTTCTGACTAAAACTCGTAACCGGCGCTGAGGGCAAGGCCGACTCTGCGACCCACGCCACATGCCGTACTGGGGGCACTCTGATTTTCGGGGTTGGACTGCAGGCCTGTGCACTGGAAAGGTTTGGCGGAGTCCCCTCCCGCCTGAATGTCCAGGGTGAGCGCGAGATCGATCATGTCGGAGATCCGGTACGATATGCCGGGGACAATGCCGAACGAGGCAAGGCCGCCGTCCGTCGATTTTCCCAGGTAGAAGGCCGGCGACAGAGCCAACTGGACGCCGAGGGTGTCGTCGAGGAATCGATATTGAGCGCCGATGTGCGTGATGAGGAACATGTTTGTTGTGTCCCTCTCAGCGACATCGGTGGTCCAGGCCCCGCTGGGCGGGGACCACTCTTCACGTGTCGAGTACTTTAGAAGGACCGCCAGGTAAGTGAAGTCGGCGTAGACAGTGAGCCCGTCGAGGGGCGAGAAGCTGGCCACCACGCCCGGTTCGATCCCCCAGGCGGATGCGTTTCGGGTAATGTACAGGCGGCGTTCGTCTGGGTCGGTCGGCAAGAAAAGATCCGGAGCGCCGATGCCGACTTCGAAGCGGTCGCCGGTGTGAGTGGGGAATGTGAGCCGGAAGGCAACGCCCAGATGTAACATGTCTGTCCTAAAAAAGACGCTCTTGAGATCAAGGGCCATAAAGCCGAGAGCGGCGCCCTTGTATCCCGCATCGTTGCTCACGTTATCGAGATCCCACTCATCGCCGTCGCTCTCCCAGTTTTGTTTGTGCTCGCTCTTTTCGACGGTGAGCACCTCCGCCTGCACACCGATCTCGATGAACTCGATGGGTGACCAGCTTCCCTGGAGGATCAGGGAGAAGTCGGTGTTTTTGAAGTCGTTGAAGCCCTCGGCGTCCTCATCGGTGATCCTGTCGACGGCGTCGATGTCATTGGAGAAGGAGCCGCTCCCCAATCCGACCTGAAGTCCGACTTGTGTACGAGAGAGAGTGGTCCTGGGAGATCCCATGGCACCGTCATAGCCGAGTTGAGGCATGAATCCCGAGTGTTGTCTCTCCACGACCTTCTCATCGACCACCGCCTCCGCATCTGTCGCAACACCCCAGGCGGGTGGGGCGGTTCCCTCGTCCCCGTCGAGATATCCGGGGGGGAGTTCGTTGCCGTCCGCGTCATAGCGTTTGGGCGGCTCCTCGGGTTGTGGCTGAGCCGGAGTTGCAGCGGGTGGCTTGTCCGGAGGTGTTGTTGTCGCGGGTTGCTCGCCCGGAGGTGTCGTCGTTGCGGGTTGACCGGCGGCGGGAGCGGGGGCTTGTCCCATACCTGCGGCCGTGCGGGCGGCAGTTCGGACCCTGTCGTCCTTGTCGTGCTCGCCGATGTACATGAGGATAGGGAGGCTGGCCTGCTCCTTGCGCTTGGCCAGTATTCTCACAGCCTCGAACCTGATGCGTGATTCCGGGTCGTACTGCGCCGCCTCGGTGATCCATTTGCGGATGTTCTCTCCGGGTTCGCTCGACATGCGGCGAAGGGCGGCCATCCGGGTACCTTTGTCGGATGATCGCAGGTTGACGACGGCTTGCTCCAGGGTCCATTTCTTGAAATCAGGTATCTGGATCTGTTCGCTCGCGGCCTGGGGCCCCGGGGCACAACGAGGAGGGCCCATTGCCTGCGCGCTGGGAGAAAGTGCGACAATTGCGGCGGTAAGCACAAAAATCCGGGAGTAAAACAGATTATTCATTCTGTGATCTTCCTCTCGTTTACGTCGATTGACTGTCAATCTTTACAACATAGTGTCGATATGACATCAACACCGGTTTCGCATTCGTTAACTATTTGGAGACAATGTGCGGGGAAAAAGGCTCAAAAACCGCCGATATCTTACTCGATTTTGGTTTTGGCGAAGAGGTCGATGAGCATCTTCTCGTGCACCGATCCCCTGGCCGACCACGCGATGTGCCCCTTTGGATGAATGAGGTAACTGATGGGAAGGGCGTTGGTAGCCTTGAAAATCTCGGGGAACCCGGCTTCTTCCACGTCGTCCGGGCCCTTAAGGGCGATATGCCTCCACAGGTCTGCTTCGTCTGCGAACTTGCGGGCCGATTTCACGGTGTCCTCGTCTTCGAAGGCGATGGTCAACAGTTTGATATGCGGGGCCGTCGCCAGCGCCGGTGGGAAATCGTTCTTGAGCTCTTTTCTGCAGGGCTTGCACCAGGAGGCCCACAGGTTTACGAACACCCACTTCCCTCGGAAGCTCGACAGCTTGACTTTCTTGCCGGTCTTGAAGTCCGGGAATTCAAAGTCGACAGGTGCGCCCGTTGTTGCGATCTCCAGTGGCGCCTTGTCGTGTTCGGCAGTCCCTGCGTCGACCTCGCTCGCAGTGCCTCCGTCATTGCCGGAAGCATCGGGTTTGGGCTCTGTCGGCTTGACGCGCTCGAACGCCGCCAGGCCCTTGTCGAGGAAGGCCACGTACTTGTCGACGTCCCTGCTCATATCCGGATGCTTGGCGAGGACAGTGTCAGTGTGAGGGTCGATGATGACATAGTAGGGTAACGCCACGTCCTTGAAACGATCGATCTGGTACTGGCGTTGCTCGCCGTGTATGTCCTTCGGTCCATCAGTGAAAGCCTGCACTCTCACCATCTTTTCGAGTCTCGAGCGAACTTTCGTCCGGGGGAACATGTTGGCTTCCATCAGTCGGCAGTTGGTGCAGCTCAGTCCCGTAAAGTCGATGAAGAGCGCCTTGTTCTCCTTCTTGCCGACCTCGAAACCCTTGTCGATGTCATCCTTGATCCAGGAGAGATGACCTGAATCATCGCCCGAAGCGGTATCATCAATTTCGCCGGGGTAGGGAGCGGGAGGGAGCCAGCTGTCGATCCATCCCCCCATGGGCCTGTTGTGAGTGATTCCGGTGAATGAATACGCCGCGAGCGCCAGGATGAGGAAAGCGAAGAACATTCTGATGGGGCCGATGCTTTGCGCTTTTGTATCGTTGTGGGGGAGCGCGAACAAGCGCAACAGGTAAAGCCCGGCGAGTCCGAACAGAGCGGTCCACAATGTCAGCACCAGGGGGCGGGTGATGAATGACCATTCGTAGTAGAGGTCCAGGTTGGAGAGGAACTTGAAAGCGCCTGCGAGCTCCAGGAAACCGAGAACCACCTTTACTGCGACCATCCAGTCGCCGCCCTTGCCTTTCAGTTTTTCCGCCCAGGAGGGGAAGATCGCCAGGAAAAAGAAGGGAAGGGCAAAAGCAACTGAGAACGCGAGCATCCCGACGATGGGGTAGAACCACTCGCCTTGCGAGGCCATTGCGAGGATGCCGCCGATAAACGCCACGGTACATGTGAACGATACCAGCGTGAATGTGACCGCCATGAAGAAGACGCCCGCCGCCTGACTCCGAAAAGAGCCGTCGCCGCCGGTGAGCTCCTGTTCTTTTTGCGCGGAGCGGGAGATGAGCCAGTTGGGCATCTGGATCTCGAAAAGCCCGAAGAGGTTGAACGCGAAGACAATCAACAGAAGGGCAAGGAATACGTTGAACGCGGGATGCGAGGCGATGTTCTGCATGCTGTCCGCGCCGAAAATCGCGGACATGATCACGCCGACGAGAGTGAACATGAGGATCATGGCAAAGGCATAGATGAAAGCCATGGACACCGAACGGCGCAGGGATACCTTTGCGAACTTGGAGAAGAAGCTCACGGTGATCGGAATCATGGGGAATACGCACGGCGTCACGAGCGCGCCGAGACCGGCAAGGAATGCGATGATGAGGAAAGCGAGCAATCCCCTGTCACTGGGTGATTCACCATCGGCGTCCGCCTCGCCGGGGGGCGATCTGTTTTCGTCGAATACTTCTCCGGTGAGTGTGGGTGTCCCTGTGTGTTCGGCGCGGGCCGCGCCTTCAACGTGCGAAAGCTTGACCTCGACGGTTTCTCTCAACGGGATGCAATGGTCGACATTGCAGATCTGTCCCCTGAATTTCAGCTTGATGACACCGCCGCTCGGAGCGCCAAGAACCTTGAAGGCTCGCTTATGAGTCACGGTGCCCGCGTAGAATTCAACGAATTTCTCGAACCCATTGTCGTATTCCACGGACGGTTTCGGGGCGTGCCACTCGCCGACGGCCGCAAGGGCCGCATCGTCGATCTCCAGCTGCATCCTCAGGGGGCCGTCAGGAATGGTAGTCATTGAGTACAGGTGATATCCGCCTGGTATCACGGCCTCGACCGAGACAGTCGCCATCTCACCTTTTCGGACGGACGCAGGGTCGAAGGAGGCTTTCAGGTCGACACTGTCGTTCGGCGCGCCGCGCCCCGTAACGGGTTGGAGCACGAACGCTATCGCAAGGGAGACAACGATAAACGCGGCGGAAAGTCCGAGTGAGGGTTTCTTCATTGCGCTCATTCCTGTTTCGGCGAGCACCGTCGCGCTATTTGAGGATGATCGGGTATGTGAAACTGAATGTGGAGTCCGCGAACTTCGGGAACTTGGCCGAACGCGACATCATGGCCACGCACTTTCCGGCCTGGTTTCCGGCGAATGCACCTTTGGGGCTGGCCGACTTGACCCTGCCGTTGCTGCCTTTGACTACGACCTGAACCTGGACAGTACCCGTGGAGTATTTGGCGCAACTTTTTTGGGCGCGAGCCTGAACCGGACCCATGGCCTTTTTGACCTCGGCCTTGGTGGGTTTCTTTGCCATGTCATTAGCCGGCGCGGTCTTTGGCTTGTCTTTTTCCTTCTTGGGGCCGCTCAGCAGTGAATCCAACTCCGAAGTGCCGCTCTTCTTGGTTGGCGCCTTCTTCTCGACTTTCTTCTTGGGGGTCACAGTCTTTGGAGTGGTGTCGACCTTCTTGGGCTTGGTGGTCGTCTTCTTGGGCTTGTCCGTTTTCGTCTTTGAGGCCGCTTCCGCTTCCTTGGCCGCGAGATCATCGTCCTTCTTTTTCGCGGCCTCAAGTTCGGCCTTCAGAGCGGCCATTTCTGCGGCTGCGGTCTCATCGGCGGAACCCTTGTCCATCTCCGCGAGCTTGGCCATCATCTGGGCCATTGCATCCTGGTTGGCCTTGCGTTCCGCTTCGAGCGCCGCCTTCGCGTCGGCCATCATCTGGGCCATTATTGCATCTTGGTTGGCCTTGCGTTCCGCTTCGATGTCGTCATCGCCGTTCCTGGTTGCGAAGTACCCGATGGCCACGACCGCGATGATCACAACCGCGATGAGGGCAAAGATCGGCCCCTGGCTCTTCTTCTCACCCTGAGCCGGCGCCTGAATTCCCGTCTGGGTCTGAACAACGCCGGAAGGATCTTGTGCAGTCCCCGGAGATCCGCCCTCCATGGGCGGAGGCATTATCGATGGCGTTCGCGCAACCTCTACGGAAGAATCGGCCACCATCTTGGCCAGGTTGACCATGCCGGAATCGGGCTCGTCGGCTCGGTGATCAACTCGCTTGGGCTCATCTGAAGAGGAGTCGTCTCCTCCACCAAGCAGATCGGAAAGGGACATGTCTTCCGCGTTTTCTTCCTTCTTGACGTCGCTGCTGCTATCGGGATCTTTCACGAGATCAACCTCCTTCGGCGTCGGGCCGATTATTGTCGCTTCTAGTTATGTATACGTTTATCCATTGCAAGCGTTCAGTTCAATTAAGAAAAGCGGCACGAAGTTTACCAGTGATACAACTGCCCAATCAACCGTAAAAGAACAACATTACAAGAGTTTTTGTTTTGTTTTCATGCCGACTATTTCCAGGGGTCGTCGTAGTCGATTCTCCTCACCTTTTTGATGTTCAATTCGAGAGAGAGAGTTTGGCCGGGCTGGACGAACACGGTTTTCCTCAAAACCACCTCGTCATTATCTTCAATAACCAGCTCATATATTCCGGCGCGCACGTCGAAAAGCACGGGGGTTGGCTGTGGTACGAGGTAGTCGTTCATGAAAACCGTCAGGCCCGACGGGGTTGTTGCTATGGTGACAGTGCCGGGCTCGGTGCTTTCCTCGAGTTTGCGAACGAGGATGTCCGAGTTTTTTGCTTTTTTCTTTGGGGGGCGGCTGGCGACAAGGTTGACGTGGGCGTGGAGGATCTTGTTCTCCTTGACCACCACTCTTTTCGAGGCGGCTTTGTGTCCGCGGCTCGAGATCACGATCTTGTGTTTCCCGCAGGGCAGTTCCAGAATTGTGGGGGTTTTTCCCATCGTCACGCCGGCGATGTTAATGGTTGCTCCTTCGGGCGAGGAGGTGATTTTGACGATTCCCGTCGGGGTCTGGGCATGGGCCGCATGGCAGAAGAGCAAGACGGCGCATGACATGAGTACGCCAATGTAAAGAGCGTTCGATCGGGCTGGAACGTCTGAGGTCGTTGGTTTCATCCTCACCATGGTAACATCAGGAAACCGAAAATGGTACTGGATTGACATTGCTCGCAGTCGCGTCAATAACAGTACCCTCGGAGTTCTGGATAGAGGTGGTTTGGGAGATGTTCGAGATTTTTAGAGAGCTGGTTTTTTCAGCGTCACATCAGTTGAGGGGGTACAAGGGCAGGTGTGAGCGCCTTCACGGCCATAACTGGAGGGTGCGAGTTCACCTCGAGGCGAAGGAACTCGACGACTGCGGCATGGCCCTCGATTTTCACGTTCTGGATAGTATGATCGGAGTTGCCATCGAACCCTATGATCATCGCCATCTTAACGATGTGGAGCCGTTCACCGAGATCAACCCGTCTTCGGAGAACCTGGCAAAGGTTATTTGCGAACGTGTACAGGCACAACTCTCGGCGCCGGGGATCCGCGTCAAATGCTGTGACGTATGGGAAAACGATCGGTCTCGTGCCCGTTACTGCCCAACTTGAAGCTGGCCTCAATCAACTTCCCCTTCCCCTCGCAGGGGAAGGCCGGGATGGGGTTCAGGCGTAATCAATTAGGCAGCTTGCTCAACTTGGCGTCTCGACCCGAGCTTCGTTCGCAGAGCGCGGCGACCCCGGTGAAGACGGGACATTATAGTGCCCACCGGGCATGACATCCGTGAAGCGGCATCGGCATAAGACATTTCTTCCACGTCGCAGAGCATCACCACCTCGCGAAACTCGGGGCGCAGTTCGTCCATTGCCGCGACAACCTGATCGCAGAACCCGTCGTCCACATGGACGTCGCCGCCATCACCGGTGGTACGCCTGCCCATGGCTCCCACGGACCAGCAGGTCAACGAGTAACGGCCTTCTGTCTCCATGATGCGTCGTTCCAGCTTTTTTCGTCTCATCATGCTGATGTGCCGATTTCGCATTACGCGAGAGAGCCATGCCCGCATGTTTGTGCCCTCCTGGAAGTTGCCCCTGAAACGCAAGGCGAGAACCAGGGTGTCCTGGAGCAGGTCGTCTGCCCTGTGCTCGTCCCCGGTGAGCCAACCCGCCATGCGCCGCATGGCTGGAAACTCCGAGTGAAGCGAGGATTCGAACTGGGCGCTTGTTTTCTCTTGATGTATTGTGTGCGTGTCCATGCCCGGTTCCATCGCAAGGCTGGTGCCAACTGTTCGGCTCACGCATCAAGAATGTGCAGTGTCGGTAAAAAGGACAGACATATCAAGCCATTAGGGGCTTGGGGTTGGTCGGAATCCGGTGAGAGAAGCGGGCGATGTTGGGCCCAGGAGAGATCTCAAATGAGACAATATGTCACTTGCTGCTATTAATCGTAGAAATGCTTTGACAATCGATCATCCGGATCTTGTCCGCTCGTTTCAGTTTCTTGATGTGAGCTTCCCGCACACCGGCCTCACTCCGGTTCTCGGCGTGTTCTGAGTACACCAGGCGAACGGGACCGCGCCCCGACGTGTACCTGGCTCCTTTACCGCTGTTGTGCTCCAGAACCCGTCGCTTCAGGTTTGTGGTGATACCCGTATAAAACGTCCCGTCGGCGCACTCGACTATGTACACATGCCAGTCCATACGGGTTCGACTATACGCTTTACGGTGGGGTCAGACACATTTTGGGGTAGACACATTTTGGGGACACATTTTGGGGCGCAGTGGTGCATTTGCACGGTGCCTATCCCCGATCGATGTTAGAATACTCTCACGTTCACAACGAAAGGTCAGGGTGATGAGGTACTTGCATTTGACGGCGCTTGCGACCGTGATGGTTTGCGGTGGGTGCTTGGATGATAGCGGCGGCGGTGGATCGAGTGACTCGGATTCCGACAGCGATTCCGACAGCGATTCCGACAGCGATTCGGATAGCGACTCCGACAGCGACTCCGATAGCGATTCGGATATCGATTGCACTCAAGGGGAGTACAGCGGCGATTTCGAGATCACCACACAATCGGATTTCGCAACCCTCGCGGGATACACATCGATTTCGGGAGAGCTTGGGATCGAGTGTCCTTCATGCACCGACCTGAGCGAATTGATTTGCCTCACCTCGGTGGGTGGGGAATTGAGGATCGAAGACAACGATGTCCTGACCAACTTGGGCGGTCTGGGTGCCCTCACCTCGGTGAGCGGAGAATTGGGCCTCCGGTACAACACCGCCCTCACCAACCTGGACGGGCTGAGCGCCCTCACCTTGCTAGGGATGCACCTGTACATTGAGGACAACAGCGCCCTGACAAACCTGGATGGGCTGAGTGCTCTCACCTCGGTGGGTGGGTGCTTGTCAATTTCTATAAACGGCGCCCTGACGAACCTAGATGGGCTGAGCGCTCTCACCTTCATTGGCGAATACCTGAACATCTACTGGAACTCCGTTCTTCCCGACTGCGAGGCGTGCGACCTGCTGGATCAGCTCACCAGCGAACCTGAAAATATACATGTTACTAACAATCTCGAAGACTCATGCACGCCGGTGCCCGACAACTGTCCCTAATTGATGAGGTCCGCCTTCGAAAAAGGGTTGAGGAATGAGGCCTTTTCAGTGGGGTCAGACACATTTGCACGGTGCCTATCCCCGATCGATGTTAGAATGCTTTCACGTTTACAACGAAAGGCTAGGGCGATGAGGTACTTGCTTTTGACGGCGCTTGCGACCGTGATGGTTTCCGGCGGGTGCGGTGATGATGAAAGATCCGGGAGTAGCGATAGCGACACGGATATCGATACAGATGCAGATACGGATACGGACACCGATACGGACACCGATACTGATACGGATACAGATACCGATACGGATACCGACACCGATACGGACACGGGTTCCTGCATTCCCAATTGGACTGAGCACACTGTGGATGGGGAATTCGCCAGCGCCTGGTCGGTATACGCAGCGGACGTGGATGGAGACGGGGATTTGGACGTTCTCGGCGCGGCTACTGTTGCCGGCATCGCTTGGTGGGAGAACACTGCGGGTGACGGCACCGTCTGGACCGAGCACACGGTGGATGGAGCATTCGATAGCGCCCGTTCGGTATATGCTGCGGACGTTGACGGAGACGGTGATATGGACGTGCTCGGGGCGGCTTATGATGCCGATGACATCACTTGGTGGGAGAACACTGCGGGTGACGGCACCGTCTGGACCGAGCACACGGTGGATGGGGACTTCAATGGCGCCGGGATGGTATACGCGGCTGACGTTAACGGAGATGGTGACATGGACGTGCTCGGCGCGGCAGCGGTTGCCGATGACATCACCTGGTGGGAGAACATCGCAGGCGACGGGACTGCCTGGACCGAGCACGCAGTAGATGGGACATTCAATAACGCTTGGTCGGTATACGCCACCGACGTGGACGGCGACGGCGACATGGACGTGCTCGGCGCGGCAACCCAAGACGATGACATCATCTGGTGGGAGAACACGACGGGCGACGGTACCGCGTGGACCGAGCACACGGTAGATGGGGCATTCATAGGCGCTAAATCGGTATACGCGGCTGACGTTGACGGAGACGGCGACATGGATGTGCTCGGCGCGGCTTGGGATTCCGATATCATCACTTGGTGGGAGAACACCGCAGGCGACGGTACCGCTTGGATTGGGCACGCGGTGGATGGGGCATTCGCCGGCGCCTCTTCGGTATACGCCGCCGATGTTGACGGAGACGGCGATATGGACGTGCTCGGCTCGGCAAACTACGCCGATGACATCGCCTGGTGGGAGAACGATTGCATTCCGTGAACGGCTTTGCAGTAGCGTTACCCAAATTCGCGCCGGCATCGCCGAGGTATTTTCACAGCCGGTGTGGTAGGGTCCAACTTCTCGACGAACAATAATAAGGAGGGTCTCCGATGTCCGATCGCATGGTGAATCAGTTCATGGAGATGGTGAGGATCGATTCCGAGTCCGGTAATGAGACTGCGATGATGGAGTATCTTCTCAGGGCAATTCCCGATGCCGGTGGAGAGGCGGAGCTTGATGACTACGGCAACCTGCTCGGTCGATTCCCCGCGCGGGGATGCGAAGGTGTCGCGCCGATCTTGCTGTCGTGCCACGCGGATACGGTGAAGCCCGGTGTGGGCATCGAGCCGGTCATTGAGGACGGGGTCATTCGCTCGAAGGGCGACACTATCCTGGGCGCCGACGACAAGGCCGGAATAGCCGAGGTGCTGGAGGCCATGCGGACAGCGGAGATCATGCCCCCAGTCGAATTTGCCGTGAGCCGCCAGGAGGAGGTGGGGCTCCTCGGTGTGAAGAATATGGATTTCACCAGGCTCAAGGCGAAGCGCGGTTTCCTGATGGACAACGATACCCTGGAGACCATCGTAATAGGCGGGCCGACATACTTCGCGATCGACGTGGAGATCACCGGGAAGTCCGCCCACGCCGGGATGGAGCCCGAGAAGGGGGTCAGCGCCATCCAGGCTGCATCAAAGGCCATCGCCGCCCTGCGCCTCGGCAGGCTCGACGAGAACACGACCGCCAACGTGGGAATCATCGAGGGCGGCATGATCAGAAACGGCGTGCCGGACAGGTGCGTGTTCATGGCCGAGTGCAGGAGTTCCGTTCACGAGAAGGCGGTCACTCTGGATGAGGAGATGCGCAAGATCATCGTCGAGCAGGTGGAGTCGGTGGGCGCGAAAGTGGACATCAAATCGGAGAACCTGTGCAAGGCCGTGGATATCCCCGAGGACTCCTGGTCGGTCGAGATCTCCAAAAAGGCCCTGGCCACTATCGGGATCGACGCGAAGTGCATCTTCATCACCGGGTTCACCGATGCATCGATATACAACAACCAGGGCATCGAGATGGCGGTCGTGGGGATAGGCGCGAAGGACGAGCACTCCACGGACGAGTCCATTTCTGTTGTGGATATGAATTCGGCCCTTGCCATGCTTCTGGAGATTTTGAGGTTATCGGCTCAGGGGTAGATCCCTACGGCATTGCGATGAAGCCCTTTTCTTGTCGCATGTCCATTTCGGCGCGGGCGCGCTTGATGATGGTTTCTGCGGTTTCCAGAGCCTTCTCCGGGGTGAGCTTGCGCTGAGCGACGCCCTGTTCGATGGCCTTCTGACCGACGGCGACAGCCTCCCTGGGAAACACCGACCACTCGTCCATTGTGGGGATGAGGAAGTCGTCGCGAAGCCCGATCTCCTCGGCCACCTTGGCCAGTTCGCGCGCTGCGGCGATGCACATCTCGTCGGTGATGGTAGTGGCCATCACATCGAGGGTACCTCGGAAGATGCCCGGGAACCCGAGGGAGTTGTTCACCTGGTTGTCGAAGTCGCTGCGGCCGGTAGCCACAATTCGAGCGCCGGCTTTTTTGGCTTCCCACGGCCAGATCTCGGGGACGGGGTTGGCGCACGTAAATACGATTGAGTCCTTGTTCATGGACGTGATCCACTCGGGCTTGACCGTGTTGGGGCCGGGCTGGGAAAGGGCGATCATTACGTCCGTGCCCTCGAACGCCACTTCGGGTCCGCCGGAGCGTTTTTCACCGTTGGTGATGTCGGCGAGATACGCCTTGTACTTGTCGTTCACGAGGTCTTCCCGTCCCTTGTAGAGAACTCCCCGGGAGTCGCACATGAAGGTGAGGGTGGGATCGACGCCGGCCTTTGCGAGCATGATTGCGATGCGCTGGTTGGACGCGCCGACGCCGAGCATCCCTATTTTTACCTTGTCGAGGGGTTTGCCCACTATCTTGACGGCGTTGATGAGGCCCGCCAGGGTTACCGCCGCCGTTCCCTGCTGGTCGTCGTGCCAGACCGGGATGTCGGCTTCTTCTCTGAGGGTGTCGAGGATCTCGAAGCACTTGGGCTTCTCGATATCTTCCAGATTGATCCCTCCGAATGTGGGCTGGATCTGCTTGACGAATTTGATCATCTCCGCCGCGCCGTCGGTGTCGATGCAAAGTGGAACCGCGTCGACGCCGCCGAGGTACTTGAAGAGGATTGACTTTCCTTCCATGACCGGAAGTCCGGCGGCGGGCCCGATATTTCCGAGCCCCAGGACGCGCGTGCCATCGGAGACGACCGCGATCAGGTTGCCCTTGGCGGTATGCTCCAGAACCCTCTCCGGGTTCTTGTGGATATCCTTGCACGGGGCGGCCACCCCCGGGGTGTACCAGATGGCGAAATCATCCATGTCCCGGATGCAGCATTTGGGTACGACTTCGATTTTACCTTTGTAGAACGGGTGCAGCTCCATGGCATCCGCCGATGGTTTTTCTGCTTTTGCGATGAGTTGTTCTTCTGTCAGGTTTTCTTTTCCCATTGCTTGGTTCCCCTTCCGCTGGGTGGTTTGACAGGCAAAATTTTGGTTGCGAGAAAAGGAGTTTATCAATTCAGAGCAGGCTGGACAAGACCGAAATGAGGTAGTGATTGGTGGAGTATGCACTAGTGGAATGATCGCACGATGACGTATCCGACGGCAAGAATGGCAGCATGGCGCCGGTGTCGGTGCCGGTGTCAGTGTTCGTGTCGGTATCGGCATCCGTATCTGTGTCCGTATCGGAATCAGTGTCAATGTCGGTGTCTGTATCCGTATCGGAATCAGTGTCGGTGTCGGAATCAGTGTCCGTATCTATATCTATGTCGGGGTTTCCGCTGCCGTCCGGGTAGCAGAGCGGGATGGAGGCGTATTCCTCGCAGGTTTGATAGGTAGGACATTGTTCGTCCAGATAGCAGATGGTTGAGCAAAGGACGACGCCGGCACTTTGATAGGAGGAGAGGGTGCACAGCTCGTCCACCGGCCATGCCGTATCCGGGCACTGGTTTCCGAGCGTACTGCATTGCTGCGCACAGTACCCGACGTCGGGATCACCGAGGCCGATGATGTGTCTGCACTCCGCTCCGTCGTCGCAGTAGTCGACTCCGGCGCACGCGCACGGCCAGCCCGAGTTCCAGGGGCAATCCGTCGGGGAGGGGCTCGTCTGTCCAACAAAGTGCCCGGTCATGTCGTGAACAGTCTCCTCGAGCCACTGGCGATAGTAGCTCAGATTGGTGTTGTAGCTTCCGTACGTGGCATCGCATTCTTCCCCCGTGGCGTTGGACACGAAGGAGGCGACGGCGGTGAGCACCTCGTCTCCGAACTGGGTCGTGAACAACGGACCGCCCGAGTCGCCCATGCACGTCCCGCTGACTCCGCCGAACTCGATGTAGTCGCTCCACACGTTGAGGAGAGTGGTGTTGCCCATCCGGTGGATACCGCTATCGCCACCCCCAAATGATGTTATTCCATAGCCCACGATGACGCCGGGGTCCGAGGCCGCAGGGTTTGGAAATCCTCTGACGTCGTATGGAGTGATGCTCGTGATCGTGGTGTCCAGGTGAAGGATTGCCAGGTCGCCGCCGTCGGCGGTGTCTCCCGTCCAGTCCAGGTGGATCTCGAAGTCCGAAACTCCGGAGATGTGCTGGTAACTCGATCCGTAGACGTCCGCGCCCCCGGCGATATCGATATCACCGGCTGTGATGGAACCATCAACACAGTGGGCCGCAGTCAGAACTATCTCCGGGTCGATCAAGGTACCGGTGCACAGGCCGCCGGAGGTCATTACCGCCACGGCTCCCTGGTACGAGGTATATCCCGTTGCCGTCCCCCCCACGATGCCCGTTCCCCTGGGTTCGGAGTTGGAAACGCCTTCGTGTTCGGTGTCGAGCTCCGAGCAACCCGAGCCGGCAAAAAAGAAGATGGATATTGCCGATAGCAATAGCAGGGCAGGGATTCGGGAGTATCTCATAGGGTAATTCCTTTTCATCAAAGATAGACTCTACTGTTGATAAGTGTATCTCGTCTGTAGATTTGATGAAAGAGATCTGTCCAGACCGCTACTTGACTTTGGTGTAGCGTGCGGGATCTTCGGAAAAGGCGGTCGCGTGATCTTTTAGCAGGAAGTAGTAGGTTTTCCCTTCGTGTTGCAGCTGTTCCACCGCCTCGTTCGAGTCAAATCGGAGCTCGCACACGGGGCAGAGGACCGGCTTCCCGATTGGATGTTGTTGCGGCGTGGCGCTCTTCTGGATGGTGGTTCGATTTTTATCTGCATCATCGGCGGCGGGGTTGCCGTTGCCACAACCTTCGCTCAATGCGAGAAGAACCAACAATGATATCACTGAGCGCATCATCAAGGAGAACTCCTTTCCTGATTATGCCTTGTGTAGTGTTCTTGACAAGAAGGGGATTGGGCGGCTAGCAATTTTGCAGCACATGAAGAACGCATTGAGAAACATCCATAAACGAATTTTTGCGCCATGGGGCTTTTTACAAAAGCATTCCCAGAAGAGTTGGTACGCCGCTTTCGAAGACAGCATGCTCATGATCTTACTCGCAATGTTCGGAGCGGGTGCCGCCCTCCTTTTGACGGAGCCCTGGAACGTACCGGCCGAGCCCGTGGAGGCGATAACCGTGAGCGGCCATGAACTGAAAACGGGTGATCCGCGTCCGGAGGAATTGGTCAGGCTGGCCCGCGAGCATATGCAAAAAGAGGTTGTTCTTACGGGATCCGATCTCACTCATACTGCCAGGTGGGCGACTCTGGGCGCGCGGGTGGACATGGACTCCCTGGAGCGGATCCTTGTCCAGATGGCTCTCAAAGACAGTCCGGCAGTGCAGTACTTTCGCGAAGAGTCCGATGGCCCGGAGGGTCCGAGTCTGGAGCTTCCGGCGTCACTGATCTCCGGCGCAGCAGTAGAGTCTCTGGTGCTGCTCAAGGACATTATCGATCGTGCGCCGGTCAATGCCCGGTTCGATTTCGCGATGGAGAAGGTGGCCTCTGAGAAGGATGGCAGGGCGCTCGATGTATACGCTACCCTGGCGCGTCTGGATGAGGCCCTGAGCAGGGGAGACGATCGGGTGGAGATGGTGGTTGCGAAAGTACCGGCATCGGTCAGGAAGGCGGATCTGGAGGGGATTGACGTGAGCGAGGTGGCGGGTTTCTACGAGACGCCTTACTCTCGAATGCGCAAGGATCAGGATCGAACCCACAATGTCGGGCTCGGGGCGTCTCTCCTCGATGGTCAGGTCATCCTGCCGGGCCGAAAGCTGTCTTTCAACGACACCCTCGGGGATCGCTCGGAAGCAAGAGGCTTCAGGTATGCGCCGGTCATTGCCGGCGGAGCCATCGTCGAAGGGATGGGCGGCGGCACGTGCCAGGTTGCGTCCACTCTGTACGCTGCGTCGTTCTTTGCCGGTCTGATCATAGAGGAGAGGCAGCCCCATTCGAGACCCAGTTCCTACATCAAGCTTGGACTCGACGCCACGGTGAGCTATCCCGACCTGGATCTGAAGATCAGAAACCCATTCGAGTATCCCGTGGTGATTCACTTCACAGTGGATGACGGCAAGGCGCGGGTGGAGATACGTGCCACCGAGCGTCCCTTCACCGTTACCTTGCTGAGAAAGATCATCGGAACGCGGCCGTTCCCCGTGCGCGTGATCGAAGATTCAAAGTTGAAACGCGGAGAAGAAATAATTACTCAGCTGGGTGTTCCAGGCTACACGGTTCATCGGTACAAGGTAGTTGAGCGTGACAAGGTCGGTTACCGCTTTCAGTCCGTGGACAAGTACCCGCCTACTACGCAGTTCGTGCACAAGGGCATCGCGGCTGCATCGGAGGTCAAGGACGTGAAAGACGCTCCAAAGGCTGACACCCACAAGCCCTACCGCGCGTCTCGTTCCCTTCGAATGGTTCAGGGATCCGGGCTCTGGCACGAGTCGACGCACGACTGAGAGCCTGTCTCAGCAGGCTAGACGTAGCCGTAACAGATAAGTTGGCCGCCGGCATCCACGCAAGCGGTTCCGGCAGGGCAGTCAGCCACGGTCGTGCAGGAAATGATGCAATGATACGGGGGTTCCCAGGTGAGTCCACCGTCGGAAGTTTGTCCGATATAGCAACCCTCTGTGCCGGTGGCTACATCGGTGCAAAAAGCGATGTCTGCTGACTCGAAGGTGAAACACTCCGGAGAGCAGAACCCCTGTGTGGTATCCACGGAATCGAGAATCATGCAGTCAGTGTTGGTCGGGCAGTCGGCGACGGTATGGCATGGGCCGCCCCAGGTGGTGGGGTACGTGTCGGTATCGGTGTCTGTATCTGTGTCGGTGTCCGTGTCGGTATCGGCATCAGTATCAGTGTCACTGTCCGAATCGCTGTCTGAGTCGCTGTCCGAGTCGCTGTCCGAGTCGCTGTCCGAATCGGAATCAGTGTCGGTGTCGGAATCGCTGTCCGAGTCGGAGTTGCCGACGTCAACATCTGCGGGGGCACAAGAGAACCCGATGGCCGCAAGCAAGAACCCCGAAGCCAGAACACTCAGAATGAGGCAATAGACACGCATGGCATTACTCCTTATCGATATCTATATTTTAAATGATTTTTTTGTCGAAGGGGAAAGTAATTTGATCTGAGAAAGCCGGCAGGGGAGAAACGGGTGTCTCTAGGAGGTGTAGCCGTAACAGATGCTTCCGGTGCCTGCAACGATGCAATCGGTTCCGGTCGGGCAGTCAGCCACGCCGGTGCAGGTGATGAGGCAGTGGAACGGGGGCTCCCAGGTGATTCCTTCGTCGGGGGTCATGCCGATCAGGCAACCCTCCACGCCGGTGCCCACATCTGTGCAGTATGCGGCGTCCGGTTGTTCGAAGTCGCAACATAACGGGGAGCAGTACCCCTGCGTGGCATCGATGCTATCGATAATTATGCACTCGGTGTCGGTCGGGCAGTCGGCGGTGGTATAGCAGCCGCCACCCCATCCGGTAATGCCTGTCGGAGCGGTGCACACGTCGGTGTCCGAATCCGTGTCCGAATCCGTGTCCGAATCCGTGTCCGAATCCGTGTCCGAATCTGTATCGCTGTCCGAATCGGAATCGCCGTCCGAATCGGAATCGCTATCCGAATCGGAATCGCCACCGCTAACGTCTCCTGCGGTACAGGCGAACCCGATGGCTGCCAGCATGAACCCTGAAACCAGGATGCTCAGAATGAAATGATAGGTACGCATGATAGTACTTCTCCTTTTAATGAATTATTGTGGTTTGTTGTCTACGGGCAAGCAACGTAAGATCTGGGAAAACTAGGCGTCAGGGCCGGCGTCAACTACTACTTCGGCATAGCCGGAGCAAATGAGTCCGCCGGTGCCGGTGTCTACGCAAGCGGTTCCGCTCGGGCAGTCAGCTTCCGTGTTGCAATAAATGATGCAGTGGAACGGAGGCTCCCAGGTGATTCCCTCGTCGGGAGTCATGCCAACATTGCAATTCTCCTGGCCGGTGGCAACATCGGTGCAGTAAGCGACATCCGCTGACTCGAAGTTGCAACATATGGGAGAGCAGTAACCCTCGTCGGTGGAAATGCTGCCGAGAATGATGCACTCAGTATTGGACGGGCAGTCGGCGTTGGTGTGGCACGGGCCGCCCCAATCTTCGATGCCTTCGACTCCAGTACACACATCGGTGTCGCTGTCAGTGTCGGTGTCGGTGTCAGTGTCGGTGTCGGCATCGGTGTCGGTGTCGCCACCATCCGCCTCGGCGTCATCGTCATCGTTGCCGCAACCCAAAACAAGACCCGTCATCAGCAGTGCCAGAATCAAAACTAAATAATTACGCATAATCCTTTTCCTCCTTGGTTCCTTTTTGCAAAGGTAAATTTAGTATGACTTATTATACACAAATTTATCTCTGCGTTGAAAAAATGTTTTTCATTTGCCAGTGATGGCTTCCATTACAACAACGAAAACCCCGTGTCAAATATTCTAAAATGAATTTAAAAGGTGAAAAAAAACCGCTCTAGCCGGCGTCGCCTCCCGCGTCGGTTCCGGCGTCAGGTTCGTGCAACGGTGTTCCATCGCAGTAGTAGGGAGCGGTGCCGGAAGGGTCCTCCATGGGCTCGGACTCGTCAACGCAATCATACCAATCGCTCTCGGCCAACCATGTGCAGATTATTCCGCCGTCCACGCAGTCGACGCACCACAACATGTTGCTCTCGCACCACAGGGTCTTGCCGTCAGCATCGCAGCATCCGGGAACCAGCCCGGGAACGCCGTTGCAGTCCATGGAAGCCGGAACGTTGTTGCCGTAGTCGCCGCAGTATCCGTCATCCCAGTAGTCACCGGCGGGAGTGGTGTCCGTATCGGTATCCGTATCGGTATCCGAATCGGTATCGGTGTCGGTATCAGCGTCGGTATCGGTGTCTGTGCCGGCATCGGTGCCGCCGTCGATTTCTTGGGTGTCGTCGCTACCGCATCCCAAAACCAGGATGGCGGCAAGTGCCGAAACGAGGATGATTTTCATACTGTTACACATTGTTGTCTCCTTTTTCTCAAAACAAAGCATTGATTAGACTTGAATTTTAATGGTTTCAATTCAATTAAGCCATTGAAAAAGGAAAGTGATGGTGTGAAAAGCTGAACAGGAAACCGACTTCTTCGTTATCAGAATGGAAGGCGCGCTCTTTCCAGAGGTGTTGGACGGTATGTGGCAGGTGGATGAATGACCGGGACTGAGTGGATCGAGGCCGCTCTCGGGCGGTACGAGTATCCGCTATTGCGCTGCGCCGTGCGGATCACTGGTGATGCCGAAACGGCGCGGGACATTGTTCAGGACACGTTCCTGAAACTGTGTGTGGCCGATCGTAGCAAGGTTGAAGGCCATCTTGCGGCCTGGCTGTTCACGGTCTGCCGCAATAGGGCTCTGGATTTGGTGAGGAAGGAAGGTCGAATGGGCCGGCTGGATGAAAGTCAGGCGGTTGTGGATCGCAGCATTACCGGGCGTCCTGGTGAGGCTGCAGCACAACGAGAAGCCTACGAGCTGTTGCTCGAGGCCCTGGCTTCGCTCCCATCGCAACAACAAGAGGCGTTTCGTCTGAAGTTTCAGGACGACCTCTCGTACAGGGAAATCAGTCAGGTCATGGGAAAATCTCTGGGGACGGTTAGCAAGCTTCTTTCAACCGCTCTTTGCTCGGTTCGAGATCGCCTGCGTGCCAGGGTCGAGCTGGCACGGGAGGATTGAACGATGACCATCGGCATACATGACGAGAAGCTTACAGCGTATGCGCTCGGAGAGCTTTTCGGCGATGACGTCAGGAAGGTTGAGGAGGCCCTCGAGACCGACGAGGATTTGAGGCGCGCACTGGATGAGATCAAGGCAACGGCCCAACTGGCCAGGGACGCCCTCATTGCCAGTGAGTCAGAGACGCTGAGTCTGACCGATCAGCAGAGACAGGAAGTTCGTCGTATTGCCCGACAGGCCTCGAAAGACTTGAACGAAGGCCTTAAAAAGGGACAAAGAGCTGGGAGTAAGAAAATGAAGATCATTTGCGAAAACTGCAGCGCCAAGTACTCCATCGCGGACGAGAAGGTCAAGGGCAAGGTCTTCAAGATCCGATGCAAGAAGTGTGGGGAGTCAATCGTCATCCGGGGGGACGTCCAGGCAGAGCCGGCGCCC
>JAUVDV010000095.1 GCA_030595125.1 Deltaproteobacteria bacterium
CTAGGGGGGCACATCAAAAACAACGGGCCACCAGGATGGCTCGTCCTGCGACGAGGTTTTGACGAGTTACTTTCAATTGAACGAGGATGGACACTGGCCAACGCTGTAATAAGTAGCAAAAAAGATGCGATCAATCATTAGGGCTGGCCTCTCCCCTACTTGACGGTACACGAAAGAGCGTAATACTTTACAAGGTGCACTGGGAAACGACGGGTCAAGGGGCGCCCGCAAGAGGAACACAAGGAACTGAATGGAAAGCCTCGCCGTCGCCGTTACAGCAGCCATCCTGTCGCTCCTCCCCCTGTGGAAGACCGACAACGCGCAACTAAGAGCGGAAAAATACGCTACCATCATCGTGGAAGAGGCCCTCGCGGTCCAGCCGGAGGTGGATCCTTTCGTGGTCACCGCAATCATTTTTCGGGAGAGTAGCTTTCGCGCAAAGGTGAAGGGCAAGCGCGGGGAAGTCGGCCTCATGCAGATCATGCCCCGGGGCACCCTCACCCGATCCATCACAAAGGACGATCTGAAGGATGCAAGGCCGAACATACGAGTGGGCGTGGGCCATCTCCACTACTGGCAGGAGGAGTGCGGCCCCGACGATATGGAACTGTGGCTCTCCGCGTACAATTCCGGCAAGTGCAAACGCAACGGCTACGGTCGCCGCGTTCGTCGTCTGTATTGCAAGATCAAACCGGGGGGTTGCGACAACATCTCCTGACGAACGCTATTCGTCTTCGATCTTGGGACCGAAAATATACGCCACCAGAATCGACAGGAAGTAGAGAATCGTCAACGGCGTCGCCAGCAGGATCTGCGTGATCACGTCCGGAGGTGTCAGCATCGCCGAGATCACCACTGACAGAACGATGAACCACTTGCTGAACTTTAGTAACTGCCTGTAATTCACGATCCCGGCCAGCGCCAGGAAAGTGATAAGGACCGGCAGCTCGAAAACAATGCCGAAGGCGAGCAATAGCCTGATGGCGAAGGAGAGATAATCCTTGACCATCAACATCGGGAGCAGCTTGCTGTGATCTTCGGGCAAGATCACCACGCTCAGTTCGTACTCCTGCATGCCCAGACCGACGCCCGTATCCAGGGTCTCGAACACCACGGTACCTTCCGCCGGCATCTCCAACTCGTTCCACTCGACTTCGATCTCCTCGTCGCCTCTGGTGAGCGTGGACAGCTCGGGTAGGTTTTCGCAACTTTCCAGATCCCATGTGTACGTGACGATGACGGTTCCGATCTCGCCTTTCCTGGCTTCGAGCGTGCCACAGGACCGCGACAGGAGCCTGTTCAGGGCCATCTCCCACCAGGCGATATCTTCTTCCACTCCCGGCGGATCAGGTCCCGCGTCATCTTGCGTCGCCCTTCGGGAAGTGTCGGCGATCTCCATCTCCCGCGCATGAGCAGCCGCGCCCCCGTCCACGCCGGCATCAACTTCAAGCGGACCTCCGTCCAACACACCCGCGTCCACGCCCCCAACCCGTTTCTGCAAAACCGGCGGGCTGACCACCGGCCTTATCGGAGCGACAACCTTTTTGACATCCTTTGCGGGTTCCTCGTCTGGAAGTATCTCGATGGCCACATCGTACGTCTTCACCTCACCGCCGGCGGCGAAATCGAGGAAGAAAGAGAACCCGATGGGAAAAACCACGGCATACGCCATGGTGGATCCGCCCACGAACAGAAGAGAGGAGACGAAAACGAAGGGCAGCACCATCTTCTTCTCTTTGGAGTAGAGTCCCGGCGCGATGAACTTCCAGAGATTGTACATGAGCACCGGCGCCGCCAGAAACACGCCTCCGAGCGCGGAGAGTTTCAGATAGGCGACAAACGGCTCGAGCAAGCTCTTGAAGCGGAGGGGCTCGGGCTCCGGCAACCCCGGGACCGTGGCCCAGGCCTCGTACAGGGGGGCCTCGAGGAAGGCCCTTATCTGCTCGCGAAAGAACCAGCAGATGATCATCCCCGCGAGAACCGAAAGAGCGCAAAACACCAGACGCCGACGCAACTCCTCGAGGTGCTCGAGGAAGGTCATTTTGCCGTCATCCTTCCCTTCGCTCACTTATCAATCTCCACATCGCCCTTGACCGGTTTCTCCTCGTCCTCGCCCTTCACCGGTTTCTCCTCGCTCACACCCTCACTTTGATCCTCGCCATCCCCCGCAGGCTTACTCGCCACCGGCTTGCCGTCCAGACCCAGATGGAGGGAGACGTCCTTCCTGATTTCCTCGTGGGCATCGAGCATATTTTTCTTGATCTCATGATCGGCTTTCTTCAACTCCTCGTACGGTCTGGTGACTTCCTCGAGGGCGTCCTTCCCGAAGTCCTTTATTGCCGACTTGGCCTGATCGAGTTCGAGCGCCTTGACCTCCACGTCGAGTTGATTTCGAAGCTCGCGGCTCGCAGACTTGAACTCCGCCATGATCCCTCCGACCTTGCGCAGGAGCGGGGGCAGGTTCTTTGGTCCGACGAAGATCATCAGGACCAGCGCAACAACGATGAATTCAGTCCAGCCGATGCCAAACACGTTTTTTTTCTCCAAACAAGTTGTCAGTCTGTACCCGGCATGGTCCTGGCGATCTCCTCGAAAGCCTTGCTCACATCTTCCAGGTTGCTTTCCTGTTCCCTGGAAATCTGCTCCACACGACGCGAGGAATCCAGAATACGATCGGCGCCTTTTCTCTGCTGGTGATGAGCCAGATTGAGCTGGTTGACCATCTTGGAAATGGACTCGATGGCGCCCGTTATCTGCCGCCCACCCTTGGCCTGCTCCTGGGTCGACCGCTCTACATGCTGGGTAATGGACCGCATCCTCTCGGCCCCCTTGATTATCAGCTCCGATCCCCGCGCCTGCTCAGTGGTGGCCTTGGAGATCTGCTGCACCGTCTCGGCGATCCGGCCGATGGCGTTGGTGACCTGCTTCGATCCCTTGGATTGCTCCACGGTGGCTCTCGCGATGATCCGCATCATGTTGGTCGACTTCTGGGAGATCGACTGGATTTGTCGAAGCGCCAATTCGGCCTCGTTCGACACCTCCACACCCTTATCCACGTTGAGGTTTCCGCGCTCAACGGCGGCGATGGCGTTTCTGGATTCGGATTGAATTGACTTGATCAGGCTCGCGATCTCCTTGGTGGATACGCCGGACCGCTCTGCCAGATCCTTGATCTCGTCGGCGACGACCGCGAACCCCTTGCCGTGCTCTCCGGCCTGGGCCGCGATTATCGCCGCATTGAGCGCCAGTAGATTTGTCTGCTCGGCCACGTCGTCTATCACGTTGAGGATCTGGCCGATGGCCTCGATCTTCTGACCGAGATTGACGATGACGTCGACCGCCTCCTGGCTCGACACTTTGATCTCGTTGATGACCTGCAGGGTCTTGGCAACCGACTCCGCCGCCCGCTCCCCGTCCCGGGCCACGTCTTCTGAGATGATGGCCATTTCGTTTGCGTTGGATTGCACTTGATCGATGGACACGTCCATCTGGTTCATGGCCGACGACGTCTCCTCCGAGGTCGCGGAGAGCGCCTCGATATTGGTGGCTACCTCCTTGACCGAGTATGCCATTTCTCCAATGGAGCTGACGGTCTCCCTGACCGAGTTACCCATGGAGGACATGTTCTCCGCCACCTCTTCATTGGTGGTGGTCATCTCCAGGATCGAGGAGGAACTCTCCTCCGCCGAGGTCGCGAGTGTCTCAACGTGAGAGGAAATGTCCTTGAGGGAACCGGTCATGTCCTCGATGGACTCGGTGGAACTGGAGATCTTCTCCCGCTGCTCCCTGATACCGGCGCTGAGGTTCCGGATGGCTTCGTCCGCAGACGAGGTCAGATCCCTGGAAATGGTTTTCTGTCTGTCAAGGTTGCGCTGCATGACGAACCTCGATGCCACAAGAAATCCTATCAGCCCCAGGGAAACCAGGGCGACAGCCGCGATATCAGGCATGACGAGGCCCATGACGATGAAGGTCATGGCCAGTAGCCCCGCGATCAGTTCCAGCACTCCTCGTTTCATGCGAATCTCCCTCCACCAATTAATGAGGTGACAACCAAACCCAATACGGCACGCGTAACCTTATCGACGGTAATAGAACTGGTCAAGCGGCCCGATCGCTGGACAAGCACTCAGGTTCTGGTAGCTTTTTCGTACCGTAAGCCGGTGACTATGACAGCCACTCTTTTTTACAGAAAGTGAATTCAATGGAGAAATACGTGCTCGTACCATTGGCAGAGGGCTTCGAGGAGATCGAGGCCATGTCGATAATAGACATCCTGAGACGCGCCGGGGCGACTGTGATTGCCGCCGGGCTCAAGGAGGGACCTATCAAGGGTCGCTCCGACGTTGTAATGGTGCCGGACTGCACCCTCGATCATGCGCTCGCCGAAAACGAGTTCGACATGATCGTGCTGCCCGGAGGAATGCCTGCGTCCGCCAGTCTGCGTGACGATCGCAGGGTTATAGAGACTCTCGTCAAGATGAGGAGCGCGGGCAAGACAGTGGCCGCCATCTGCGCGGCGCCCATCGCGCTCGATCGTGCCGGAATCCTCGACGGGGAACAGTTCACCAGTTACCCGGGCATGGCCCCCGAACTCCCGACGGACGGCTACCGGCAGGACAGGGTCGTGATCTCCGGCAAGCTCCTGACAAGTAGAGGGCCCGGCACGGCGCTGGAATTTGCCGTGGAGCTGGTTCGAACATTGTACGGAGACTCCGTCGCGCGCCAGGTGGCCGATGAAGTGCTGGCCCGGGATAACGGACAAGGAAACTGATGCTTGCCCATCTGAGAGTCAGAGATCTGGTACTGATTGAGAACCTTGATCTCGATCTCTCAAACGGCTTCAACGCAATGACCGGCGAGACCGGCGCCGGAAAGTCTCTCGTGGTTACGGCACTGGATCTCCTGCTGGGAAGGAGAGCCCGGACCGACCTGGTTCGCAAGGGATCGAAAGAGGCCACGATCGAGGGTCTGTTCGATGTGACGGACGAGCCGGAGGTCCACTTGAGGCTCGAAGATGCCGGCTTCCCCGTCGACGACGAGCTGCTCGTGCGCCGCGTGATCCCCGCACAGGGCCGCCACCGTTGCTACGTCAACGGAAAACTGGCCTCACTCGGAGTACTGTCCAGCCTGGCGGAAGGCCTCGCCAGCATCATGGGCCAGCACGAGCACCATACTCTTTCCGAATCGTCGAACCAGCTCGACATGCTGGACGGCTTCGGCGGTCATGCCGGTCAAATCCAGGAGATGGCCTCGGCATACCGGAGCCTGTACGAAACCGAGAGTGAGTACCGCGCGCTCAAGGACAGGGAGCACGACCGGGCCGGAAAGCTCGACTACATAGAGTTCCAGATAGAGGAGATCGATTCCCTTGCGCCGTCGGCCGGCGAGCTCGACGAGCTGGACAGGGAGATCTCGCTCCTCGTTCACCAGGGCGTCTTGCTCGACACAGCCAGGCGCGGCGCGCACGAACTCTACGAAACCGATGGTTCCATCTTCGAGCGGATCGGCGCGCTTTGCAACGCGCTTGATGATGTCACCCGGTACGACGAATCTCTCACCTCGGACGCGAAGCAGCTCTCGGAAGCGGCGGTGCTCATAGAAGACGCCGCGCGTTCCCTCTCCCAATACGGCCAGACCATCGAAGCCGACCCCGAGCGCCTCGAACAGCTTCAGGATCGTCGGGAGGCGCTTCGCAAGCTCACCATGAAACACAGGACGGATCTCGCCGGTGTGCTCGCCCTGCGCGATTCCCTCGCATTGGAAAAGGACACACTCTCACGTTACGAGGACTCCCTGGCCAAAGTGCGGCAACTCCTGGACGACCGTTCGAAGGAGGCAAATGAGCTCGCTGGCGCCCTCACATCAACCCGGCGGAAGGCGGCGGCCAGGATGAGCCGAACCGTTTCCGTGGAGCTCGCGGACCTTTCGTTTGAAAACGCAACCTTCGAGGTGGATCTCACCAGGACCGACAAGGGGCCTACTTCGAGCGGCTGGGATCGGGTTGAGTTTCTGGTGACCCTCAATCCCGGGGAGGGGGCGCACCCTCTTCGGACCGTGGCATCCGGCGGTGAGTTGTCCAGAATGATGCTCGCTCTCAAGCGCGTACTGGCCGGTGTCGGGCCGGTGGGCACTTATGTGTTCGACGAGGTCGACGCAGGGATCGGAGGCGCCGTGGCCAACGCGGTCGGGCGCAAGCTTGCAGAGGTGGCTAAACACCATCAGGTGATCTGCATAACTCACCTCCCGCAGATCTCGGCCATGGCTGACGCGCATTTCAAGGTGTCCAAGATCGAAAAGGAAGGGCGCACCACCACCATGGTTGATCGCATAGGGTCGAAAGATAGGGTAGAAGAGATCGCGCGGATGCTCGGGGGAGACTCGGTGACACAAAAGATCCGGGCGGCTGCGAAGGAGCTTCTCGGCTCGGCTATCAAGGGGAAATAGACTTTGCACTGGAAAGTAAAAAGAGAGTTCCTGTCGCGTGTGGAGATCTTTGCCCACCTGGGCTCGCGGGATCTCAAGGCGGTGGCCAAGTCGTGCGGTGAATCCAGCTACGGTGACGGAGATTATCTCTGCCGCCAGGGGGAGAGAGGGGTGGCCGCGTTCCTTGTAGTATCCGGCAAAGTGGCGGTGGAGGGGGAGTTCGAGGACGGCGAAACCGTTCTATTGGCAGAGCTCGGCCAGGGGTCGATGGTCGGCGAGATGTCCATCATCGACGGGGCGGAACGCGTCGCCTCGATACGAGCGGTCGGCGATGTGGTGACTCTGGTGCTCACCCAGTGGGCCATGCAGGGTCTCCTCAAGGATCGGCCCAGCATCGCCGCCTCCATGCTCCCAGTCATCGTTCGCCGATTCCGCGAAACCACCGCCGAACTGCGACATCGGGACAGCGACTCCAGCCACACCCGACAGTCCGTTTACCGGTGACTTCAAAAACGGAGACTATTATGAAAAAACGCCTCGGGCCCTCACCCACGATCTTTCCGATGCCGGCCGTCCTCGTGGGTACTTATAACGACGACGGCACCGCAAACGCCATGACCGCCGCCTGGGCCGCAGCCTGCTGTCACTCCCCGCCTTGCCTCGGGGTTGCCGTGCGGAACACAAGGTTGACCTTCGCCAATATCCAGCGGCAAAAAGCCTTCACCATCAACGTTCCCAAAACGACCCTCGCGGTGGAGGTGGACTACCTGGGAATCGTTTCGGGCGCCCGCCGGCCGGACAAACTCAAACATCTCGCCATGGGGACGACGTCGGGGGCGCTGGTTGACGCGCCGCTTATCGACGTGTGCCCGGTAAACGTGGAGTGCCGGCTATTCAAGAGCCTGGAGCTGGGCACCCACACATGGTTCGTCGGCGAGGTTATGGAGATACACGCAAACGGGGAACTCGTGCGCGAAGACGGAAAGATCGACGTGCCCTCGCTCGATCCTCTGGCCTACTCCACCTCGGTGGGAGAGTACTGGTCCATGGGGGAATCGATCGGCGGGGCCTACGACATTGGTAAGGCGCTAAAATAGAGGAGTTATTTGATGATTGATATTAGAAAAACCGCTTTCGCAGCCCTACTGCTTGTCGGGCTGGCCTGCGGGTTTGCGTGCAACGGGACACCATCTTCATCTGCAGACGGAGGGACCGATTCCGGTGCGGACATGGACACGGACACCGACGCGGACGACGAGTGCGATTGGAGCGCCGAGTTTGCCGATTTCTTCACCCGGGATCACGTTGTGCAGATAAGCATCGACTTCGACGATCCGGGTTCATGGTCGCAGATGGCGCTGGAAAAGAACACCGAGGTGTACTACCGGGCGACGATCACCATTGACGGTGAGTCCATGAGCGACGTCGGCGTCCGGGTGAAGGGCAATTCGTCTCTTATGATGTCGGGGCCAACCAACACAAAGTCTCTCAAAATCCATTTCGAGGAGTACGTGGACGGCCAGCGGTTTCACTGCGTCGATCGCTTCAGCCTGAACAACGCCACCAAGGATCCCTCAATGATGCGTGAGGTTCTCTCCTACGATCTGGCAATAAACTGTGGGCTTGTCGCATCACGGACGTCATTCGCCGAGCTGACCGTTGACGGCGCGCTGCACGGTGTTTTCACAATGGTCCAGCAAGTGGATCATCGCTTCCTCAAGGACAACTACGGCACCGAAGATTCCGTCGATGACGGCAACCTGTACAAGCTCTATTCCGACTACGACTTCAGTTACCTGGGGGAGACCGCCGGACCGGACAGCTACGGAGACCCGAACGCCGAAACCGGGCTGGTGCTGAAGACGAACGAGGACGATGAAACCATGAACACCTTCGAGGACATCACGGCGTTAACAAAGGCGATCGCCGATGTCCTGAACGATCCGAGCGAGACCAACAGGACGGCTCTCGAAGAAGTGATGGATGTTGACAGTTATCTGAGTTACCAGGCCTGGACTCTGGTGATTTCGAATCTCGACGCCTACTACACAATGAACCACAACCTGTACGTCTATCATAACCCGGTGACCGACAAGTTCGAGACGATCCCCTGGGACACCAACGAAGCGTACGGTTCGTTCGACTGCATGGGAATCGAAGATGTCTTCACCGTCGACCTCTTGCGCCCCTGCGGCGCGCAGGCACCACTTAATCGGTTGAGCTATGAAGTCCCCGAATACAATCAGCGTTACTGTGCGTTCCTGGAGAATATGGTCGACGTCACCAACACTACCAGCGGCGGGCTTTACAACGTTGAGGACCAGGATGCGCGTATAGTGGAGCTTCACACACTGATCGGAACGGCACGGCAGCAAATGGATAGCGACGGTACGTTGACGCAGCCACCCGGTAATTACACCTACGACGACTATTTGATGAACCAGGGACACAGCAGCACCCCGATCGACGACGTAGGGCCTCCCGGCCCCACCGCCGGACCGAACCTTGGATATTTCAACGATACGCGCCTGGCCAACTTGATCGGGTTAGTAAGTCTGGCATGTGACTGAACCGCGTCTCGAACCTGAATAACTCGCCAGCCTGCCGTCAAAATCGCGTATCCCGCGCGGGAGAGTGACTTGCGCCCCCCCCTTCGTTGTTCCAGATCGAAATTCTATCAGGTGCAAAAACTTCTTGAGAAGAGTATATAATGGGTAAGGATTTATTTTTTTCTCTAAAAAATGGGGGTACGTAATGTTTATTCGTAACTTTCTTTTGGGGCTATTGGCGACGTGTGCATTCACACTCTTTAGCAGCTTCGCAATATCCGACGAGGTGGCAGAAGATGACCCTCCTCCGCCGCCGCCGGCAGACGAAACCACCGAAGAAGTTCCAGAAACGCCAAAGGAATCAACCGCTGTCCAGCCGGGAGTGACGCCCGCCCCTCAACCTCAAACGATCATCTACGCGCTGCCCCCGGGAGTAACCCTTCAGCAGCCGGAACCTGACCCGCTCGTAAATCTCAGAAGCAAACCGAAGAAACTTCGTTATGTAGAAGGCGAAGATCCACCGGAAGGTTACGTCGAGGTGGAAAAAAGAAGGCGAGCGCTGGTCATTTCGGGGGCCGCACTCTTCGGAGGCACGTACCTTTTCTGCGTGTTATTGTCGGAAGCAAACATCAAGCTGGCAATTCCTATTCTGGGACCAATGATCGCAGGTTTCGGCTACGAACACGACCAGGGGGATGATTCCTACCCCAGTTACGACTCCAGTGACGACAGTGATCGGGAAGCTACGATGCGCCTGTACGGAACATTTGGTACGCTGGCACAGACGGCGGGTGTGGTGCTTTTCATAGTGGGCCTCGCTTCCAAGAAAAAAATCTGGCTGCGACAGGATATTGCCGGCCTGTCGATACAGTTCACTCCAACCCTTGTGGGAGAAAACGGAACCGGCCTCGGAGTTGCAGGAACCTTCTAGTCGCGGAGATCCCCCTCAAAATGACACCCCAACCGATGAATTGATCATGGCCTACCTCCCCCGCCATTTTTCGAGCCTCCGGATTCCCTCTTTGAGGGTCTCGTCCTTCTTGCAAAAACAGAAACGAACGAGATCGCGTCCGCCCCGCCTGTCTTTCCAGAAGAACGACGACGGTATGGCGGCAACGCCGACATGTTCAGCCAGGTATCGGCAGAAGGCGAGATCGTCCTCAAAATCGAGGCCACCGATATCGATGGAGCAGTAATATGTTCCCTCGGGTTCGAGCACGTCGAACCCCATGTCACGCAGCGCGCCGCAAAGCCATGCCCGCTTGCCGATGTAGCTCTCGAGGAGACCCCGGTAGTAATCATCGCCCATTCCGATGGCCGCCGCCATCGCCTCCTGGAACACTCCGGGGGTGCAGTAGGTGAGGAACTGATGGGCCATTCGAACAGCCCCGGTCAGCTCGGGAGCTGCCGCCGTGTAGCCCACCTTCCAGCCTGTCATGGAGAATGTCTTGGCCGTGGAGGAGATCACCACTGCCCTTTTGCGCAACCCTTTCACATCGAGGAGCGTCACGTGCTCCCTTCCGTCGTAGACAAGGTGCTCGTACACCTCGTCGCCGATGGCGTAGGCATCGTGCTTGACGCACAGCGAAGAGATCAACTCCAGCTCGTCCCGGGAAAAGACCTTGCCGCAGGGATTCTGCGGGTTGTTGACGACGATCGCCTTTGTTCTTGGTCCAAATGCCTCCGCCAGTTCTTTGGGGGGCAACCCGAATCCGGGCCTTTCGAGGGGCACGTAAACCGGAATACCTCCCGCCCTGGCGATCATCGCCGGGTAGAGATCGTAGCTGGGTTCGAGCAGGATCACCTCGTCGCCAGGCTCCACCAGGCCGAGCAACGTGGCCGCGAGCCCCTCCGTGGCCCCTGCCAGAGCGGTCACTTCAAGGTCTGGATCGAGGCTCAGGTTGTGAAACCTGCTCATCTTGTCCGCCACCGCCCGCCTCAAAGACGGCATTCCGATGGTCGGCGCGTACTGGTTGGGCCCGTTGACAATGGCCCGCGCGGCCGCCTCCCTTATTTCCAGGGGGCCGTCGAAATCGGGAAACCCCTGGGAGAGATTGACCGCGCCGTGCTCGATAGCGAGTATGGTCATATCCGTAAAAATCGAGGTTCCGTACGGCGCAAACGCGCCGGCGACAACGCTCTTTCCACTACTGCGGTCAGACAAGACAGACCTCCTTTGTGGTCAGCTTCTACAGCCTGACCACCTGATAGATCCACGCGCCCCGACGGTAAATGAGAAGAAGGAGATCGTCTCCCGAGTCCAGCTTGGTGACGATCTCGCGAAAACTTGCAACATCTCCGACGGGATCCCGGTTCACCTCCGTGATGACATCTCCCTTGCGCACCACCTTTCTCAGCGGAGAGTCCATTTCGATTTCTGTCACCACCACTCCGTGCGCGACATCGTCGGCGCCGAGCCTGCGCCGCAGATTATCATTGAGATCGTCGATCTGTATACCCAGCTTGGGAGTTTGCGTTACTGTGCTCTTCTTCCCGGTCGGGCTGTCGCCGGCCTCATCGTCGTCGGGCCTCTTGCCGATCTTCACTTTTAGCCTCTTGCGCTTGCCGTCGCGAATCACCGAAAATGAAACTGTCTTCCCGGGCTTGAACCCGGCTATCAGGGGGTAGATTTCCCGCGAATTCTTCAGCTTTTTGCCATCGATCTTCACTATCACGTCGCCCGCCTTCAACCCGCCCTCTTGCGCCGGGGAATCCGCCTGGACATTGGCAACCAGCGCGCCTCCCTTGTCGGGCAAGCCGAGCACCTGTGCCAGCTCGTCGGTGAGCGGTTGGGGAACTACACCCAACCAACCTCTCACGACCGTGCCACCGTTTTTCAGCGCCTCGATCATGTCCCGCGCCAGGCCGGACGGTATGGCAAACCCGATCCCCTCGGCGTTCCGATTTACGGCGGTGTTTATTCCGATTACTTGCCCGCTGAGATTGAATAGCGGTCCTCCGGAGTTCCCCGGGTTGATGGAGGCGTCGGTCTGAATGAAGTCATCGTACGGCCCCGCGCCGATCACCCGCTCCTTCGCCGACACGATCCCCGCGGTCACCGTGTGGTCCAGGCCGAACGGATTTCCGATGGCCACCACGCGATCTCCCACCTTCAAAGCGTCCGAGTCCCCAAACTCCACGGTGGGAAGTCCCGATGCCTTGTCCAGGCGGAGCAGCGCCACATCGGTTCTTTGATCGGACCCCACGACCTTCGCGATGAAGATCCTGTCATCCGCGAGCTGCACCTCTATTTCGTCCACGTCCTTGATGACATGATGATTGGTTACCACTAGCCCATCCGAATCGATGATGAACCCGGAACCAGCCGCCTGCAGAGTCCGCTCCGTCCTGCCGAATGGATCCCCTCTTCTCGGTCGATTGCCGAAAAAGAACTCGAACAGTCCCTCGGGACCCATCATGCCCTGCATGCCCCTGACGGTGGTCTTGGTCCTGATGTTCACCACAGCGGGCGAGACCTTGTCGACCAGCGGCGACAGGGATATCTGCGGATCGTAAGTGGTGGGTGACAGCGGACCGTCGTGCTTCTTGCCCTTGTTCTTGTCCCTGGCGCTCGCCGCACCACAGGCCACCGCCGCAACCAGAACCAGGACGAGCACAGCCGCCCATGTCCCGACTCCGCGTGAATTATCTGAAAATGCCATCGTATCCTCCATTTCGGAATGGGGTCTCAAAGTGCATGGCGCACTTCACGCTGACAACAGCGAGCTTGCCACGCTTATTCCAATGTGTCCCGGATCCTTGTATTCTCCTTTCATGATTCGAAATCCAAAATTATTCTACGTCGCTCTGGCTACCGCGTTCATCGGCGTGATCGTTCGCCACGGAGCCTCCATCGAGTCGTCACTCGGCATGCAGGATGTCATCACTTCGCTTCCGGGCCCCACCCTGTGGCTGGGAATCGCAGGCGCTCTGATCGTTCTGAGCCTGATTCCGCTCGGAAGAACGGGTCGATCTACCTCCAGACAGGATCCGAGACGCCTGTTCGTCAAGGAGGATATCCAGCAGGTGGCAACCTATGTGAATACGATGACCGCACAGGAGGAGCCGGATGTGAAGTTGATCGTCGACTACACGATCTTCCAGGCCATCGCCGCCGATACCTCCGACATTCACTTCGATCCCATGCGATCCGGCATGGCCCTTCGCTATCGCATCGAGGGCATGATGAAGGACGTGACCGTCATCCCGCTGGCCCTTTCCGGACCGATCGCCAACCGGCTCAAGGTTATTTCAAACCTGGTGATTTACAAGGAGGCTCTCCCCCAGGACGGGCGATTCGGAAAGGGCGGCAGCGGTCAGAGCATGGTGGAGCTGGAACGCTCGGGTCTGGCAAAGGCCGACTTTCGGATAGCGTTCATGCCTACCCTGCACGGGGAGCGGATCGTCATCCGCATCCTCGGCGGCGGCGATGACTACATGGACTTCACCGAACTGGGGATGGCCGACCAGGAGCAACGGATCATGCACCGGCTCCTGGAACAACCCCAGGGGATGGTCATCCTCACAGGACCGACGGGATCCGGCAAGAGCACTACCATCTACGCGGGCCTGAGTGCCGTCCAGAAACAGACCCACGCGGTTCGATCGATCGCCACCCTGGAGGATCCAATCGAGTTCGACATGGAGGGAATCAACCAGTCTCAGGTGGATGAGGGGAGAGACTTCACTTTCGACAAGGGTTTGCGCGCGATCCTGCGCCAGGATCCGGACGTGATCATGGTGGGAGAGATCCGGGATCCCGAAACTGCCCGTGTCGCCGTTCAGGCCGGAATGACAGGCCACCTCATTATCACCACGGTCCACGCAGGTTCTTCCGCAGCGGCGTTTTCCCGGCTACTGGAGATCGGAGTCGCGCCGTATTCGCTCAACTCCGCGCTGACCGCTGTGATAGCGCAGCGACTGCTGAGAAAAATCTGCACTGGATGCAAAAAAGAGCGCGGTTTCACGGAACACGATCTGCGGGACCTGGACATGGCCACGCCGCCCAGGGACTTCAAGCTGTTCCATGGCACCGGTTGTGAGATCTGCTCCGGCTCTGGTTACCACGGTCGCACGGCCCTCTTCGAGATCCTCGAAGTTACCGAACCGATCCGAAAGCTCGTGGCCGACGGAGCTTCCGCAGACGCCATAGAGCAACACGCCCGGGAGGCCGGTATGCGATCTCTTTTCAGGACCGCCATCGACGCCGTCGGCGTGGGCCTCACCACTCCCGAAGAGGTGGCTCGCGTTATTTCAAAGGATGAACGTTAACACCCCATCCCGGCCTTCCCCTGAAGTAGGGGAAGGGGAAGATGATGGAGGCCGGCATAAACCCGATCAATCACAGTCGTCGGGGCTGCAATCCGTTTCAAGATCGTTTTTGGGGTCGAGGGGCAGCACCGCGTTGGTGTCGCAGGTGAACTGATCCTCGTCGCAGTCGGTGAGGGCCAGCACGTCGGCGCAGGTGGCGTTGTCGGACAGGCGGATCATCTTGAAGTACTGGTGTTCCGGGCAGTTCTCCGGGCGGGTGGACGGATTGCCCGACTCGCACAGGGAAGTACTCGCGGCCAGCACCGTCTGCTCCGAGAAGTTGTCCACCACCGCGCCCGCGATGTTGTTCTCGTCCACGATCTGCCCGTCCAGCCTGGCCCACCAGCGCTGGGCGGCGTATGTCTCGCAACTGAGAATGCCCGTGAGGGTGTTGGTGACGCCGGGTTGCCCGTCATCGTCCTGATCGCAGCAGGCGTTTGTGCAGGTTCCGCCACATGGGGTAGAGTCGCCCTCGTTCGCCGATCCGTTGGCGGGTATGGGATCGCATGTGGAATCGACGTAGGGGTCGCACTCCCCGTTGCACAGGTTGGAGCCGCGAACCTCATAAACTATGTCCGACGTCCAGGCGGTGCCAGGCTCATCCGAGTCCACCGTCACGTGCCGCTCGAGCACCTGAACGTGGTCGATGAAGTTCTGGTTGACCGAAGAGGTGTTGAAACCGGGCAGCTCAAAACCGCAACTCCTGAGCTTGAGCTTGAGAGCGCAGAGCCTCTCGTGTGCGGTGAGATTGCCCTCACCGTCCGTGGTTATGTCCACGAGATAGAAATTTCTGGAGACCACCCATTGATCTGCGGTAACGATGGGGATGCCGACCTCCTGAATGATCGACACGTTGATCAACTGGGCCCACCTGCCGGTCAGGCTGGCCCCGGGCCCCGAGTCGGGCCCTGAGTCGTAGTCCGGGTAGGTATCGGTATCGGTGTCGGTGTCAGTATCCGTGTCTGCATCTGCATCCGTCCCCGCATCGATGCCTGAACCCTGTGGGTCGGAGGTACATGAAATGAACACGCCGACGGCGATCGCAGTCACGATCAGTGCACCTTTTCCAACGATATTGGTCATGGGAATTCCTTTTCTCCACATGTTATGTCGAGAAAAAAAAGATTACTCTAAATATAAACTGATTATGGTAATTGAGTGGAAATTACAGCTCAGTTGAACTCCATCCCGATCATGAGGGACAGGTTCAGGACAAGTCCCCCGAATGTGTAGCCGGGAAAACCGGGGTTGTTGGTCTGCAACCCGGCGGCTTCGGGCATCACATTTCCGTCGAAATCGGTCAGATCATCCGGAACCTCGTCGATCACTCCCCCGTCTTCTTTGATCACGTTGTTCTTCATTACTGTCAGAGAACGCATGTGCCACAGCTGCGCCGCCAGATCCGTGGTGACCGTCCTGCCGAGCACCTGAAACCGGAACCCCGCGCCGAGACTGTACATGAGCAAGTCATTGTCCACGTAACTGTAACGACCTGTCTGGATGGGCATGGGAGACGGGAAGTACCCCATACCGGCCCTCAACGCCGCGCGATCGGTCACCCACACCTCCGCGCCCACCCGAACGCTCACCACATCGTCGAAGGTGGGATCCTTCCAGTCGGAGTCCCACCCGTCTGCGGTGATGTCGTCGGTATCGTCCCAGGAGGGATGGTTCCAGTGATTGCCGTGCCGGTCCAGGTACCCCGACCACATCTCCCATGTACCGTCCACCTCCACCGAAAAACCCCGGTAGGAGTAACTCGCGGCAAGGACCAGTTCTTTGGGTTTGTAACCAAACACGTTCCGGTGGCTCTGCTGAAACTGCAACTGAAGCTCGTCGGTTTCATCATCGAGCTGTTCTCCGTTCCAGACCCTCATGTCGATGTCGACATCTACATTTGTATAAGAATGATGGCGGTACACGATGCCGAAACCCAGGTCGAAGGGCGTGCGGAAGGCCGCTCCCGCGATCGGGCGAAAAATGGGAACGACCTCGCCCCCGGTGTTGAGGTACATGTACTCCCACTCGGTTCCCTCGGTCAGAAACAACCTGGACTTCAACACGAAGGCCAGATCCACCTGGAGTGTGAAGCCGATGGACATCCACTCGAGGGGCGCGAAGGATATCCCGGGGTAGAAGGACATTGTGTTGTCGAACTCCCCGAACCTCTCAAAATGTAGCTTGTTGGAGAAATGCTGCTCCCGTTCGTCGTTGTACCAGGTTTCTATACTCACCATGCCGGGCACGGGCGTCGTGAAACCGATTCCCAGTTTCAGATCCTCGTGAAAAAAGGAGTCGATGGCCACGACGCTCAACAGGTACGAGGTGTCGGTCCCCCGGGTATCGCTGCGAGCTCGCGACATCATGCTGGTGGGTACCGGGTGATCCACCTCCCACATGCCGGGATGAGATTGATAGATCGTGTCGGGAACATCGTAGTCGTCGGAACGATTTTTCAGGTCGATGTTCAACCAGCTCGGCGCCATCGAAAAAGAAATCCACGCGCCTCCTCGAACAAACGACATGAGGGCGGGGTTGAGTAACAGGTTTCCCGGCCCCACCCCTCCGGAGGCGCCGGTTCCCCCCATGGCTGCGCTCCTGGAATCGTTTCCGAACCAGCTGAGGGACCCTCCCGCTCTGGCGGTCCTGGGAGTCCCGGTCAGGACGGTCATCAGCGATAGTACTGACACGGCGTACGATAGTTTTCTCAAAGTATGCCGCGTCAAAATACCTCCTAAATTCAACAGGATTTCCGAAACGTGCGAATATTGAACAGTAACTAATTTTTCAGGGTTTGCACAACAGGAGCCGGCTCCTGATTGACCAATAAATTAAAAAATGCTTAAATTTCTAGTTGCTTTCAAACGCTTACAACGAGTCGCGTCATCTCATGATCGTCCGAATAACAGTTATTCTGGTTACGGCCGTGCTCGCCATCCCCAACGGCGCCCTGGCAAACCCGAAATTCGCCGGACGATGGAATATGACATCCAGAAGGCTCGTGGTCACGGTTGAAAACTGGGGCGAGCATTGCGGCCCGCAACCAAAGGGGTATTCGAGTAAAAAGGTCCGACCGGTGGACATCATCTCCCAGGGAACCCACCTGGTGTTCTCGATAGGCGGCCTTCGAACCGATCGTTGCTCCTCTCCAAACCCACACTTGAAGACCAAGGGCCAGAGCGCCTCGAAGACCAGGTGGACCAGAGTGTGCGAAACCCCCTCCTCCGATGCCAAATTCGAGCGGGAGGAATACACACTCGCCGCGAAAGGCAACGACCGGCTCGAGTACACAAAGAAATCAAAATTCGACTGGACGTTGAAGGGCGATAATTGCATCGCGAGTATGACCGAGCGGCGCGTGTACGAAAGGCAACCGGAACCGGGCGCTGCCGAGGAAACCGAGGCCCCGAAAAAAGCTACCAAACCCAAACTCGATCTCGAATACCCGGAACCAGACGACGAAAAAGCCGACTGCGAACGCAGCGGGGCGATGACACGATTGATCGTCAACCCGCCGAATGTGGAGATCGGCCCACAGGAACGAATTTGCTTCAAGGCTGTCGGAGTGGACGCTGCGGGATGTCGTTTCAGGGTAGACGCGTCCTGGACGGTATCTCAAGGTGGACAGGAAGTTGGAGGGTTACTTTCCAGAAACGGATGTTTCAAGGCCGGAGCGACCGCCGCAGATTCGGAAGGCATTTATAATATCGCCGCCCAGGCGGAGGGCAAAAAGGGGACGGCCAGTGTTACGGTCTCCTTCCCGGATCTGGGCGAGTTGCTGCGCGCACGACTCCATCCGTCGCAGGATCTGAAAACCGCGCCGCGCCCATCCGAATCCGAAAAGACCGGGGCCCTGCCGGGCCAGGCCGATTCGCTGCCTTCCGCGATCCCCGGAAATACCGCGCCTTTGGGAAGTGTGCCGAGCGACAATACGCTCATCCTGGCAATAATCGTAGGTTCGGCGATCTTTCTGGCGGCGACGCTCCTGGTAATAGTGATCGTGCTTCGAAAGAGATCCGCAAGATACAACGGTGAGGACTCCTGGCTCGATGACGAGGATGACGATGCCTCACCTTCACCTCGCCTCCCTGCCTCGAGCCCCGCTTCAAAACCGGGCAACCTCTGTTGTCCCAAATGCAAGTCTATTTTCTCCCCCGGGTCGCTCTTCTGCCCCCACGACGCGTCAAAGCTCGTTCCATGCGAAAAAAACGTGCCGGATGACGCGCATGACGGCGTTGGAATGGTGTGCCCGAAATGTCATCGCGGATACGATCCGGGTTCCCGATTCTGCCCCCACGATTCGGCAAAATTGGTTACATATCCGGAATGGAAAAACAGTCGCAAGGGTTCTAAATAGGACAAAAATGGATATAAGATGCCAAAACAAAATCCATATTGAAGCCGATTCATTGCAAACAATGTTTACTTATTGGGAAAATTGAATATTGATGGCCTTGATTTGAATCGGTCCTTTCCTTAATATTGAAAATTGCTTTTTCCCCACAGGGAAGAATACGGAACTTTGAGCAGATCATTTCGAACGAGCGGAACGAGAGTAACCCGAGGACGATAATATGAAGATCATTTGCGAAAACTGCAGCGCCAAGTACTCCATCGCGGACGAGAAGGTCAAGGGCAAGGTCTTCAAGATCCGATGCAAGAAGTGTGGGGAGTCAATCGTCATCCGGGGGGACGTCCAGGCAGAGCCGGCGCCC
>JAUVDV010000098.1 GCA_030595125.1 Deltaproteobacteria bacterium
TCTCCGGATCGAATCCATTTGCGGATCTGGCTTCAGCAGAACACATCCCGTTGTCCATCCCTGACCTCGGAAAGCATCTTCTCCGAGGTTCTGCGTACATCCGGCGGCATTCGCTCGACGGCATCCAGGATGGCCCTCTCCCCTGCCTCTCGGGTCCCCGGAGTCGCGTAGTCCTGCAGATACTCCTCGAAGGTGGCGAACCCGTTGGGATCGCAATGCCTTCGAATATCTCCGGGACGGGCCAGGTCCATGAAGTCGGCGCCGGTGCGACCGAGTCGGTAGCAGGCCGTGCAGAACGACGGCAGATACCCCAGGTCTGCCACGTCGCGAACAACCTCGTCCAGGGTACGGTGGTCTCCCAGGCTGAACTGGGATGCGTACTTTTCGTCCTCCTCGTATCCTCCGGGATTGGTCCTGCTTCCGGCCGAGATCTGGGAGACCCCCAGCGCGAATGTCTCTCTGCGAATATTGGGATTTTCCCGTGTAGACATGATGATCCCCGTGTACGGGATCGTCAGCCGCAGGATTGCCACAATCTTGCGGAAGTCCACATCGCAGACCGGACGGGGAGGATGTTCGGCCAGATCTGAACCGACAGCAGGCTCCAGACGCGGAACGCTGATCGTATGCGGACCGACGCCGAAGCGCTCCTCCAGGTGGCCGATGTGTTGCAGCAGGGCAAGGATCTCGAACCGCCAGTCGGCCATGCCGAAGAGCACCCCGATGCCCACATCATTGATCCCGGCCTCCATGGCCCTGTCCGGGGCGTCGATCCGCCAGTCGTAGTCCCGCTTTGGGCCGCTCAGGTGTACGCTGCGATAGGTCTCCCGGTGGTATGTCTCCTGGAAGACCTGGTATGTCCCGATGCCCGCCGCGGCCAGTTCGCGGAATTCCTGCACCGTCATGGGCGCAACGTTGACGTTGACGCGCCGTATCTCGCCCGGTCCGGAGTGCGTCGCGTAGATAGTCTCTATTGAATTGAGGACATAGGAAAACCCCTCCTTCGGGTAGGCCTCCCCGGCCACCAGGAGAACCCGCTTGTGCCCCTGCTCCACAAGGAACCGCACCTCTTGAGAGATCTCCTCCTGGGTCAACGCCCGGCGCTTCACCAACTTGTTCCGTTTTCTAAAAGCGCAGTACGCACAATCATTTGTGCAAAGGTTGGAGATATAAAGAGGCGCGAACAGCACAAGCCGCCGTCCATAGATCCTCTCCTTGACCCACCTTGCCGTGTCGAAAAGCTCTCCAAGCAGCTCCGGATCACTTATCCCCGCCAGGGCGGATACGTCTCCGGGCTCCAGGCCGGCCAGGTCCCGCGCACGCGCCAGAATCTCCCGGACCCGAACACTGTCTGATACACGGCCGGCTTCAAGCGTTGCCTGAATCGCCGTCTCATCTATTATCGGCATTGCGCTATCCATGTTCATTTCCTTCCAGCATCAAGCGGCGTCCATTGCCGTCCGGTAACTACTTGATGAATGCCAAGAGTTCATTCGCGCTGAACGGTTTCTGGAGTACGCCCGAAAACCCTTCGGCCCTCACATCGAAATTCTGCATGGACAAATTACCGATGTCGCTGACCAGGTAGATGGGAATCTTGAGGCCTCGTTCCTTGATTTCACGGCACACCGAAAGGCCTGCGCCGATATCCTCCATCATCATGTCACACAGGATGATGTCGAACGCTCGGGTCTCCAGCACGGCCAGCCCTTCCTGTCCGTTTAACGCCGTGAGGACCTCGTGCCCGCCTGCCTCCAGGATCGCCCTGGCCTGGTCAAGGATGTCCTGGTCGTCGTCAATTACGAGGACGCACTTGCTATTACACATGATCCCTATCTCCTTCCCGCCCGCACGCGGCGGGCAGCGTGATCAAAAACGATGTGCCTTCGTCCGGACGGCTCTCCACCGAGATCTCACCGCCATAGAGATCCACCAGCTTCCTGACGATAGACAGGCCGAGGCCGCTTCCCAGAATATTGCGAGTCTTTTTATTCTTGATGCGCACGAATTCCCGGAAAAGACGACCGACATCTTCCGGAGACATGCCGATCCCGGTGTCTTTGACACGAACAGCGACATGATCACCGGCCGATTCGACAGTTACATCCACATGCCCCTCGTCATGGTTGTACTTCACGGCGTTCGACACCAGGTTGTTGAGGATGATCTCCAGCTCGGACCGATCGGCCCAGACAAGCACCTTGCCCGAAGCATGGAGGTCCATCTTGACGCCCCTCTGTCCGGCTTCCGGCTGCATGGTTTCCAGAGCCTGGCGGGCCACATCCGCCAGATCCACGTCGGAGAGATCGCGTTCCTTTTGCCCGGACTCGATTCGCGTAAGGTCCAGGAGGTCGAAAATCAGCTTCTTCATGCCGTCCAGTCGGATCAGCATCCGGTCGACCTGCGGCCCGTATGGCTCCAGGCTGTCTCCCATCGTACGGTCGCGCAGCTGGAAGAGGTATCCCTCCACGGCGGCAAGAGGCGCCTTCAGTTCGTGCGACAGGACGGAGAGGAACTCGAACCGAACCTGGCGCTTCTCCTCGGCCAGTCGCCGCGCCCTCCTGTGCGCTATGATGTGATGGGTCGCCTTCTTCAACACGGCCTGTAGTTCATCCGGCCGAAACGGCTTGGTCAGGAAATCGTATGCACCCCGTTTCGTCGCCGCCACAGCGGTCTCTATGGACGCATACGCGGTGATCATGATCACCAGGACATCCTGTTTGTCGGCCTCCAGTCGAGCCATCACGTCCAGACCGGACATGCCCGGAAGCTTGTAATCCAGCAGGAGAATATCCGGGGCCGCTGTAGCTATTCGCTCAATGGCCTCCTCTCCCGTTTCGGCCAACTCCGTCTCGAATGTTGTCTCGACGCCCAGATCGGACAACACCGCCCGGAACGGACGCACCGTCCTCTGAATACCCAGACGCATCCCCTCTTCGTCGTCCGCTACCAACACCCGCAACCGGATATCATCCATGGTTTTCTCCTTGCAGAGGGAACCTCACGAAAAACGTAGTGCCGGTGGCCCCGATCGTAGGATCCACGTTGGACTCCACGTCGATAGTCCCCCGGTGCATCTTGACGATCCCATATGAGACAGCCAGTCCGAGGCCGGTTCCGGTGCCGTTCATCCTGGTGGTGAAGAAGGGTTGGAAGATCTTGGGGAGGTTCTCATCCGGGATCCCGCAGCCCGTATCCGACACGCTGAAGACCAGGTGATCGGCCTCATCCCGGGTCTCCAGGGTAATCTGCCCACCATCGGGCATCGCCGCAACGGCATTGGCGATCAGGTTGGCAAGAACCTGAAGGACCTGGTCCGGATCCAGCATATACTCCGCCGCCTTGTGCCGGCAATCCACCCGAAGTTGAATCCCATCCCGCTTCGGAGTGGCGGCCACGGTCTGCTGCAACATCTTCCGGACATCCACCGATTGGATGAATACCTTGCTCTCTCGCGCGAAGTCCAGGAGGTCCGACACGATGCGCCGACACCGATCCGCCTGATCGGCGATCATTTGAAGATCTTCTCGGGAATCACCGCTCCTGGTACTTTCATCCAGGAGCAGATGGGCATACATCAGCACCACACCCAGAGGGTTGTTCAGCTCGTGTGCCACACCGGCCGCCAGTTGTCCCATGCTGGCGAGCCTCTCTGAGTGCATCAACTGCTCCTGCGCGTCCTCGAGCTGCGCATGGGAAAGAGAGACATCCTCGAGGCTTCGCTTCACCTCTTCGATCACAAAAGGCAGGCACATCTCGCTTTCGGCCAGCCCATTGTGGATAGCGATCGCGTGCTCCCGGCAGGTGAGGTATCCACATGCGCCGCAGTTGAGTTCATCCTCGACGGTATGCTTTCCCATACGGGCCAGGATCTCGACGATGTTCTCCTCGGGGCAATCGGGAGTTCGCTGATCCCTGTCACTGAAAGACCGGGACAGATCGAGACCCGCAAGCCGATCGATGGTCTTGTGCCAGCGCTCGTTGTCCAGACCACCCATCCGGTACCGGACGTAGTGACTCACCCTGGAGCGGCGCCTGAAAAGCGTCTCACCGGTGGTCATGCCGGAACCATCGATACAGCCGGCGCAGGCAAGAAGTTCGAGAAGCTCGACTTCGAGTGTCCCCGCCGCCATCTCATTGAGCACACAGGTAAATTCGGTGAGTCCGTCCGCAGTGACAATCTCGCCCTTGATGAGATCCTCATGAATCCCGGCCGCCTGGAGAGAACCCCGGCTGATCGGGAACAGCGCGCCCAGGGCGGGATGGGGCGGATCAAAATCGCCGGGTTCCGAATTCTCCGCGGTGATGCCCCTCGAGGAAAACATATCGCGCAATTCTCGAAAGGTGATCGCCGCGTCCACTTCCCCGCACACATTCTCGTCCTCGGATTCCACCTTCTTGGCCACGCAAGGACCGATGAAGACGATGCGCAATTCCGGATCCACCAGATGATGAAGCGCCCGGGCCATGGCCACCATCGGGGACACCAGAGGAGCCAGGTTGCCGATCAACTCCGGCTGGTAGCGCTCGATAAATCCCACGACAGCCGGACAGGCGGTGGCGATGTAACGCTGGCCGGCGTTGTCCGAGAGCAGGCTCCGAGTCCGATCCGCCACCAGGTCGGCGCCGAAGGCCACCTCGGTGACGAGGTCAAACCCCAGGGCTCGAACCATACCCACCAGGATCCGGAAATCCATCTCCCGACAGAACTCGGCGGGGAAGCTTGGCGCCAGGCAGGCGGCAACCGGCCTTTCATCGGCCAGAAGCGCCTCTACCCTGTCCGTGGTCACGACGAACTGCTTGGCGCCCTGGCTGCAAACACGGACGCAGTTACCGCACCCGATGCAACGTTCGGGTATGATCTCGGCCTGTTGATTCCGAATACGGATCGCCTTGGCGCGACACATTCGGATGCAGGTGTAACAAACGCGGCAGCGGTCCTTGACCGTCTGGACAAAACATCGGGTTGGCGTTGCAACACTCATAACCATCTCTCCCGCGACCCCGCCGACAATGGTCGGGCTCGCTACTTCGCCAGCAGACTCCGAACCTCGTTGATGAGCTGGTCCCCCCGCACCGGCTTGTCCATCACGACATCAGCCTTGACCCATGCACCGGCGTTTCCAGCACCCTGCGTGAAACGCATCCCTGTCAGGGAAGTCACCGCAGTAAGGTAGCCATCAGCCGCCTGTACTTCCTGCAGGATCGGAATGAGCTGTTCCCGACCTCCGTGGGAATACCTTTTCAGGATCACCTCGATCTTTGCCTGCATTATTCCTTCTCCTTTTCGCGATTTCCCAGATCGGTGAAATAGACGACCTTCTCGATGGCCGAAGTTATATCGATGTTCTCCACGTAAACGCCGGGGGGAATCCGAAGGGGCGCCGGTGTGAAGTTGAGGATCCCGCGCACGCCACCGTGCACCAGCAGGTCAGCTATATGCCCGGCTTCGGAAACCGGGACAGTGATGACCCCCAACCGAATATTTTCTTTCCGAATCACATCGTTCAACTCGTCGATGTGGTAGACTCGGCACCCATGGATCACGCGGTTAACCTTGTCGTGATCCCGGTCGAATGCAGCGGCAAACTCCAGTTTTTTTCGGCGACCGAGAAAGTAATGAAGCACCGCTCGCCCCAGGTTGCCCACGCCCACCAGCGCGATGCGCTGCTTGTCGGGTCCATCGAGAGTACTGTCGATGCACCTTATCATTTCCTGAACATCATATCCCTTCGATGCACAGCCGGGACATTTGACCACGTTGAGATCTCGCCGCACCTGTGCAGGCTTGTTGCCACTCAGTTTCGCCAGTTCATGTGAAAATATATAGGTACGACCCTGATCCAAGACCTGATCCAGGATACGCCGGTACAGGCTCAATCGTCCGATGGTTCGCTCAGGGATCATTCATACCTCCACCACAAAACGGAATATGCTGTGATTTTATTCACGCTGTGAAACATTTCACAACAAATATATGATAACTGCGGCTCAGATTCAATAGCTTTTTCTATATGTCAAGATTCGACCGTACGTATTGATTATTTAATCGCGTATGGACATGATGCATCCGACTTCAAAATCGGCAGTTTCCTTTTCGCGAGTCCCAAGGAGGGAAGAAATGGATCGTACATACGCGGTGATCATGGCTGGTGGAGTCGGTGCGCGTTTCTGGCCGGCGAGTCGGGCAAAATCCCCCAAGCAGCTCCTGGATCTGACCGGCGGCGGACGGACGATGATAGCGGCCACGCTCGATCGCCTCGGACCGGATATCCCACCCGAACGGGTTATCGTGGTGACGGGCGCCATCACCGTGGATGCGGTGGCGAGGGCGCTGCCCGAACTCCCCCGGGAGAATATCCTGGCCGAGCCCGTCGGCAGGAACACGGCGCCGTGTATCGGATGGGCGGCGGTTCACGTGAGGCAACGTGATCCGAAAGGCGTGCTCGCCGTGATGCCCTCCGATCATCTCGTGGCCGATATAGAAACCTTCAAGGCTTCGGTTCGAACAGGCGTCGACTCGGCGCGCAAGGGGGCGATGGTGACATTCGGGATCAAGCCGAACAGGCCGGAGACCGGATTCGGATACATCGAGATGGGCAAGGAGGTGAAACCCGGGGTGCGCGAGGTAGAGCGCTTCGTGGAAAAACCGGATCTTGCGACCGCAAAAAAATATCTCGAGGCCGGTAACTTCACGTGGAACTCGGGCATGTTCTTCTTCAGCGCGGATCGGATACTCGACGAAATCGGTCGGCAGATGCCGGATCTTAAAGCAGGGCTCGACAAGATCGACGAGGCTCTCGCGGCGGGCACGGAAACCGAGGTTCTTCAAAAAGTGTTTCCCGGGCTTCCGTCCACATCCATCGATTACGGCGTGATGGAGGGGGCGACCGGTATTTTATGTGTCCCCGTGGATTTCGGCTGGTCGGATCTCGGTTCGTGGGAGGCGGCCTACGAATTGTCCGACAAGGACGACGCTGCCAACACCGTCGAGGGGGATGTGATCGCGACAGGATCGACGGGTTGCCTCGTGCGGGCGCCGTCCGGCAAGCTCGTCGCGCTAGTCGATGTCGAAGATCTGGTAGTGGTCGATACGGGTGACGCCCTGCTGGTGTGCAAGCGCGACAGAGCGCAAGACGTCAAGAAGGTGGTGGAGGCGCTCAAGAGCCGCGATCGAAAAGATCTGCTTTAGCTGTTCTCTTCTGGCGGGGGAGAAGGGGGCATGCTGGAGGGCCGCAGGAAGGTTTCATCACTGGTGATGACTTCAATGAGCGGCTTCCATTTCTTCATTCTGTTGCTCTTGACCTGAGAAGTGAGCGGGATGTCTCCGGCGCGGAGCTTGTCCTGGAACGCCTCTTCCGAAAGCGGCCCTTCCTTCTTGCCGCCGGTGGGCTTGATCATCCAGGTACGATCCGACACATCCATGATGAAAAGTATGCCACAAACTACAATATCGACCAAAATCTGGTCACCCGTTCAGCGTTGACCGACCTGAATGCCGCCTCTACCTTGTACACATCATGGGATTGAAGTTGGAACGTCCACTCATCGTTTTCGATCTGGAAACGACCGGGGTTGATACTCAGCGCGACAGGATCATCGAGCTCGCGGCGCTCAAGATATGGCCCGATGGCGAGCGCGAGGAAAAGGTGCGCCGATTCAATCCGGGCATACCGATCCCCAAGGAAGCGACCGCAGTGCACGGGATCACCGACGCGGACGTGAAGGATGAGCCGCCATTCGACAAGGTGGCCCGGGGTTCGAGGGGAATCGCGGCCTATTTCACCGGGTGCGATCTGGGGGGATACAACGTTATCAATTTCGACATCCCCATGCTGGCCGCGGAGTTCAAGAGAGCGGGGGAGAAACTGGACGTGACCAAGATCTCGGTGGTGGATTCCTTTCGCATCTTCACGAAGCGCGAGCCCAGGGATCTGAGCGGCGCCCTGCGTTTCTACTGCGGCCAGGAGCACGCTGAGGCGCATTCTGCCCTGGGAGACGTGAAGGCGACCCTCGCAGTTCTCGAGGCACAGCTGAATCGCTACAGGGATCTGCCGTCCACTCCAGGAGAGCTGGACAGCGCCGTGCGGGATCCCGAGGAAGTGGATCGACGGGGGAAACTCAAGTGGATCGACGGCGAAGTTGCGGTGAACTTTGGAAGGCACAAGAGCAAGACACTAAAATACCTGGCCCGGGAAGAGCCCGATTATCTGAGGTGGATGATTGACAACGGTGTCGTGGAAGACGCCGTCCATCATCTGCACGACGCGCTTTTGGGCCATTTTGCTTTGAGAGAGAATGGTCCCAAAGACTCGGGCTCCGGCTCGAACTAGGCATATCCACCAAGTTAGCGCCGCGATATGGATGTGGATGTATAACACCGACACAACTGGGCCTTACAAGCCGCCTGCCGACCTGGGGCTGGACAGAGAGAAAAGGACTCTCTTGCCGGGGGGGGCGCGCCTCGTAGCGCTGCTGTTGCTATGCGCTGCGGGGAGCGGTTGGTTGACCTCCGTTGCTGTATTGAGTTGGGCGTTCTTTCCATTCGTTGCGAAACGGGAACCGACGTTGCTGGAGATGCTGTCTCTCGACTGGTCGATTCCGTTCATCGCCGGACTGGCGCTAGCTGCCATGATATCCCAACGCCTCGTTCGGTGGCGCTATCTCATCATCGGTGCTGCAATTGCAGGCGGAGGGGGCGCCGCCCTGGCAACGTACGCGATCTGGGATAAATCTGTCTGGATCGGGCACCTCGCTGTCGGGGTGGGAGCCCTGGCGAGTGGTCTGGTAGTTCTTGCTCCCATCGCACTCGTGATGGTGGCAAAGAAGCGACGTGGGTTACTACTAGCGCTTTCAATACTGGCGAGTAAAGCGGGGTACGAGGCGGGAAAAGCTGTGCTTCCGCTCGTAACCGGTGCGGCGAATTCCGAAAACGCCATAGAGACCTTCTGGTCCGGCCTCGTATGGTGTGGGGTCGGCAGCGTGTTGTTGCTGACGGCGGCGTTGTTGTGGCGCCGCTCCTGGAAGTTTGAGGCCGAGTCGGATTTGAATGCGGGTGATGGAAACATGACGGCGGGATCTGTATTTGTTGCGGTCGCCGTGTTGGCTTTTTTCGGCTACCTGGGGTTTTTCGAATCTATCGGCATCGTTTGGGAGGTGATGGTACCGCCGATACCCGGTGCGGCGGGGGGCGAGTACTCGCTATACTTGTTATTAAAAGAGGCCGGATGGTTGCTGAATTTTCCCCTGGTGATCATGTTGGGACTTCTGGCGGATCGGGGATGGCGCCTGGCGATGGTGGCACCTTTTTTCGCAGTCCATTGTGCAGCCGCCGTTGCCCTGAAATGGGTGGACACCCCCGTTTTGGCCTTTGTACTTGGCCCGGCGCTCATCGAACTGGAAAATGGGTTGGTTTTACTGGTGGTGATGCTCGCCGTGTTCGACGCATTCGATGCGCGACGCGTTGTGCCGGTGGCGGCAGTGGTCGTAGCGATCTGTGAAATCACTTCAATCATATCGATCCTCGTCATGGATGTGGATTGGTTCCGGGAAATCCAGTGGGCACTGGTTCCGGTCTTCATGTCGGTAGCGTTCGTTGGCGCGGTGTTCGCGTTCAAGCTCCGATCACCTCAGACGCTAGAAGGCTAAGTCCTCGGTACAAGCACCTTCGGCTGCGTTGCCCCGGTTTTCTCCGGTTGTATAAGCATATCCCAATACTGCTTCGCCTCCCGGTGAATTAGTGAACTTCTGAAGTCCGTTCCCGAGATCCGCGATATACGTAGTATCCTTAGGATATCCGCAGAAAAGACGCTCGAACACAGATCGACAGTCATTGGCCGAAGGAGTAACATTTGGGCGCTGTTTGTTCGATTGGCAGAAGTGATCTTGGTGACACTTGGTGCACAACGTAGCAAAGCAAATAATCGGATATGAAAGAAGAAATTCTCAAAGAAGTTGGGTTAGAGATTCAGGAGCGAGTGAAGTACTTGTTCGAAACATTCCACGGAGTGAAAGTAGCTTGGATTAAGATTCAACCGAGTCGGGAATACATCCGTTTCGGGTTGGCAATCTCAAATGCCAGATCATTGAGTCGCCTGGTGCATATTTCTTGCATTGTAAATGTTCCGCTACATGTGGAAGTTGACTGGAGCTGTTGTGACTGGGGAAATCACGATGACCCCGATTGCGTTCGTTATGACTTTAGAATCCCCTTGCCGTCAAAAGACAACGAGGATGAAGATAGGTTGTACTACCTCGAAGAGGTACTAACCAACCAAGTCAGCCGCAATAAGACTGATCCGGTAGCGGATGCATAGCGTTGCGAGGGGTCAGGCGGCGACCTCCTCATGACCCTATAGGTCTATAGGTTTTTGAAGTAGTCCCTGGTGGAGGCGTCGTGAGCCATGTCGCCTGGAGTTTTCCCTTTTTTATCTTTTGCGAGGACAGAGGCACCGTGCTTGACCAGTAGTTTGATAACGGGCAGGTCGTCGTGGTCGGCGGCGTGGTGCAGCGGGGTTGAGCCCAGACCGTCGGGAGCGTTTACGTCGGCGCCGGCCTTGATGAGCGCCCTAGCCAGTTTCATGGAATACGCGGATTTCTCCTTGCCATCCAGTTCGTATGCGCCCATCCAGACCAGGTGAAAAGGCTTGTCCCCCGACATGCTCACCGCGTTGGGATTGGCGCCTTTCGCAATCAACAGCAGGGCCGTTTTGAGCCTGCCGTCCTTGACTGCGTAGTGCAGTGGAGTCATTGCGTTCATGTCGCAGGCGCTCAACTTGATTCCGCGCTTCACCAGAAGTCGGGCTGCTTCAAGGTGCCCTCCCATGGCAGCGCTGTGCAACAAGGTCCATCCGTAGCCGGTTCGGCAGTTGATGTCAGGCGGAGCACTCTTGTCGCCCCTGAGTAAAGTTTTTATGAGAGGGACATTGTTCTCATCCACCGCATAGTAAAGCTCGTCACTGCAATCGTATTTTTCAAACTCGATGGCCCTTATCTTGCCGTCCTTCCACTGCATGCACGTAACGTCAGAAGGCTCCCAGCAATCACCGGCCACAGGAGGAATGACGACTTCAAAAGGTGGTGGTTCCTCGTGTCCAAAATCCAGCATTCCAGGTTTGTCTTGTGCCGAGTGGGGGGCTTCACCGGTCGTACTCGAGGATGGATTTTCTTTCGCAGCATCTGAGGTCACCGTTTTTCCAGGTGGTGACTCTGTGTCCGGCGCCGAATGCCCGCAAGCAACCATTGTCAGTGCGCTCAAGAGGACAAGTTGTCTCGTGACTTTTTGCTTGTTCATTTCTCCTCCGCCACAAGGATGCTCACGAAGTTATCAGTCCTCGCGCGAAGGGGCAAAGCGGACCTTCAGCCGCTCGGGTTTGCCCAGTTTTCTATCTTCAGCTCCGGCACGCGGTCGAACTCCCTCTCGTTGTTTGTGACAAGAATCGATTCGAGTGAGAGGGCGTGAGCCGCGATAAGCGTGTCCAGAGATCCAATGGGAGCGCCGCGTTTTTCCAGAAGCGCCCGCAGGGCTCCGTATTTCTGAGCCGCCACGTCATCGTAATACGCCACTTCAACCGGCGTCAGAAATTCAAAAAGTGCCATCTTGTTTTGCTCTGGACGATTACTTTGGGAAACTCCGTACTCAAGCTCGCTGAGCGTGATTGAAGAGATGCAAACCTGGGAGATATCGGTTTGCTCAAGACGTTCTATGACAGCTTGAGGTTTCTTTTTTATCAAATAGATACAGATGTTCGTGTCGAGCATATATTTCATTGCAGCTCTTCTCTTGACTGATTTTCGGGCTGCTCCCTTCCTGAATCGAATAGATCATTGGAAAAACGATCCAGGCTGTTAATGAGCGTCCTCCAGGGATCCTCCTTGGAAAAGAGCACGACCATGTCCCCGAACTTGCGAACATAAACCTCCGTTCCTGAAAAACGGCAGTCTTTGGGAAGTCTCACAGCTTGACTTCTCCCATTGGCAAACAGCTTTGCGGTTTTCATGTCGCACCTCCAATGCAGATTGGTATCTACCATGGTATATACTATCCACGATTGGCCTCCTTGTCTATAAGTGCTTAGAAATAGACCTTGAGTCTCAGCCAGGCCTGTCCTTTGGCGGAGGCGAGGAAGTCCTCCTTGTCGCCGACGTCGGCGACCACTAACAGCCAGAGTTCCGCGTCCTGGACAAACTCCCACCGCACATCCCCCATGATCGCCGCGGATCCGTCGGAGAGGGACTGGAAGGACGACAACCCCAGGGTCCAGAAATCCGCCACCGGGTGATCGATGGACTCGAAGAGAAAATCACGCCCGAGCATCTTCAACTCGCCGGTGAGGAGCTGCATCCAGCTGTTGAAGTCATAGGTTCCCCCGTGTTGCTCGCCGCCCTCGCCGTAATGAAAATACTCGACCATCAGGTGAGTCTGGAACGGAAAGAAGTACTCCGCGCCACCGACGAGTTCCCACCAATCCTTCGGCGCGCCACTCTTGTTCTCGACGAAGTTGTACGCCCCTTCCGCCCACAGCCTGACTCCCTCAATGTCCAGAATGACGTCGCCACCGACCATGGTCCTGCGCGCCTGCGAGACGATGACTGCCTCTTCCGGATCTTGTCCCAACATAGCCGCCGCCATCATGGCGTCCATGGAACCCTCCAGATCCGTGCGCTTCACCCGGGTCACGTAGCTCGCGGCGCTCAGGCTCAATGGACCCAGCCGCAACGCCCCTCGGCCTCCGTAGCCCCAGTGTTCGAAGCTGCCGTCCGGTGCGCCCAGGAAGTCGAGAGAGGCCGACTCGCCTATGGGGATCATCAGGCGTAGAGCGATCACACCCGGTTTCTCGTAGGTCGGGTCCATCATCTCCTTGCGGGTAAACACGTCGGTGGGGTTCCAGGCGTAACCGGCGCCCTGTTCCACCGGTTGTTTGCCAAGAACCAGCAACGTCTTGGCGATGGGCACTTTCAGGTAGACGTTGTCCAGGTAGATCTCGTTTTCGAGTTCGTACTTATCGAACATGGCCGCCTGCCAGCGAGGGTCCCTGGCTACCAGATCGTCGAAGGCCTTCGCGGGGATGATGTTGACAATGTAGAAGTCGGTGTCACCGACAAACAGGCGCGCCACCACATCCGATCTCAACTGGAGACCTCCGGGCAGATCCGCGTCGAGATCGATCCGCAACCGAGTGTAATCGTAGACGTACAGCCGCTCCTCGCCGTTGTACTGGTTGGGCCACATGAAAGTGAGCTGGTTCTCGAACGAGCCGTGGAGCTTCACGCCAAAATCGTCACCCGCCCGCACGAAGTAATCGTCATCATCGTCTTCCGCCGTGCCCTCAATCGCACTGTCGTCTTCGACTACTACATCCCACTGAGAGTCGCCTAGATCCGGTTCGACCTCGTCATCCTGCGCCATGACTCCGGCATCCTGCGTCACGACTCCGGCATCCTGCGCCTGCGCGTTTACGGTGAATGTAACCGCCGCCAGGGCTATTATCGGGACAGATGTTTTGAGCATCATGATTATTTGCTCAGACCGGCTTCGGTGAACAGGCCGGGATCGATCTCGACGTTGATGGCCACCTTGAGGACTTTCATTACGGTCGTGCCGCCGTCCATGAGGTTGGTCATGGTGTACTGCATGGGGATCTGGATTCCCTTGATCTTCTTGTAACCGGATATATCCAGGCGCTTGAGCTTGTCGCCGTCGAGATCGTAGTACTCCACTCTCAACATTGTACTTTTCGTCTTGTCGATCCAGACGGTTGACCTGGAATAGGATTTTGGACCCGAGGCGGTGGGCACGAGATCAAGCTTGTAACAAGTGACCCCGTTTATCTTCTCCGTGCCGGCCACCTTGCCCTTCCAGTTCTTTGCCATCTCACCGGTGGCCATGTCGTCGTAGGTGAAGTCGGAGCCCTGGACCCGACGGTTGCGAGCGGAGGATGCTATCTTGCGGACCCGGTTGGTCCTGGGGAAGTATGTCCAGATGTCGTCGCCGTTGTTGAGGGTGAGGATCTTCATCCCGCGAACCTGAGCTGGGGAGAGATACTCCGTGAGGCCCTTCTCCTGGCCGCCGGACGAGTACGACATCATCTTGAAGGTGCGGGTATCCCCCGAGGGGGTGGTGACCGTCTGGGAGACTTCCATCTTCGCGGAGTCGGAGTTGCCCGCCTGATCGACCTTTTTCAAAATATCCGCGACCGATTGTGCCTGTGCTGCGATGGGAAGCAGAAGAAAAGCCGTGGCGATCGAACCGATGAAAACAGTCGAGATTTTAAGCATGACGTACCTCCTTGCTCATTTCATTTGACTGGTTGTCTTTCAAAAAGATTCTCGCGATGGGCGGTAGCAGGAAGAGCGACGTCATCAGACAACCCGCAACTCCCATCACCAACAACAGGCCCATGCCCGCCATGCCGCGGTGGGACGCGAACGCTATCGACCCGAACGCGATGCCGGTGGTCAGCGACGTGAGCACCAGGGCACGACCCGTGTGTTTGAGGATCTGAGGCGCGGCTTGTATTCCCTGTCGCTTGATCGCGTGAAGCACATGTACCGCATCGTCAATCCCTATCCCCAGGATCAACGGGATGGCCATGACGTTGTTCACGTCGAACGACTTACCCGCCAGAATGAACAATCCGATCATCCATATGAAACCGGTGACGAGGGGAACCAGGCCCAGCAAGGCGTAGCCCAGATGCCGAAAGTCTATCAACAGGATGATGAAGACGGCTCCGAGGGCCAGCAAGGTGGCCATGAGCCCCTGGCTTCCGACGAGAGTGATGAGCCGGTCCATGAGGGCCACGGACCCGGTGAAACGATCGGTTACCCTGGCCATCGCGGAGTTGAACAGCTCCATCTTGTCCTCTTTCCAGAGATCGACAGAGGAATAGATGCTGATCAGGTTGTTGCCCTCTTTACTGAAGTACCGCTCCTTGATGGATTCGGGGAGTGTGTCCAGGGTGATGGGCGTTGTGTCGGACATTTTCTCGATCTTGTGCGCGAGGAGCGGGATGTACGCCCGCTGGTACTCGGCCATGCGGTGCCCCGGATCGGCCCCATCCTCGAGGGCTTTCTTGACCGCCAGGATTCTCGAGAACTCGGGCTCGTCGCCGCCGGTGAGCCGATCGCAGGCCTGCTGCAGCCTCTTCTTCACCGAAGCGAACGCGAGCTGGCTCATCTCCTGAACATTCATCTGAAGTCGATCGAGTTCCGACGCGAATCGTTTCACTTCCTCCGGATCCACTCGGTCGATGGACATGTACTCGGGCGGCTGCGCGAATGCCGGCACACCGGTAAGGCCGACCGTCACTTTCGGCTCCAGGTAACCCCGCATGTGCTCGCCCACCCGTTTCGCAATCCGGGCGCGTTTCTTTTGCTCCTTTGGCGACGGAATGAACTCGGTGATGGCGTCCACCTGACCCACCAGCCGGTTCTTTTTCATTTTCTTCACGATGGCCGCTGTTTCTTCGAGGTTGTCGGTGGTCACCAGGGTCGAGTCCGGATGGAGCTCGAACTTCTTGAGGATATCCCGGTGGAGGGTCACCGACGGCATGTCGGGGGGTTCCAGCTTGAGCATGTCGGTCTCGAACTTCGCGGTTCGGGACAGCAGCAACGCGCCGGCCGTGAGAGCTACCATGATCCCGATGAAGATCCATGGACGCCGGGCCATTCCCCTGCCGGAGGCCTCCAGGAATGGGAACGCGAGGCGCACGGGTCTGGATTTTCGTTCCTTCCCCTTTCGGAGGCGGCCAGCGATACGCTCATGAACCACCCACATGGCCGGAAGGATTGTCATGGAAGCAACCAGGGTAAAAAGGATCCCCGCACCCAGGATAACCCCGAGTTCGATGAAGGCTTCGAGTCCGGTGAGCGCCAGGGCCAGAAAGGCTACCGCGGTTGTCAGCGCACCTGTTATCACGCCGGATCCCGAACGTCGGTACATTGCCGCCAGGGAATCCGGGATACTCTTTCCCTCGCTGCGAGCGGTGGAAAATGCCGCGTTCAGGTGTATTGCGAAGTCGATGCCCAGGCCCAGGAGGATCACCGCGAACATCATGGTCATGATGTTGAGGCGGCCGAAGACTATTGCGATGAAACCGGTCGTCCAGATTATCCCGATGATAAGGTTGATGACGGCCAGCAGAGGGGCGGTCCACATGCGAAAGGCCAGGACGAAAAGAGCGAGAATGAGCACCAGGGAAACCATGGAGCTTACACCCATGTCCCCGATGGTCGCCTCCTCTTCCTCGTAACCCAGGACGGGCATTCCGGCGGCGCGCACCTCGAGATCGGGAAAATCCTTCCGCAAGTCCTCGATGAGGATCTTCATGCTTCCCACACCGTCGAGCATCTCTTCCATCCGGTCCATGGAGATGGAGGGGATCAACGTCACGATGAGCATGGAGTCGTCACCGGAGAACATGTATCGATCTCCTGTGGTCAGCAGATCCGTGACCCGATCGGCGTGCTTTTCAAGTGCCTTGTCGCCGTCGTCCGCCTTCTCGATGCCTTCCAACCACTCGACGAGACCTTTCAGGCTCGAGATGGCCCGGTCCTCCTTCTGGCGTTCGGTCACGCTACTCGAGTCCTCGATGTACTCCCGCTCGAAGAAATCATTGTACGCCATGAGGAGATCGGCGAGCCCAAGGTCGGTGAAGAGCTCTTCGATGTTCTCGAGATCGCGAACCTTGGAGAGCATCATCGCGTGATTCTCTATGAAATCCTTGTCGAAACCGAGATCCACCCTCTTGATATAGGGACGGCTCGTCCCGTCCGCCTTGTCGGTGAACACGATCTCATCGGCGCGTTCCTTCAGCGCCTTGGCGAAGGCTACCTTGGTGTCCCTCGAACCACCCTCCACACCCACCATGATCTGGGAGGCCGAGCTGTACTGGCGAACTATGTTGTCGAACTCCACCGCAGCGGGGTCGCCTTTGGGAAGAAGATCCAGGATGCGGGTCTCCATTTTCAGGTTGCCCGAGATCGCGATTGCCGTGAAAGACAGGAGTAGCGCCGCGAGCAGAACCAGCCACGGGCTCCCACCGACCAGACGGGTGAGAAGGTCAAAGAGTTTTGCCCTCATTTTCGCCCTCCTTTTCGGTCGAGTATTCCGTTGAAGAAAGTGTCCATGTAGGCATCGGCCATTTCGCTCATCGACGGGCCTTGGGGAACGGCGATCCAGTGAAAGACAGCGCCGTCGAACCACGCGGCGAAAGTTGCTGCTGTGTTAACGATGTCCAGGTCTTTACGCAGATCCCCCGACTTCACGCCGGCGACCAGGAGATCCTCGATTCCCTTGCGAAACTCCAGGAGCATCTCCTTGAGGATGGGGAAATCATTCCCCGCCCGGCTGATGTGCAGCATATACTCGAGGAAGAAGCGGTAGCCCTCTCCCATGTGCTCCATGGCCTCGACCATGAAGACGGTCAGGCCCCGGAGCTTGTCGAGGGGGGGAGAGTCGTTTTCGAGCGCGCCGCGCATGCCGTCGGTCATGCCGTCCATCATCACCCTCATGGCTCCAACAAGGAGATCTTCCTTGTTATCGAAATATTCGTACAGGGTACCCTTTCCAACTCCGGCCGCCGTTGCAACGTCGTCCATCCTGGTCCGGTCAAAACCCTTGTTGCCGAATACCGAGAAGGCCGCGTGAGCAATGAGCAGTCGCTTTTCTTCCTTGTCCACTATCTTTGGTGACATAACCTCTCCCCACCTGACCGACCGACCGGTCGGTCAAAATGTGTCTGATGGGATAAAGCGGCCGGCCCCTTTCGAGGGCTACCACATTGTGATAGCCGCATGGTTACAAGACCAAAACGTGCTCAAAAAGGCACAGAAGGGGACCGACCATGCATTACTGTGGATTGGATCTGGGA
>JAUVDV010000083.1 GCA_030595125.1 Deltaproteobacteria bacterium
CCGTCGAGGGCCTTCTCCCCGTCGAACGTACGATGGACATTGACGAGATTGATCATCACAACGAGTCTACCAAGTCACGGCTCGAAGGTCACCAATCTGACCTACCGGGGTTTTGACCCCATCCCGGCCTTCCCCTGCGAGAGGAAGACAGGCCCCCAGAGGAGGGCTTCCGTCCGGTCGATAAAAGGTAACCCAGCGGCCGTTGCGGGCTATGGGTTTCCATCCCAGAAAAAAAAGATAACGCTTCCTCTCATCGTGCCACGCCACCACTGCCTTTACCGCCTCGGTCCATACAGGCTTGCGTCCCGGCACGCACTCCAGCAAATTTCGCCGACACAATGACCCGGTGTCATTCAGGTGAACGAGATCGCTCCGATTGGAATAGACAACCACCGCATAGGATTCGGGAAGTTGCTTGTCCACCATAACGTGATCGTCCGGACCGAGGGTTCCTTCGGCATACATCGAGTTGATCGCCAGGCCCGCCCGGTAACCCGGCACATGACAGCCCGGCTCCAAAGAGAGCGCGTACCCCATCCCCGAAACCAGCAGGATGCCACCCATCGCGAGTCCGACAAGCCTCATGCGCGCACCGGTCACAATGGAACCGAGGATCCCCGCCACGGGAAGCGCCGCAAACATGACGGCCGGGTACAGCAACCGGAGCGGATACTGAGACGGTACATTATCGGTGATAAGACTCCATGAAACCAACAACAGACTCACCGCCGCATGAGCTTCCCAGTAAATATCCGCTATTTTCACCCTGCCTCGGAGGAATCTCCACAGGGCAATACCCACAACGACGCCGGCGACAATGAATTGCACGGCGTTAAGCATTGCAAGAGGTTGGCTCAAAGCTCCGAAAACATCTCCAGATCCATACGAATCGAGCTCAATGTTCCGCAGATAACCAAAGACTTCACCCATGCGCCCTATTAACCAGAGACTCCAGGTAACGGGAACAACCCAGGGAACAACCGCGAGGATGATACCGTAGACGCGATGAACTCCTGCGGGTTTCCTCGAGCACGCCAACACCGAAAATACCGGGATGAGAACCCAGCCCTCATATCGGACCATGGCTGCGCCCACATAGAAAAGAGCCGCCAGCACGAGACGTGAGATGTTGCCTTTACGGAGCCAACTGCCGATGCACACCACACCCCCGAAGGCGAGTCCCATGAACATGGTCTCGGCGAGCGGCACGGTGCCGAGCACCAGTGACAATGGGGAAAACATCACCCAGACACCCGCCAGCAAGCGTTCACGGGGATGCCTGCCACGATCGATCATCAGTATCGCCCCGACGAAAAGGTGGAGAAATAGCGTCAGCAACCTCGGAGCGAGCAGCCCATCGCCGGTCAGGCCGACCACTAGCCCGTATAAATAAAAATAGCCCGGGACCCAGAAATGAGAAGGCGAAAAGCTCGGAAGCTCGTACCACCATTGTGCGTGAAAGACCCTTACGTAGTCGTCTATGGAAACGGGAACCAGTAGAAAAACGAGAAATATACCTGCGAAAAGACGTACCGAGAGGAGAGCAAACCAGGGACGGAACGAGAAGCCGGGAACGTCGCCTGTCACTTCTCCAGCGCCGCGATCTGCTCGGTGGCACCCGCGCCCTCGGGAATCTCCCTTATAAGCTTGAGCAATATCCCACCGGTCTTGGGAGCGGTCATAAAGCGCGGCAATTCACCGTTGATGAAGATCACATATCGCGCCCCGATTTCCCGCTGAACGGCCTTGACCGATTTGATCATCGGGTAGTCCTTGCCGATCTCCAGCCACCCCTCCTTCTTGACAAGACCTCCGGGAACATCCACGACCACGCCGTTGGGATCCCGAAGCCTGTAAGCGTTGGCGTACTCTGCCGGCCAGCGCGTGGGAAGGACGAACGATACTTCCCTGGAAGAAGTCGCCGGAGCCTCTACTGCAGCCTCTACTGCCTCGGACTCCACGACCGGCTCGCCGTGAACCGAAGTCACCTCGACGGAAGCCACAGTCTCGACGATCGGATCGGGTTCGGCCCGCGTCATTCCGATCTCTGCGAGAATTTCCCGGTCTTCGCTCTCACCGATCTCATCGCGACCCTCTTGCATGACCTCGCCTGGCTCTTCCAGATCGACCTTATCTACCGATGACAGTTCGTCGATGATCTGCGCGGGCTCCCTGACGACTGCCGGAGTCATGTCGAAACCGGCGATGTGAGCGCGCACCGACTCGATATCGATCACACCGGCCTTCTCGAGCACGTATCCCCCCGCGCCGGCAAGACCCAGAACCGCGACCCATGCCATGAAGCCGGCCAGCTTGCGACGCCGCCTGGTCTTCGCCATGTTGCCGATCTTGCCGGGCAACGGAAGCTCACCGCAACCCACCCAGGCAGGATCCGCGTGACCTTCTGCTTCGATGGGCTCGATCATCTCCAGATCGTCCACGAAACGAGCGCCCCTGATGAAATCCAGGGGCTGATCCTCCTCGGTCTTCTCCTCGTCCTCTTGTATCTCGTCATCTCCGGAATTCAGGTTCAGGTCGGTCTGCGCGGTGGCAATGGGCAAGGGTGGCGGCTTTACAACAACGGTCGGCCCGGGGTCGACCGCCCTTACAGAGAGCCTGAGTCTCGGCAGCCCGCTCTCCGGATCGTCCTCCACTCCTATTCGATGAATGGTTCCTCTGTTGGCCGGGTCAACGGTCCCGCTGCCGAAGGAGATCGGTATCTCCACCTCCAGCGCCGGAAACGGACAGATCAGCGACAGGCCGCGTGCGGTTTGCTGGTCCCGTAATGTGTTCACGGTGGAGCTTGCCCCATCTACGCGAAGGCGTACTACTTCCACTGATTCTCTCGAATTGACATTGAAATCGGAATCCTTCATCTGATCCTCCATTCCGGCAACCCGATCTCGGGCCGGATGACTATGTATACCACGGTAATCAAATGTAGGCAAAAAAACTACATGCAACAATCCTTGCACAGGGCGTCGGATTGAGAGCAGATCTCTGATTGATGTTTAATTTCAATGTTATATATTCAATCAAAGGGAACCCCATCCCGGCCTTCCCCTGCGATGGGGAAGGGGAATATGATGGCGGCCAGCTTTAAGTAGCGATATCGATTATGAAGAACCGAAAAATACTACTGGGAATCACCGGCGGAATAGCGGCCTACAAGAGCGCGCACCTGTGCCGTCTTTTTGTCAGGGACGGCGCAGACGTGCGGGTGGTCATGAGCGAGGCGGCCTGCGAGTTCATCACCCCGCTGACCATGGAGACTCTCTGCGGAAAACCCGTACCCGTCAAGATGTTCGGGCGAACCGCCGGCCCCCTCGAACACATCGACCTCCCCGATGAAGCCGAGATCATGGTAATTGCGCCGGCAACTGCGGACTACCTGGCCCGTTGCGCCGCCGGAAGAGCCTGCGACCTCATCTCATCGGTAACCCTGGCCTTCACCGGACCGGTGCTCTTCGCGCCGGCCATGAACACGAACATGTGGAACAACCCGGCTACCGCCAGAAACGTCCTGACTCTCACCGAAGAACACGGATGGCATATCGTGCAGCCCTCGAGCGGCGATCTGGCATGCGGCTGGACGGGCCCCGGGAGGATGGCCGAGCCCGAAGAGATTCTCGATGCCGCCCGCGCCCTTTTCAGGAGGGATCTTCATGGGCACCGTATACTGGTCACCGCCGGACCGACGGCTGAGGATCTGGATCCGGTGCGGTTTCTATCCAACCGCTCAACCGGGCGAATGGGGTACGCCATCGCCCACGCCGCCACTCGAAGGGGAGCTGATGTGGTCCTGGTGTCGGGTCCAACCGCCCTGCCCTGCCCGACCGGGGTCCAGCGCGTGGATGTCCGCAGCGCCCTGGAGATGGAACAGGCGGTCAATGAAGAGGTCGACGGCTGTGACGCGGTCATCATGTCTGCCGCGGTGGCCGACTACCGGCCGGAACAGATCATGGAGCACAAGATCAAAAAGGAGCAAGAGGGTGACAGCAGAGTACTCCAGCTGGTGAAAAACCCGGATATCCTGGCGGGTCTGGGAGCGCGCTTCGCCAAAAAGAGCAGGCCGGTTCTGGTGGGATTTGCCCTCGAGACGCGCAACGCGATCGAGGCCGCGCGTACGAAACTTCAGCGCAAGGGTGCACACATCATCGTTGCCAACCTCGCAGCCGACGGACTGGGAGGGGACGACACGCGGGCGACCATCATCGACGACCGCGAAAAGATGTTCGACACCGGCCCGTTGACCAAGATCGAGCTGGCGGAAAAAATTCTGGACCATGTGCTGGAATACTGGGATAGGCCCTGAAAGTATTGTATTGATTTCGACATAGAATTTTTTAATAACGTCTACCTCTAAGTATTATGAGGCATAAAATTCGATTCCCTTGCGCGGAGTAGCAATAAACACACTCACAGATCGATAGGCTAAGGATGATAATTAAGAAAATTGCAACGCTCATGGCACTCCTTTCGATGGCTGGTTTACTGTCGGTCGGATGCGGCGGCGGGGCGACGACGGTCAAGGCCGCAAAACGCGCCAAGGGTGAACAACCTTCCATAGAGGTCTCCCTCGACCGGATCGAGGACCTCAAGCTGCTTCAACAACAACTGGACGATTTCATCATCAGGTCTCCCCTGTCGGCCAACGCCCCGTGGGTCGCCATGATCCAGCAGGTCCCGCCGGACAAGGCGGCGACCATCATCTCCCAGGTCCAGAGCCGCGCTCCCTACGACCTGCCCGGCACCAGCGTTCCACCCAGCAAGGTTCTCGTAATTTACAACGAGAGCGTGATAATCGAATCCACGTCGTTTATCGGAGACTACCTCAGTTTCATGACCGCCCTCGAGGGCCTCGGCTACCCCGAGGGGAGCAAGATCAGAAACAAGTACGAAGGCGTCAAGGCCAACAAAACCGAAATCGCCAACCTGGAGGGCGAGATCGAGGGACTGGAGGCCGAGGCGGACATGGATTCGACGCCGAACAGACGGAAGAGCATGATCGTCTCTCAGATCAAACAGATCGAGACCAATATTGAATCACTTGAAGAACGCAACAAGACCGCCGAAGACGCGCTGTTCAGTGAGGTGGACGCTCTCAAGACACACGGCATGATAAGCGCCGATCTTCAACCCCTCGCCTCATCCCTCTTCTTCGTCGCACAACACGTTGCTCTCATGGAAGACGAATCGATGATCACCTCCAAGCTGGTGGGCATCCAGCTCCTGCGCTCCATTCCCAACCTTCCTCAGGAGCTCCAGGGCATGGCCAAACGCCTCATGGGGAGCGTCATGACTGAGCTGGGCCAGCAGGTATCAGCGGGTCAGAACGCCAACATCGAAGTCAAGATCCAGGACGGCTCGCTGAGGATCAACGTTTCCGGACTCCAGGGAGTCGATCCCGGAGCTGTCCAGCAGAGTCTTCTCATGAAGCTCACTACTATAAAAGACCAGGTGTTGATGGCACCGGCAACAGCGGCAACCCAGGCTTCCATCGCCAAATTCGATCACAAATTCTTCAAGGGGCTCGCAGAAGCCCTCGCCTCCCTGAGTGGAAATCAATACTCGGCCACCCTGTCCTTCTCTGTTCCGGGAGTTTCGGCAGGCGGAGGTTCCATTGGCTTCTCGACGCCTGGAGCAGGCGCTCCTCCCCCCGGACCCGGACCTCAACCTGTACCCGGACCTCAACCTGTACCCGGACCGCAACCCGGACCAGCGCCGCAACCCGGACCTCAACCTGTACCCGGACCTCAACCCGAACCCGCACCTCAACCCGGACCCGCACCGCAACCCGGACCGGCGCCTCAACCCGGACCTGCACCGCAACCCGGACCCGGACCTGCACCTCAACCCGGACCCGCACCGCAACCCGGACCGGCACCGACGCCACCGGCCGCAGCTCCGCAGGGATGCCCCAAGGTTCTTTGCGGCGGCAAGATTTCCGCGAGCGGCTTCTCTGACATCAAGCTCGGAATGCCCGGCCAGCAGGCCGCCAAATTAATCAACCGCCGGATCGCCCCCAAGGTTGACGCGGATCACAAGAAACCCACCGATAACATCGACGGCATTTTCATTTCCTTCTGCTCCGGCAAGGTATGCAGAATGGAAGCCACGGTCAGTCCGCCGACCACCGCCAAGGGCCTCGGAGTGGGTTCCAAACTGGCGACCGTCGCCAAAAAATACGGCCAATCCAAGTGCAGCCCCATCGATTCCAAACGCTTCGCCGTCGAATTCGAAAAGCTCAAGGGCGTGTTCTGGATTTCTGACAAGCTCGACTGTGAGGGCATCGAAGATCTCGACTACTGGAGCCGACCCTGCAAGGGCAAGGTCACAAGCGTTATCATCACCGGTTCGGGACTGTAAGGATCTTCCCTCCTCCATGACCAGCGGCAAACAGGTGATGATGATCTCCAAACCTATCGTCCCTCCCTGGAACGATTCTGCGAAGAACATCGTCAAGAATCAGGTCGTGAACGGCTCAAGGTACACCTACAGGATCATGACCACACCCGACGCGCCACCTGTCTCCTCCAACGCGATTCACGATCCAATCTATCCGAACGGCGGTCGCTACAGCGCGGGGATCAAGCAGAATATCAAGGTGCTGTTCCATGGCCTGAGGCCTCGAGGGACTGCTCTCTACCACTACTTCTTCGCCCCGAACAGGCTCTCTTCCAGCGCCGGACGCGTGCAGCGGTTCACAGCCGGAGTGAAGACCGTCCAGACCATCTGCTCTGTGCCGACCTCTTTCGACGGCGCGCGTAAACTCCTCTTCACGGATCTTGCGATCGTGCTTTCCAGGGACACCGAGCGCCGCTTTCTGGAAGCGGGTGTGGAGAGATCGCGGATACGTCTGATCAGACCGGGTATCGAACCCATCCCACCGCCGGATTCGGCCTCGCGCATCACCACAAGACGGAGCTTCGGAATCGATAAGGGACCGCTGGTGATCTTCCCGGGGGACTACGAGTTCTCTCTCGCTGCGCAGACTGTGGCGAGCGCCGCCCCCATGATCCTTCAGACCAACCCGGACGCAACCATCGTATTTGCCTGTCGCATCAAGCGCGCGGCATCCGAAGCCATCCAGCGGGAGATTCAGCGCGAACTCGAACCCCTGGGAGACCAGGTCAAGTTCATCAATGAGGTGGAGGACATGCCCGCGTTCGTGGGCTGCGCGGATGTCGTGATGCTGCCTTCGGAGAGTCTATTTGCCAAGATGGACGTTCCCCTGGTTCTCCTCGAGGCCATGTCCCAGCGGGTGCCGCTGGTGCTCGCGGACGTGCCGCCCCTCGATGAGATCCTCGAAACCGGCGCCGGTGTAGGCGTCCCGCCGACGGATCCTGATGCGCTGGCGTACGCGGTCACAGAACTCCTTTCGGACGGCGCCCGCAGAGCGAGCCTTGGTGAATCCGGTGAACGCGCGGTCAATAGTCTTTTCTCGGCGCAAAGGATGGCCGAACAAGTGGAGGATCTCTACGATGAGATCCTGAGCGAGTAACCAATATGAATATCGACAACACAAAGAACTACTACAACGACTTTTCGAACTGGTACGAAAAAGAGCGCCATCACGGCTACCACGCCATGCTCGACCGGCTCGAACTCGACATCCTCCTGCCCCTGGCCCATGACCGGGATGTGCTCGAGGTGGGCTGCGGGACGGGACTCATCATGCGCGGTCTCGAGGAGACTGCCGGTCGAATCACCGGCCTCGACATCTCCCCGGGAATGCTCAAAGAAGCACGCGAACGCGGATTCGAGGTGGTGGAGGGCAACGCGGAACAACTACCATTCGATGATGAATCCTTCGACCTCGTGTACTCCTTCAAGGTCCTCGCCCATGTGCCGGACATCGTGAAGGCCATGAAGGAGATGGGACGCGTGCTCCGGCCCGGCGGATATCTTGTGGCCGAGTTCTACAACACCCTGAGCCTGAGGCGTTTTGCCAAGCGGATCGGCAAGCCGGGCAAGATCTCCAGCGATCGCACGGAAGCCGAGGTCTTCACCCGGTGGGACACGCCGCGCCAGGTGATGGGGTACATTCCACACGGGTTCTCTTTCGAAGGATGGCGAGGGGTCCGGGTGTTCACTCCCGCCGCCATGGTCCACAACCTGCCGATCCTCGGATCCGTCATGAAGCATGCCGAGGAATGGGCCGTCGACTCTCCGGTCGCGCGGTTCGGCGGTTTCCTAATAGCTGTGTGCAGGAAGAGTTAAGGAGAAGGCCGGGATGGGGTCATAGTCAGGAGCAAGAGCCGTTTGCCGAACCGAAACTCTGAGCGTCCAGGATACACCAGTCGGCGTCACTGTCGCTGTCGGTCAGTGTGGAGCGCCCGAGGCTCTCGCCGGCCGGTATACCAGGAAGGGCGGTACTCTCTGTCCATGTGTCCGGGGACGTGGCGCTGGCCGACGACCCTCCCCAGCGCACAAAATCGATGCCGTCGCCGGAGGTCGCATCTATGAGGGAACAGGAGCCCAGGGCGTTGTTTCCCCAGTTGATATTGGTTGTGCGGATCACATCCCCGTCAACGTATATACCACCACCACTGTTGTCGACTATCTCCACATATTCGCCATCGGCCAGGCTGTAGGACGGAAGAAGAATGGTGCCGGAACCGGAGCCTGCGATCCAGGAGAGCCCCCAGTTCAGGAGATCAATGGTTGCCCCGCTGTCGTTGTACAACTCCACTCTGTCCGGCGCATCTGCGTCAATCTCCGTGATCAGGATATCACCCTGGGTTGCAGGCACCGGGCAGGGAGTGTTCACCGCTTCCGGAGTCAACCCGGTCACGCAGAAATCTGCGGCCGTGTTTGTGTCCGGATCGCCCACGTCGCGACTGAGGCCCACAGTGTTGGATTGGGGCGCCGGCAGGACCGCCGGGGTATCCGCCCAGGTAAGGGGTGACGGCGGATCGTAGTCGGTGCCTCCCCACCGGACGAAATCGTGAGGATTGTCCGACGGATCGTACAACGTGGCTGAGCTGCTCGAGTCAATCCACCAGATGTTATCATGATACTGGATGGACGAACCGCTCACGTCAGGTGGGTCGCCGCTGCCTCCGTACTCGTCGTAGAGAACGACCCATGAGTTGGCGGGCAACGTGAATGCGGGGATGAGCAGTATGTCCGACACTGCCTGGTCGCCATTATCATAGCCGGACCACTCCACGTACCAATCCTGCAGATCGACGGGGACGGAGGTAATGTTTACCAGCTCTATCCAGTCGCTCATGCCCAGGGCAAGTTCGGAGATGAGCACCGGAAACTCCGTGCATGAAGATAGATCGACATCGGAGCAATCTGAAAGGCATGTAAGTGGCCCTCCGTAAAGCCCGTGGGCCTCGCAAGAGTCTCCGTCGAGATCGGTTCCGTCGCAGACCTCGTCACCAGTGATGTCGCCGTCCCCGCAATCGTCGGTGTCGGAATCAGTATCGGAATCAGTGTCGGAATCTGTATCGCTGTCCGAGTCGGTATCCGTATCACCATCGGTGTCGGTATCGGTGTCCGTCGCACCGGCGTCACCGTTGTACGAGGGGGCCTCTCCACCACAACCGATCAGGGTCCACGCAATCACAATCAATAAAAATGTTCTCATGGCATTCCTCCATGTTTACTTGCACTCAGAAGTGCGTGTTTCTTTTCGGGCGAATAAACAATGGTACATCAATTTAGTTTCCATTATGTCAACTTATTCACTCAACAACGAAAACAGGAAAAGCCGATGGTTTTCGGTTATATTGTTTTAGATGTCGGATGGTATTCGAATCCTCGTGGTGGACGACGAGCGCTCCGTACGCGAGATGATCTCGATTCTCCTTGCGCGCGAGGGGTACGATATCACCACCGCACCCAACGGAGACAAGGCTGAGACCTTGCTCGAAGCGGGCGAGCGTTTCGATCTGGTGATCACCGATCTGGCAATGGACAAGGGCGACGGCCTGCAGGTCCTTTCGGCGGTCAAGGATCGGGATCCTCACTGCCCCGTCATTCTCGTCACGGCCTTCGGCTCCACCGAATCCGCCGTGGAGGCCATGAAAAAAGGCGCTCACGATTACATTGAAAAACCATTCAATGTCGATAAATTCAAACTCATTGTCAGAAACGCCATCGATCACCGCACCCTGATTCGCGAGAACATCGACCTGCGGGCCAGGGTTCGAGGCGAGTTCTACTTCGCAGACATCATCGGTCGGTCGGAGCCCATGCGAAAGGTAATAGCACTTTGCAAAAAGGTGTCCGACTCTGCCGCAACTGTACACATCGGAGGGGAATCCGGAACCGGCAAGGAAGTAGTGGCGCGAGCCATACACTTCGACGGACCGAGGACCTCCCAATCTTTCGTTGCCGTAAACTGCGGCGCACTTCCCGAGCAGCTCATGGAATCGGAGCTGTTCGGTCACGTACGGGGAGCCTTTACTGGCGCTACCGAGGATAAACCCGGCCTCTTCGAGGTCGCGCACGGCGGAACTCTCTTCCTGGACGAGATCGGCGAGCTCCCCCTCCCCCTCCAGGTCAAGCTCCTGCGCGCGCTGCAGGAAAAAACAATCCGACCGGTGGGCGCCGCCTCGGAGATTCCAGTGGACGTGCGTATCATCTCCGCAACCAACAATGATTTGCAGGAGCTCGTCACCCAGAACCGCTTTCGCGCAGATCTCTTCTACCGCCTGAACGTAATCCAAATAATAATGCCCCCCCTGCGAGACCGCGTGGAGGATATCCCACCCCTGGTTGAGATCTTCCTTTCCCAACTCGTGGAGCAGATCGGGAGCCGTGTGAAGGGCATCGGCAACGCGGCCATGAGAGCCCTGATGGCATACCGCTACCCGGGAAACGTACGTGAGCTGAAAAATATCCTGGAGCGCTCCGCGACCCTGGCCTCCGGAGAGCAGATTGAGCTGGACGATCTTCCGCCCGCTATACTGACCGACGACCAGGCCCCCATCCAGACCGGAACGACGCTCCCCGACGACGGTGTCGATCTCGATGCAACACTTGCCGGCCTGGAGAAAAAGCTCATTGCGCAAGCCCTCGATCGGTCACAAGGGGCGCAAAAACCGGCGGCCGAGCTTCTGGGGATCACCGTGCGATCCCTGCGCTACAGAATAGATAAGCCGGAAAACGGTTCGCATGACGAATAATTGTAACGATTTTTGTCATTCCGGATGACGATTTCCGGCAGAACACTTCGGCAATGCTATGTATTTTTATGCCAACATTGGAATTTGATGCATTTTTCAGCGTTCTGGTAAGTTTCCACCAAGAGGCATGGATATTGCTGCTAAAAGGAGGTTGAGGAAATGAGAACTGACAAACAACACAGCAGGGGCTTCACACTCATCGAGCTGATGATCGTTGTGGCAATACTCGCGATCCTGGCCGCCGTCGCCATCGTGGCATACGGCCAGTACGCCCGGAAGGCGAAAAACGCCGAGGCCACGTCCGTTCTGGCGGACATCCGCATCAAACAAGAGGCCTATCGCGCCTCGTTCCACCGATACGCGGACATGCAAATCGGCGCCAACTGGATGCCGGACACCACCCCGGGAGCCGAAGCCAGGAATTGGCCTACCGCCGGCGCCGTAACCACCTTGCCGGGTGCGTGGCGCATGCTGGGCGTGAACCCCGACCACGGTGTCTATTTCAGCTACACGTGCATGGCCGGAGCGCCCGGAACTCCGGCAGGCGCCCCGTTCGGCGGTCTGGACATCGAAAACCAAAACGATTTCTGGTTCGCGGCCCAGGCGCTCCAGAACCTCGACGAGGATACAGAATGCGAAGGATTCGAGATTTATTCCGGTCAGGGAAAGATCGTGGACCTTCAAGAAGGCGAAGTGACCTGTCCGTAAAAAAAGGCAACAACCCGGGCCATGAGGCCCGGCATAAAGAGAATCGAACCAAAAGGAGCAGAAAATGAAGAAACTCAACAAACGCGGTTTTACCCTCATCGAGTTGATGATCGTGGTGGCCATCCTCGGCATCCTCGCCGCCGTGGCTATCCCGGCCTTCATCAATTACATGCGTAAAGCCAAAACCTCCGAGGCTACCCTGAACATCGACCGTATCTTCGAGGGTGGGGTGACCTACTTCGAGGCCGAGCACGTGGCGCGCGGCGTCGACAGCGTTGTCCTGCAGCATTGTCTGCCCGAGACGGCCGCCTGGACCCCCAATGCCACTCCCGGCTCCGAGAAGTACAGTGCCGGCGCGGTGCCGGATCCATGGTCCACCACAGCAACCGGCGGGGATACCTGGAAGGCGCTGGACTTCGCCATGGGCGACAATCACTACTACGCCTACCAATTCCACAACGTGCGCGGCACAAACGATGCCATCCCCGCCGCCTATGTTGACGACGCCTTCTACGCCGCCGCCATGGGCGACCTGGACGGCGACTCCGCGCCCTCCCTGTTCGAGCGCGCTGCGGCTCACACCGCCGATGGAACCATGCAGGGCTCTTCCGGCGTCTACAAGAGAGATCCGCTGGAGTAAATCAGTCAGCCTGACCCGACCAACTCTCGATCCATTCCCTTTGTTCCTGTTATAGTCCAAATTATGTCGTCCCACAGACTCAGGACAACCCTGCTACCGATCCTCGGGATCGCTCTCTTTTGCTTCGCTCTCCTGGCCCGGTCCTCCACGGCGCAAATCTACGATCGGATTCTCACCGACGAAGACCGATACTACCTGCCGCCGGCGACCTGGCTTCGCGCTTTCACCATCGGATATAACGAAGCTGCAGCCGATGTCCTCTGGGCAACGACCCTGGTCTACTTCGGCGGAAAGGAGAACTGGATAAAACGTAGAGCTGGCGCGGGCGGACAAGACGACACCGCTGTCCATACAGTAAATTATCTTGATCTTGTCACATCTCTGGACCCTCGTTTTCGCGGGGCATACCGGAACGGCGGACGGTTGACCCTCTACCATCGGGGTAGAATCACCCGACAGTCGGTGGAGATGGCAATAACCCTCCTGGAAAAAGGTCTTATAAATTTCCCCGATGACGGCGAGATCGCGTTCAACCTGGGGTTTCTTCACTACTACGAAATGATTCCGTTCTTGCCGGGGCCCAACAGCTCTCCACAAAAAAAACGGTCCAGGCAAAAAGGGGTGGCGATCCTGCGACGTGCCGCCCACATGAACAGCGCGCCACCATACTCATCGATACTTTCTTCAACATTGATGATCAAAGAGGGACTGGGCAATCTGGTGGTCGAGCACCTCAAATCAATGTTGATCCACGAAACCAGTCCGTCCATAAGAAGATCCCTCGAGACCCAGCTTTTCAGAGAGATCGGCAAGGCCGCCGAACGTGACATCCAATACACAAGGGAACTGAGGAACGAATGGAAACGGGATATCCCATATGTCCCTTTCGATCTCTTCTTGCTGACCCGGCCCAATACTCCCGTAACCGCCCTGGAGATAGCCGAGCCTGAATTTCTCAAAGAGGACCTCTGACCCGCGAAAATGTGTCTGGCACCCTGTCAAATGACTCTGACACCCTTGCAAACGAAGTGACAACTTGATTGTCGCTAAATTGCAAACACTGTTGTCATTCCCACGGTTCAACGATGCTCTCAAGAGCGCCGTTGCGCTTTCAAAACACCAAAGAATACAAGTGCTTGACGTTTTCTTTTCCCCATTGGCCGGCCGTTTGCATCTATAATGTTTACCATGCTTGAAAAGACCACATCGGTTTCCCTTCCGATACTTCTTCTCTGGCTCACCTGCTTCGTCGGGATCTTCGCATGCGCCGATATCACACCAACTCAGGTCTGCCCGATTCCGATAGAGTTGAGCGAGACGGATGTGATACTCAGGGGCTTCGAAGGGATTGATTTGCTGTTCGTGGTCGACAACAGCATGCCGGATCGCTTCCCGGATTTGCTGACGCGCATGGCGCAGATGGTCAACTCTCTTGTAAACCCCACGCCGGGTTGGATGTGGCCATCGAAGGACAATGTCCGCGTGGCCGTGATCAGCTCAGATATGGGCCTTTCATGGAACGGCGAACCCTATGAGTACGGCGACGGCTGGCCGGGCAAGGTTCCCTGCTCTGCGGTCGGTGACGACGGATTATTCTCAACTTATCCCGCCGGAAAAACAGTGCATATTCTGAACGACGAGATCCCGTGCGACGGCTCCGGCGCCCAGTGTCCCACCGGCTGGACTTGCAGCGTAACCGAGTTCGATGAGATCGGCACCTGCCAGGCCCAGGACGGAAACGGCTTCGATCTCGCCTGCCCGGCGATGCAGGGAGCCTGGTTCGACAACGCGGTGGATGGTGAAAATAAGTTCACCATAGCCTATGCGACCGCGTGCATGTCCGACGTCGGCACGGACGGATGCGAGTTCGAGCAATCATTCTCGTCCGCGCTGAGAGCGCTCGGCAGACCCGATCAGTCTGGTTTTATCCGTCAGGACGCGCTCCTGGCGATGGTTGTCATCAGCGATGAGGATGACTGCTCCATCGAGGACGGGCCTGCGCTCTTCGGATCCGACGAGATTCAGGGAACCGATGGCAAGGATATGCAGGCCGTCGCCTGCGGTGAGAACCCAGACGATCTTTTCAGCGTGAAACATATCTACGAAGAGCTCGTTGCCGTGAAAAGCCGCCCCAACAGCGTGGTTTTTGTGGGCGTGGTGGGAGTTCCCGATGAAGACGATACTTGCCAGGGAACGGGCGACACGCTCGCCAATTGCCTCGAACACCCGGCCATGCAACTCAACCCCATTACCACATCAAAGGAAGGCGTGTACCAATACTCCGACGCCTGCGTGGACAGCGCGGGGCGAGGCGCCAAGCCCGGCCGGCGGTTCGTACAACTCGCAAGCGAAGAGTTCGGTCCTATGAGCACCATCGTCTCCATCTGCGGAGATGACTGGTCTGGAGCAATGGAAGAAGTTGCACGCTTGACCTCATCCATGTGCAGCTTCTGTTATGAAAAACCCCTCGATTGGAATGCCGCAAAGAAGACCGCCGTGTGCGACTTGCTGGTGGAGTTCTACGATCGGGAAGAGTGCCCGCCAAGATTCGGTGATTCAAAGCCGGAGAAGACGTCGAAACTCAACCATTCCGACAACACGTACCAGGATGGGATCTTGTGCAAATTGCCCAAGATACCGATCGATCTGGATTGCAGGCAGAACAATTTCGACCAGGTGAATGAACAATTTGGCTGGTACTACTGTGAGAATCTCGGCCGCGAGGATTTCAAGGACGCATGCCAGGACGGCGAAGACAACGACAACGACGGGTTGGTGGATTGCGATGACCCGGATTGCCAGGCCTGTCAGATCTGCGGCGGCGCCGACGCGTGCACCGGCACTTGCAAGTACATCGTGGAGGTGACACCGGAGGTAGAGGAGGAAACGTGGGGGAAGCCGCTTCTTATTCGGTGTATCCGGAGGTTTTCTTCCGAGGACCCAAACTGCCAGGAACACTCGTTCGAGGCGTGCAACGACGGGCTGGACAACGATATAAACGGCATCTGGGATTGCGACAGCGTGAGCGTTGACGAGGACAGGGACAACCCGCACTCCGCCGACCCAAACTGCTGCCCCATGCGCAGGGAAGGGACAAGTTGCGTGGATATCAATACCTCCTTCTGCGGCGGGATGTCAGACGCGTGCATCGCCCATGCGTCCTTGCTCGGCTGCAATCTGCCTGATGATCTCAAAGGTAGGAGCGAGTAATGAAACACATTTTCACATTGTCGATTTTGTTGTTTACAGCCGTCTTCGTGTGCACCGCAGGCTGTTCGGACGACTCATCAGGCCGCGACGACGGAACGACTGACTCTAACTCTGACATGGATACCGATACCAACACGGACACGGATACCGAAACGGACACAGATACCGATTCGGATTCGGACACAGATTGCATTCAAGGGGAGTATAGCGGCGATTTCACGATCGGTTTTCAATCGGACGTTGCAACCCTCGCGGGATACACATCGATCTCGGGAAACCTGTATATCGAGTGCCCTTCGTGCAACGACTTGAGCGAGCTGATTTGCCTTACTTCGGTGGGTGGGGAATTGTGGATAGGTGACAGTTGTTGCATCGGCAACGACGCCCTCATAAACCTGAACGGCCTGAGCAACATCACCTCGGTGGGCGGGCACTTGGTGCTAGCCTTCAACGATATCCTCACCAATCTGGACGGACTGAGCGGCATCACCTCGGTGGGTGGGGGTTTGGTAATTCAAGGCAACAACGCCCTTACAAACCTGGACGGACTGAGCGGGCTCACCGGCTCTATGAGTGAGGGCCTTTACATCTCCGATAACCACACCCTCACCGACCTGGACGGGTTAAGCAACATCACCTCGGTGGGCGGGAGCTTGTTAGTATCCTATAATGACACCCTCACCGACCTGGACGGGTTAAGCAACATCACCTCGGTGGGCGAGCACCTGTCAATCTCCGGAAATGACGCCCTAACCAACCTGAACGGACTGAGCGAGATTACCGGCTCGGTGGGTGGAAACTTGTCAATCTCCGGGAACGACATCCTCACCGACCTGGACGGGCTGAGTGACATCACCTCGCTGGGAGGGAGCTTGATAATCTCCGGGAATGACGCCCTCACCGACCTGGACGAACTGAGCAACATCACCTCGGTGAGCGGGTTGCAAATCTCCGGGAACAACACTCTCATTGACCTGGATGGACTGATCGGGATCACCGGCTCTGTGAGCTGGAGCGTGTACATTTCCGATAACAACACCCTCGCCAGCCTGGACGGCCTGAGTGGCATCTCATCAGTGGGCGGAGGTTTGACAATTCAAAGCAACAACGCCCTCACCAACCTCACTGGCCTGAACACCCTCGCCGGCTCGTTGGGTGGAGGCCTGCACATTAGCAGCAACAACGTCCTGACGAGCCTGGACGGACTGAGCGGCATCACATCGGTGGACGAGAACCTGATAATTCAAAGCAACATCACCCTCACCAACCTGGACGGGCTGGGCTCCCTCACTTCAGTGGGCGAGGACCTGCAGGTCACTCACAACGACGCCCTCATTGACCTGGACGGGCTCAGCAGCATCACCTCGGTGAACGGGAGCTTGTCAGTCTCCTGGAACGACGCTCTCATTGACCTGGACGGGCTCAGCAACATCATCTCGGTGGGCGGGAGCTTGTCAATCCGCAATAACGACACCCTCACCAATCTGTACGGGCTGAGTGACATCACCTCGGTGAACGGAAGCTTGTCAATCTCTGGAAACAACACTCTCATCGACTTGGGCGGACTCAGCAACATCACCTCGGTGGGTGGGGAGCTGAACATTGGCGGCAACACCGCCCTCACCAACCTGGACGACCTGAGTTCCCTTACATCGGTGAGCGGGAGCTTGTCACTATCCGGAAACAACGCCCTCATTGACTTGGACGGGTTCAGCAACATCACCTCGGTGGGTGGGGTCCTATATATTGCCGGCAACACCACCCTCACCAACCTGGACGGCCTGAACTCCCTCACCTCGGTAAACTGGGACTTGCGGATCGACGGCAACGACGCCCTCACCAACCTGAACGGGCTGAGCGGCATCACCTCGGTGGGTGGGTACTTGTGGATCGACGACAACGACGCTCTTGGCAACCTAGGTGGGCTGAGCGCCCTCAACTCGGTGGGTAGCTGGTTGGAAATCTCCTGGAACGCCACCCTGCTCGACTGCGAGGCGTGCGACCTGCTGGGCCAGCTCACCACCGCCCCCACTTCGATAGATGTCCACGACAACCTCGACGACTCATGCACGCCCGTTCCGACGAACTGCCCATGAGGAATAATTGGCTTTCGTTAATGACTACTCTCGTAAATGACCTCGTAAATGACTCTGGCACCCTTGCAAGAGCACCTGTCAAATGTGTCTGACACCCCCTCCCTCTCCCTTTCCGGATATGATATGGTCCACGTTCGCTCGTCGCCCCCAAGAGGCAATCGGGACGACGTAAAAGGAGGCTCAAGTGGTTGACAATCTGGCACTATCCAATCCCCTCGAGAGGTTGCTTCAAAAGGATCGCAACGACTTCACCAGAGCTGACATGCTGAAGGTGGTCAGGGAACACGGCATCGAACGGTTCACGTTTCACTACACCGGCCTCGACGGTCAATTCAAGGAGCTCCGGCTGCCGTTCAGCGACATCAAGTACGCCGAGAGAATACTGGCCTCGGGCGAGCGCGTGGATGGATCGTCCCTCTTCCCGGGGCTCGTCACCGCCGCCAACTCGGATCTCTACGTGGTCCCGAGCTACAAAACCGCTTTTGAAAACCCGTTCGACAACAAGAGTCTCGATTTCATCTGCCGGTTCCTCGATCGGGACAGGAAAATGGCCCCCTTCACACCGGACAACATCCTGGGAATCGCCCACAACCACTTCAAGAAGGCCACCGGTATGGAGCTCCACGCGCTCGGAGAGCTGGAGTTCTTCCTCCTGCGTGAGGGAGGGAACGAGTACTTCAGCCCGCAAAAGCACACCGGCTACCAGGCGTCGGCGCCGTTTTTCAAAAGTGGAGCGGTGGTGGACGAGATGGTCCGAGTCCTTGCCCGGATAACCGGCGCCGTGAAGTACGCCCACGCGGAGGTCGGCTTTATCGATTCCGTGCGTTCCGATCGACCGATGATCTCGGGGAGGCGCGCGGAACAACATGAGATCGAGCTGCTCACCCGACCCATCGAGGAGATGGGAGACTTCCTGGCGCTCGCCAAGTGGGTTGTTCGCAACGTGGCCTATCGCAACAACATGCTGGCCACCTTCGCGCCCAAGCTTGAGGAAGGGGTCGCCGGGAACGGGCTCCACTTCCACATGGAGTTGATCAAAGACGGCCGCAACATGATGATCGACAAGGACGGGGATCTCTCCGACGATGCCCTCAAGCTCATAGGCGGACTCATACACCACGCCGCCACGCTCTCCTCCTTCGGAAACACCGTGGCGTCCGCGTTTCTGCGCCTGGTCCCCAACCAGGAAGCTCCGACCAAGATCTGCTGGAGCCACTCCAACCGCTCCGCCCTCATCCGGGTTCCCCTCGGCTGGGCCCGGGATTCCCACCTGGCCAGGGTGGTCAACCCTGACGAGCCCTCCGACTACACTGACGATCGCGGCGTCCAGACGGTGGAAATTCGCTCACCGGACGGCTCGGCTCTCTTCCATCTCCTGCTGGCGGGGCTCACCAACGCAGCCGAGTACGGGCTCACCCACGACGGGATGATCGAGCTGGCAAAAAAGACCGAAATCAAGGGGGACATCCACGAAGACCGGGAGCTCTTCAACAGGCTGGAGGCCCTTCCGGGAAGCTGTGTCGCGGCGGGCAATCTACTCGCGGAGCGCCGCCAAATGTACGAGAAGGACGGCAACTTCCCGGCCTCGGTGATCGACCACGTGATCGGATTGCTCGCCAGGGAGAAAGACGACCACCTCAACGAAACCCTGTCGCACATGTCTGCGGAGGAGCGGCTCACCGCAACCCGACAGATAATGCACCGGGACATTCACAGGCACTAGGCATGACAAAGCGAACAACTCTATTCTTTGCCACGATCCTCATGTCCACAATCGTCTTTGCCTGTTGTGCTGACGACGACGACGACACCGACGACGGCTGGACCGAGGAGACCTGTCAGACCCAGTGCGAGGGCACCCACGCGGAGGATCTGGAGGACAGTGAGATCGCCGGGGTAACGTCTTCAATCACCGACGACGGCGACTGCGAGTGCAACTTCCAGCCCTGCTTCACCTCCGCCTGTATTGCCTGGTGCGTCGAGAACGAAGACGTGGACAACGGGCACTGCTCCCTGCTGGAGTGCATCTGCGACGACGACCTGGCGGACGCGGGTTAATCCGCGCTCACCGACCCTGCATACCCACTCCTGCCAATTCCACGGCGAGAGGATCTCCGGATATCCACGCACTCATCTTGAAGGCGGACCTCGCCGATGCAAGCGCGCCCCTCTGCAACCTGGCCAGCCCCGCCGCCATCCACAACTCGCAGTTACCGCCGTCCTCGATGAGCGCCCATGTGAGAAGGCTGTCCGCCGACTGCGGCCTGCCCTCTTCCAGAAGGGCGAGGGCCCTGTCGAGGGTCTCATCCATCTCGATCTCCTCGACCGCCGAGATGTCCGTATCCGGACGACCCACCGTTGCGACCCTGCGCCTGGATACCAGTTCCCTCGCGTGTGTTTCATTCGATAACATCGTCCCGGCCCTTTCCCCCAGCCACCTGATGGGCGCCGTGGTTTTTTGCTTTTCCCTGTAATCGGCCGTTTGGAGGAAGAGTTGCGAAAAAAATGAAAAACGTTGAAAAAAATGAAAAACGACATGCGGTCGTCCACCTGTTATCATTTAAGTGAACTTGTTTGATGGAGGATCACATGAAGTTCTTTACGCTTATTTTGGCTCTAACAACGATCTCGGGATTGACTGCGATGTCCTGTCACAAGGTCATTAAGCTGAATTCGTTCGACGGAGGCACCGATTCCGATACGGACGCGGATACGGACGCGGATACGGACGCGGACGCAGACACGGACGCCGACTCCGACACGGACTCCGATACGGACACCGACTCCGATACGGACACCGACACGGATACCGGGGATTGCGATGATCTTTGGGAAAATTGCTGTATCGAGGGCTGCCCCTGTCCTCTGGATATGTGGTGTGTCTACCCCGAGGGCCTGGGTATCGACGGCGTGTGCGAGCCCTCTATCTTCACGGAGGATGAGTGCTGGGATCTATCCGACTGCGACAGCATGGGAGAGTTTTGCAAGGACCCCACCATCTGTTACTGCGGCATGGACTGCGGTGTACCGGACTCGCCCGGCACGTGCGAACCCACCATGCCCGCCGGCGGGGACTACTGCTGTAACTCCGGACCCTCCTCCACACCCTGCCCCGTCGGGTTCTTCTGCCTGGATCTGCCCGACAACGACGCCTGCCACGCATACTTGAGCGTGCCCTACTGCTGGAGCGACTCCGACTGTTCGGCGGGAGGGGACTGCGTCGGGGCAAACCTCTGCGACTGCCTCATGTCCTGCCACTCCACCCCGGGGATCTGCTCTTACTGATTGGCTCCAGGCAGGCTAATTCTTGTAGATGCTGACCGAGCTCGAGTACGTGTGGGTCTCCGTCAGACCAGAAACCGTGGCCTTGATTGTTCCCTTGATGTTGACCGTGCAGGTGTTTCCCACCTTGCAGCCGCCCGCCTGCTTTATCGCGTTCCAGTCGGCGGCGACGGTGAACTTGACCTGCTTGGTGTAGCCGTTGGGCATCGCACTGATGGGGTTGGTTTTCTTGGCCAGGTACAGCACCTTGCCGCCCGACATCACCTTCACGTCCAGGAAGTTCACCGTGCCCGTGGTGTGGCTGTCGTTCTTGACGTCCACGTTGAGGTAGAGCTTCTTTGCACCGGTGTTGAAGACGCTGCCGTTACCGCCCTTCGCGCTGTAGGGGTTGTAGTTGCCCGAGTCCGGCTCCACCTTGGCACAAACCAGCGCGATAGCGGTGTTTTTGTAAGGGTACGACCGGTAGGAGTGGGCAATCTTACCTGTGGGGCACGAGACCTTCTGCCGCCACTTCTTGCACTGGGTCTTTTTCACCTCGACCGGGCCGGTGGGCTGGATGGGTCGGCCGCTGGCGTCCAGCTTGTGTCCCCATATTCTCAGTCCCTTGAGCCTCTTCGAAGAGCCGGTCTTTCCGTTATCGCAGATCTGCAAGCTGGTGATGAAGTAGCCCAGAGGTAGTTTGGCCTCCTTGGGGTTGCTTATATCGTTGTCGCCGTACCAGTTGGCCTGGATGCTTCGGTCGGCGTCGGGGTGGAGAAACGCCGGTACGGAGGTCACGGCTCGTGAGTCGGGACCGGCGAACTTCATGCCCCGTATCGCGTAGTGGCGATCTTCGGGCTTGGTGCTCATCGCCTTCGTTACCCGGACGTGCTCGTGATAGTCAGTCCTGTACGGTGCTCCGGATTTGACCGTGTCACCGCTGGTGGAAGGTACCCAGCGAAGTTTCTTGGGGCTTCCCGCTATAGCTCCGGTGGATATGCCGGCGATCAACAAAGCGCAAACTACCAGACTGATTGAGACAACGCCGAATTTGGACATCTCTTGTTCCTCCTCGCCCTCTTTATTGGGCCTTCGATTGCAAAATGAATAGCAACTGCTTCGTTTTCAGACTCAGTATAATAATACGTTATTCATGAAAGACAACAGAAAGAGAAAAAAGGTTCTCATTTCAAGGTACTTGGAAGGGTGCCATCGATAAAGCGGACGTCAGCGTCAAGGAAGAAATTGGTTCTTCCCCCGTTTCGTGATGCCGCAGATGTTGCCCATTTACCCGATACTCTTCTCCAAGTCGTTCACGCGTAGTTCGGAATCCTGATAACGGA
>JAUVDV010000036.1 GCA_030595125.1 Deltaproteobacteria bacterium
CCCTCGGCGCTTTTGGGGCCGTTGGGGGCGGGTTTTGTGTTTTTCTTTTGTTTGGGTTTTGGGGGGGGGGGGGGGGGGGGGGGCCTTCCCCGCATCAAGAAGACCAGGAAGTAGTGACGGGTCCGCAGCTTGCCTTGATCAAACAACTCAAACTCCCTTCGACTATGGCCGAACTGCGGTGCCCTGATTTTTCTCACGCCCGAGCCCGAGATTAGAATCTCCCCTGAGTTCTGCTTGTGATATGATTCAAAATCATCCAAATCGATATGGAGGGGCCAATGATCTTCGAATCAGTCGGAATCGAAAAAGCCGGGTTCGCCACTTGCAACTAAGCAGCTTGTCGGAGGTTGAGATGAGCGCCTTGAGATTCATTTTGGCGATGTTCACAGCGGTATTTTTTCTTGCTTCTTGCAACGGGGGCGGTTCGAACGCGAGCGACGCCTCGATCGACGGCGGCGACACCGATAGCGACACGGATAGTGATTCCGACACCGACGCCGACGCGGGCGATGACGCTGGCGCGCCAATGATACCTGGAGATTATGACACCCCCACGCCAATGTTCTGGGCGCTTCTAGATGGTGGTACTTTCTTGCAGGGATCTGAGAGCGCTCTGTCCCCCTCATCCTGGAATGAGACCCCGGCCCATGATGTCACCGTTCCGACATTCGAGATGATGACCACCGAAGCAACAACCTCTCAGTACGCTCAGTGCGTGCTCGCCGAGGTTTGCGCCGAACCATTGGTTGCTCAGGGTGAAAATTCGGGCAAAAACTGCAACTGGCTTTGGTGGGGTCGCGACGATCACCCTGTGAACTGTGTCAACGCCTACGAGGCCGAGGTGTACTGCGCCTGGATAGACGCTCGTTTGCCCACGGAATCTGAATGGGAGTACGCCGCGAGAAGCGAAGGTAAGGACATCGAGTATCCCTGGGGTGAAGCCGAGCCGACCTGTGACCTTGCTATAATCAGCGCGGGAAATTATCAGTACGGATGTGGACTTGGGCACACCTGGCCTGTCAGCAGCAAGCCCTTGGGGAACACGGAGCAGGGTCTGTGCGACATGGGAGGTAATGTCATGGAATGGGTACAGGATTGCTGGTACGGCAACTACAGCGGGGCGCCGACAGACGGTAGCGCCTGGGTGGTGGGTTCATGTGAAGATAATGTTCTTCGTGGCGGCGGATACAAACACTCGGGATCCGGTCTTCGAACACGTAACCGTGCCTACAATCCCTCTTTCGGACGTGGAGACTACATGGGTTTCCGCTGTGCACGTAGCGCTATTTAACCGACTGACAATTGAGGACTACCACTCCTTCAGCCAGGAAGTGAGCCAGCAGGCCCACCCCCTTGCGTCGAACCCCTGGAAAACGCTATGCTATTGTTTGTTCCGGCGCCATCTAAAGGAGCGGAGAAGTTGAATGGCTGAAGAGCGGCTAAGATTGGGAGAAACATTGGTCGAGGCGGGGGTTCTCACTCCCGAAGCCCTGACCCAGGCGCTTGCGATCCAGAAGAAACAACAACTCCGGCTCGGAACCATTCTGCTTCAGGAGGGTTTCGTCAGCGAATCACAGCTGGTCCAGGCCCTTAGCCTCAAGCTGTCAATCCCCTGGGTGAGCCTGTGGCGAATAGACATCCCCGACGAGCTCCTCGACATGGTTCCCGCGAACGTGGCGGAGGAGTTCTTCCTCATGCCGATATACATCCGCCGGACCAAGTCCGGTGAACGGGCCCTGTATGTGGCCATGAACGATCCCACCAACGAGGACGCACTTCGCTTTGTCTCCGCAATGGCCGGAATAACCGTGAAGCCGATGATCGCGGGACCAACGGATATCGCCTCCGCCATTCGCACGTATTATTATGACGAAGAGGAAGAGCCGCCCGAGTCCGAGAGTCAGCCCGTCCTGCTGAAGAACGCTCCCAGTCCATCTTCGCCTACGGCTCCGCCGGCAGTGCCGCCGCCGCCCCCTCCCCCGGGTAAATCTTCCGACGCTCCTGTTCCCTCTCCCCCGGCGCCCCCCAAGGATCCTCCGGAAGAAGATCTCGAGGAACTCGATGAAGACAGCCTCGAGGACGCAACGGAGGAAGAAGAAACGGGCACGGATGAGAGTGACGCGGACGGCGAAGAAAAAACTGTCGACGACGAAGAAACTGTCGACGACGAAAAAACCGACGACGAAGAGAAAACTGACGACGAAGAAAAAACTGACGACGAAGAAGAAACTGACGACGAAGAAGAAACCGTCGATGAAGAAAAAACCGACGACAAAGAAGACGCCTCAGAGGGAGGCGAATCTACCGATGGACCGGTGTTCGTCGACAAGCAAGCGGCCCAACGTGAGGCGGAGAGACGCCTCTACGGGGTTGGGGGCAAGAAGGCAGGCAGAGCGTTCTCCCTCACACTGCTGGACGGCACCACACTGGCCTTTGGAGCGTCCAAGGCCGCACAAAGCCCTTCAGCTGCGGCTGCGAGCGGCAAGCTCACAAAGGAAGACCTCCTGTCCGGATTGAAGGCGGCAGCCCAGGGAACCCCCCTGGACGATTTCCTGCCCGCAGAAAAATGGGAGACCTACTTGCGGGCCCTCCTGAAGATTCTTTTCAACAAGCACCTGGTCTTCTACGAGGAGTTTCTCAAGGAGATTGAAGGGATCGAAAAGAAATAGCCGCTCGTTCCAGGACACTCGTTACCCTTTGCCCAAATCGACCGTCGGTCAACGGCGTCACTCCCCCGACAATACACTCCAGGAGATGACGGCACTCCAGAAGCAGCGGGGGTTCGTCCGGAGGACCGGCGATCTCGCGGACACCGGAAGACTCGTTACCCACTCCCGATATTGTCAGTTTCCCGCCTGGAACAGCATCGTTGAAAACAACCGTGCCCCGCTCGAAGACGATCGTCATCTGCCTGATTCTGTTGTCGCTTTTGCAATCCAGTCGGATGGCCGCCTTCACCGAGCCGGGAAACTCAAGTCCGATCTCGATCTCGTCGATCACCCCGCGCGCGGCGTCCAGAGTTCCTCGGGAATGGATGAGCGACGGATCGCAATCGGTTATCGCAAGAACCATCGCCACATCGTGGGGTCCGTAGGCCCACAGCACATCCGGCTCTGTGTCCAGATCGATCGGCCCACCGCGTTCGCAGCTAATAGACCGGACATCCCCAAGCGTCCTGTCATGGATGATTCCGAGGATCCTCTCGAACAATTTGTGATAGCGCATCTGATGCCCGACGAGGAACGTCAATGAGCTGCGCTCGGCCAGGTCGACAAGTTCCATTGCCCCCTTCGAGGTCAGGGCCATCGGCTTCTCCACCATCACGTGCTTCTTGCCCTGCAGAGCCATCCGGGCATGCTCGTGGTGATCGACCGCAGGCGTACACACCGCAACCAGATCCACATAGTCCATGAATGGTTCGAGCCGCTGCTCGACCGTCACGCCGGGGTGGTGTTCAGAAGCTCTGGCCCTTGCGTGGGAATCGACATCTACTATTCCGACAAGTCGAGCGCGCGGAATGCCGGCAAGATCTCGCGCCACTTTCATGCCCCATCGACCATAGCCCATCAGCACAATCTTCACCGGTTGTAGCTCGGAGGGATGGGTGTTTATCGGCGAATGCACCTAGTGGTTCTTTTTCTGCAGCAGCTTGATGAGCTCTTCCCTGTCCTTGTCCGTGAGATCGGAGGGAGGCTTCGCCGGCTCCAGGTCCTTCTTCTTTTCAGGCAGACTGACATCGGGGATACGCTTGCTTACCTCGTCCTTGATTCCAATGGCCTTGTTTTCAAGCTCGGAACCGAGATCCCTTGCCTCGTCCGTTTCGGATATCCCCACGAGGTGCTCCCACAAGGTCATCTCCCCGAGGGGCACAAGGAAAGCGAACAATGCAACCGCGGCAAGTATCGCCATTACAACCAGGAATTTTATCAACTTGAACATACGGGCATGTTAACGGTTGCCTCGCCCGCTTGACAAGAAATCGACCGACGGATACGGGAAAATATGGCGTTCGAAGACAAGACACTCACGTGCGTACAATGCAACCAGGAATTTGTTTTTTCTTCCGGGGAACAGGAGTTTTTTGCAGAAAAAAACCTCGATTCTCATCCAAAGCGGTGCAAAGCATGCCGCCTGGAAAACAAGAAGAAAAAACGACAACATCGCAACAGGGGAAGATCCGGCCCGCGCGAGTATCGTTCGCCTGCTTTCGAAAGCAGCGCCCCGACGCACCAGAAGATGCACGGACGCCCTCGCAGAGACTACCGATCGCCAACTTTCAATAATGGCGGTCCACAACCACAAAGCGATTACCGATCTCCTGCTTTCAGGGAGCAAGACAGCATCAATCCCGAAGAGGAGTACCGGGCTCCCGGTTTCAAGGAATACGAGAACATCAATCCCGAGCAAGAGTATCGAGCTCCCGGTTTCAAGGAAGCAAATGAGACCTGGACCGATCAGAGGCCGGAGTTCTCCATCATTTGCAGCGCATGCGGCAAAGAAGCCATGGTTCCCTTCCTGCCGGAGGAGAAGGAGTCGCCCATGTGCAGGGAGTGCTACAAGGCTCACCGCGAACAGTTGAAAGCAGAAGAGACACCCGAAGAAGAGACCCCAGCTGAAGATTAGGTCCCTCTGCTCTACCGCGGGTGTAAAACCCGCGGCCACGATGCACGCTTCGCGCACAAGCCCTCCGGGCTTCAATCATCCTGACCGCGCCCTCATCAGGGCGCGGCACGAAGGTCGGAAATATACCTAGAATTCCAGGGAAAGCCCGGCGTGGCCCGGTCCTATCACGGGTCGCCAACGTGCGGTCATTTCCACGCTCGCCTCGCCCTCGTCATCGTCCGAAGCTCGCCCGACGATGAACCACAGAACGGCCGTGGCCACCCCGGCAAGCCCGCCGAAAATGAGTATATTCGCCACCACTGAGTGATTGCGCACATCGTCGGAGATATCGTCCATCCCGTCTCCGTCACCTGCGGATTGGGCGTCCTTCCAGTCGTCATATTCCTGGTCGGCCTGCCACCCAAAACCGGCGCCCACTCCAATTGCCACAACGGAAAAACTGCCCAGGAGGATCGGACCCATTTGAAGATCGGTGTCCACCTCCAGACCGGGATTCGGCGCATTAGCGAACGGATCCGTTTCTTGCGCCCCGGCGTTGAGTGCCGTCAGGAACAGGCCGAGGAAAAGCACCAAAACAAAAAACCATCGCATAAATCCACCTCCATTTTCGTCGTACTCTCTGATCGTTTAGGATGCAAGCCATCCTTTATTTCCAACTGCGGGATTTACTTCCGCGACTGATGCGGGGAAGATTGAACATCGTGAATCGTTCACTCCTATTGCTAGTACCGATTGCCTGCATCATGGCGCTCACCGGGTCACCGTCGAGCGAGGGTGACGATCTCGCAGGCACGATCCCGGTGCTCGATGGGTCCGTTGAAGAGTCGGCCGCAATACCCGCGCCAAATACCGAATCGACCTGCGAAGGCACGCTCACCTCCATCGTGGCGGTGGGGGACATTCAGCTCGGCAGGAAAATCTTCGCCCATATGACTGAGCGAAACGACTATGCGTTCCCGATGCGACAGGTCGCGGATACGCTTACGGCGGCGGATATCGCGATTGGAAATCTCGAGTCGCAGATCTTCCCCTGGTGTCCTGTGCTGACATCCGGAATGCGTCTTTGCGGGGGCAGCCGCGCGGTCGAGTCGCTGACCCACGCCGGAATAGACGTGGTATCGGTTGCCAATAACCACTCCCACGATTTCGGAAAGAAGGCCTTCGACACCAGTGTCGGGCTCCTCAAAAAAAACGGCATCGCTGTTGCCGGCCTCGGCCCCCGGCCCGCGCTGGTCGAGAGAAACGGCGTCAGGTTCGCGTTCCTCGCCTATTCGCCGGTAGACCGCAGGATATCGCTGAGGCGCATCACCTCCAATATCCGCGCCGCAAAGAAGAGAGCGGACGTGATCATCGTTATCGTTCACTGGGGCGTAGAGTACAGCAACGAACCGGACGAAGCCCAGGTTGCTCTCGCCGAGTTCCTGGTCTCTCAGGGGGCGAGCCTGATCATCGGCAGCCACCCCCACGTGCTCCAGCCGATGGTGAAGCTCGGAGACGCCACCGTGGCCTACTCCCTCGGCAACTTTGTCTTTGATCAGATGTGGTCATCCGAAACATCCCATTCGGCGGCGGGGAAGTTCGATTTCTGCAACACCGAGTTGAAGAGCGCAAAGCTGATCCCTGTCGAGTTGGTCGCCCCTGGAGTTCCCTTTTTCCCACAAGAACCGAATCCATGATAAATTTATGTTGTAGAGGATGAAACAGGAGGATCAAATGCGTACGTTGTTGACGGCGCTCGCCGCGTCGGTAGCGATAATGTTCCTGATCGGGTGCACTTCTTCGGTGGTTACCAAGAATGATGACGATGAGGATACCGATAGCTCGGATCTGGACAGTGACTCGGACGGCGATTCGGACAGTGATTCGGACTCGGATACCGATGCTGATACGGACACCGATTCGGATACCGACTCGGATACCGACTCGGACACCGACACTGACACCGGCACGGACACCGGCCCTCTGTGGGATGTCGAAATCTGCCAGACCGGCGGCTACATGAACGACTGCGGTATCATCAGTTGCGGTAGCCCGCCCCCTTCCCTGACTGAAACCATGGTAATCCCCGCAACAGGGAACGGGAAGCTCGTCACATTGAGCATAGACACAAACCCCAGAACCATCTTCTCCTTCAGCGATATCTCCGCAACCCTTTCCAACGGCACGACCACAGTCAATTTCTTTAACAACTACAACGCCGCCACGGGAGCTACCTCCCATAACTTCCCTACTGAATGGCGCATTCCCCACTTCTGGGGCGAGGAGATCGGCGGAACATGGACCCTGGAGTTCGAGGACTCCGAATACACCGCCGGAAACGGGTTCTCGCTTCTGGAATGGTGCCTCACCTTCGAAGATCCGAGCACCACGGCAACCTATCTCACATCGGGCAACTGGAGCGGAACTCAGACTGGCCAAATCGACGACTACAACAGCACAAACGATCCCCCCAGCCCGACCACATCGGTTTTCGAGACCAAGATCAACGATCTGATAAACGCCAACGGCTCAACCCCTACCCTCTCCCTGACGGTCAGCCACTCGAGCCCGTCTGATCTGTCCATCTCGCTCATCGCCGCCGACGGAACGAATTTTTCCATCAAGAGCCAGGGCTCGGGCAGCATCCCCTCCACGTTCCCACTGACCGGTCTCTCCTCCGACTGGCTGACCGGCATGTACAAACTCTCGTTTACAGACCACTCGGCCGGCACTTCGGGCACCCTCTCGGGATGGAGTATCGGAATTTAGATCCACCCCTTGCAGAGAATTGAGGAAGGAAAAGAATCATGAAAGCGATATGGTCAGTATTGCTCATGACGACAGCCTCGATCTCTATTGCTCAATGCAAGCATGTTGAAGGTCAATACTCCATCGACGGGGGAACAGATACTGACACCGACACGGGCACTGACACCACGCAGAACATCCCTCTTGACGGCGTGGCGATGCTTGTGGTGGTGGCCAATTCAGTCTCCATGGGTGAAGAACAAACCATCCTGAGGAGTGCCATTCCATCCCTTGTGACCTCGATAACGGGAGGGGGCGGCTTTTACGTCGATGATATGCGCTTCGCGGTCGTGACCACCGATATGGGGTTTTCGTGGGGAGGACATCCGTATCAGGACGGTGACGGTTGGCCAGAAGAAATTCCGCCAACCTTTTGCAGCGCATCGGGGGACGACGGCACATTCCAGAGCAATCAGGGCTGCCCCGAGGGTTTCGCCGAGACCACGCCTCAGGCGCCCAACTCCGATATTGCATCACAAGCGGCGTGTCTGATCACATCGGATATTTCCGGGTGCGGCTGGGAACAGCAGCTGCAGGCTGCCGCCGTGGCATTGAACAAGCCGGACAACGCCTGGTTCGTGCGAGAAAACGACCTGCTCGTCATCCTTGTGGTCAGCGACGAAATGGACTGTTCGCTGGAAGACGGTCCCGGCATGTTCGCCACAGATGATGTTCAGGATCCGGGAAGTAACGATTTGATATCCAGGAAGAATGTGGCGTGCGGAAACAATCAGCAGTACCTCTACTCCACCACTCACTTCGCGGACGCCTTCTGGCAAGTGAAGAACTACGCGTACAACGCGGTTCTCTTCGCAGCCATAGTCGGAGTTCCCAAAAATGACCATTGTCAGGGGACAGGCGACCATATCTCCGATTGTCTGGAGCAACCAGAAATGCAGTTGACCGAACATTTCGTGCTTAGCGAAACCACCAAGAGCTACTTTTTCTTTGAACCAGCGTGTACGAGATGGGATGAGACAGATGCCGAACCGGGCAGGCGTTATGTAGATCTGGCAGTCAATAAATTTGGACCAAACGGCTACATATATTCGATCTGCAACCCCGACTGGAACCCGGCCATGCAGGACATCGCCGAGATGATCGAAAGACAATTCAACGACTACTGATAAGCCACATCAGAATCCATATCGGTATCGCTGTCAGAACTTGGGTCGGATTGTGTATCCTCGTAAATCTCAATTTCGTCCTCATCTTCGTTGCAACTACACCCTGAACCAGACGGCGGAGGGGCGGTATCGAGCAGTATTGCTGCAAATAGAAGCACCAAAAATTTGGAAAGCATCTAATTCCTTTTCCTTTCCCTGGCCAGTGTCATTCCCAGAAATCGTCAGGCAATTTGAACCGCTTGCGAAGGTCGCTGAGTACATATGGCAGCATCGCGGTTTTCCGCCCATGATACTTCACCGGATACGAAACCGGGTGTCCGTCGATGTCGGCATGAAAGATCATCCGGTGGCTGCCCTTGCCCTGCCTCACATGAAACTCAAATCGATGATCGTACTTCCGCAACTTTCGTTCTAATTCGCGGTACGTGTAAGACTTGCTCACAACTGGCGGCTAGCTGGCGCGAAGAACGGGCTGAAACTGGCTGTCCCTGTCGGGGTAAGGCATGGGCAAAGGGAGCATTCCGTAGCCGCTCAGGTGCTCAGGTGGAGCCGTTTGCTCTCGCTTGGCCTCTTCGAGTTGGCGCCAGATCTCGAAGTACTTGGGCTCAGCCGGATGGTGCAGCAATTCGAGTTGCCCCTTTGCCAGGGCAAAAGTAATCTGCATCTCCAGCAACTCCAGCAGATCGGTTATGGCATCGAACGGGGTAGCGCCTCGGCCTTTCAGGTCTATGTCCAGGCAGTGCGCGGTGTGCAGACCATCTTCCTGGTAGTTGAGCACATTGACAGTTAGCTGCACTCGGACTTGCTTTTTACCAGCCTTGGACATTGTGTCCTCTCATCGTAAAAACATTCTGCTTTTTCGAGTTTGTGACAATTGTAAAAAAGTGTCAATTTCGCCTGAGTTGAGAATCAGAAGGCGTAGGCTTCTTCTTCTGCTCCAGGAGCGTAGGTCAATCCGAGCAGGAATCTCATCTGGGGTGTGCCGAGCAGGTCGCCGGTGCCGACCGAGGATCCGCCGGAGAGCCATATGGTTACGGCCTTGGCTTCGTCCGGAACATAACCGACGCCGCCCCGGTACTCGAATCCGACTCGATCGAATCCGTTGAGCTCCACCACGGTGGTCCCCTCCGCTGACAGAAGGAGCCTGCGATCGAGATAGTGCCCGGTCACGCCCAGCCCCGCGATACCCTGATGCCCAACCGTGAGATTCGCGAGCCTGGCCTTCTGTGTACGAAGGCGCGCCCCGAGGTTCAGCGCCGCCGAGAACTTGCACCTGTGGAAGTCGATGATGGCGTTCGGCGCTATGACCAACCCATTCTCACCGGCAAAGTTTAGCTCGTCGCCGGTGGGGATGCTCATGGCCACGTCCAGCGCGAGACCGAAATTGCGACGATCTGGGATCTCCGCGCCGCCGCCGACGAACCTGGTCTTGATGTCGAATCTGAGATCCCGAAGCGCGGAACCCGCCAGCTTGTACGTAGAATCATCAGCGCCCAGCGGCATGAACGGCATGGCTCCCACTCCGTCCTGATCGATCACCACCGGAAGAAGAATGCCGAGCTGCATGAGATCCTTGATGCCGAAAGCCCACATGAAATCCGCTGTGGTGGCATGCTCCACGACCCACATGGTATCGCCGACGCCCGTGTTGTCCGTCACTTCGACGCCGAGCGGTTTTCGGTAATGGCCGAATAGCGCACCGAAGGCCACGCCCTTGTGTCCGACGATATCGCTCGATTGCAGAGTTGGAAAGTTGCTCGGTCCCGGCGAGACCCACAACAACTGACTGTCCACACCTTCTCCGTCACCAATAATCTGTTGCGCGTGAACAACGCTCGACAAGAACAAGACCGTCAACATTACCAGCAATCTGAAAATCCAGGCCCTTGGTGCCATCCGTCATCCCTCCATTCCACATCGGTCTTCAATTTTCATTGATAGCCCGTACAGCGAAGCTACGCCACGAAAATCGACCTTCAACTGCTTGTGGATCCAATCTACTTGGTCTTCGGAGCGGCGGACGCGCGCGTCTTGACAAGAACTGTTTCGGGGACGATGGAACCCACCTTCACGTCCTTGGGCAACCCGCTAACCTCCACCTTAGCCCGCAAGACACCACCCTTGCGAGGCTCAGCCTTGTCCAGATCGACCTGCACAACCAGCAACCCCGGATCGAGCCTGTCCAGGGCCACCTTCGCGCCGACCAGGGAAACTGCCACCTCAGTGGGCCGGATTTCCACGGTGTCCTCCGGATTTCCCCTGGTGCGAACCAGGAGCCCGGCAAGCATCCTCTGCCCCGGAGTCCATTTCACCTTCAACGTTATCTCCAGATCATCACTGTACTTGAAGGACAGTCCCTCCGTGCGGCGGATGGGGATCTTCACACTGTGCTCGCCAACTCCGAGGCCCTCGATATCCACGGCCTCGGTTTCCAGGTGGATGAGAGATCTGACAAGGGACGCAGGACCCGCAACAGTCACTTCGGAGGGCTCGGCAGAAGGCTCCTCATCGAGCTGCGCCCCGCTCTTGAGACGGCCGTGTGTCTTGACTCTTACCGGCAAGCGCCGGGTCACGACCCGCTCGATGCGCGTCAGAACCACGTCAGGGTTGATTCCCACGACCTGCACCCCGGAGGGAAAATCGAACATCTCGGGCTCGAAATAGAATGTGAACGATCCGGGTTTGGCCCTGCTGCCAAGGTTCATGACCACCTGCTTCATCGGGCCGGTCTTTATGGACTCGATGATAGATGGTCGGCCGCGCAACGAAACCCTCACCGTGTCCGGCGGCTCACTTGTCAGGAGCAGTCCCGAAACCTCCGTGGGGCGTATAACGTTTACCTCTACGTCGACCCAACGGTCGACCTTCTCCTGAAAACGAACGATGGTCACGAGCCCGAGCGTGATCAGGAGCGCAACAAGCTTGAGACCGAGATTCTCGGTCACTGATCGTCTTGCGAAAGTCTTGATCTCTCTCAAGCCGAGATTCATCCTCGTTTCTCCGATCCGTCACCGGTCCCTGACCGGTCTGACGCACGATGCTTCTTTTTACCGGCCTTTTTGCCGCGTTGACCGAGGGTTTTCTTTTCCGCAAGGAAGAGGCCCAGCAACGCCTTGCGCAGCATGCCCACATCAAGATCCTTGTTGAGCTTCCCGCCGTAGCAAAGAGAGATGGTCCCACGCTCCTCCGAGACCACTACCGCAACTGCGTCCGTCTCTTCCGTTATTCCGATGGCCGCCCGATGCCTGGTTCCCAGTGTTTTTTCGATCTTGGGATTGGACGACAGAGGCAAGAAAGCGCCCGCCTCCCTGATCTGATAGTTCTTGATTATCGCAGCGCCGTCGTGCAGCGGGTTTTCCATCTTCGGAATAAAGATGGAGTAGAGAAGCTCCTTGGTTACAGCCGCCTCGATGTTGGTGCCCTGCTCGATTATGAACTCGCTGAGAGATGCCTCCCTCTCGAACACTATCAACGCGCCGATATTCTTTGCGGCCATGGATGATGCTGCCCGGATTACCTCCTCGAGGGTTGCGGTTTCCTTTGCCTTGGAAAACCAGGCAAACTTGCCGACCCGCACCAGGGCTCTCCTGATATCGTCCTGAAATATGATCAACGTGAAAATCACGACGACCGACATGAATTGGTCGAGAAGCATGAACGTGGTGACCAGACCGATGGCCTTGCTCACCAGATAGACCACGATGAGAAGGAGCAGCCCCAGCGCCATCGGAACCGTCCGTGTACCGCGAACCAGCAACAACGAAATATAGATCAGGTAATAAACGATCACGAAGTCAATCGCCACCGAGACCCAGCCGCCTGAATCGTCCATCAGGTTGGTAATAAAATCAGGCATGGGAACCTCCAGGCATCGATCCTTGCACGATCCCGTGGGCGATGGTCACCACCTGCTTCATGATGACGACGTCGTGAACCCTGACCGCGCGGGCGCCATTCATGATGGAGGCCGTCACCGCTGCCGCAGTTCCGCCGATCCTGCGATCGACGGGCGCCCCCGTCAAATCGAAGATGAATGACTTCCTCGATGGGCCGACGACAACCGGATATCCGAGATCGACTATCTCCCGCAATCTCCCTAGCAGTTGCAAGTTATGCTCTGATGTTTTTGCAAAACCGATTCCAGGATCGAGCCAGACATTGTCCCGAGAAACACCCGCTTCACGCGCGATCTTGACCGCCCCCTCGAGTTCCTTCACCACTTCGGCCACCACATCCCCGTAGGATATTTCCTCCTGCATGTCCTTGGGAAGCTTGCGTGAATGCATTATCAACAACTTCGCGTCGACGTTCGCAGCGATCGAAGCAAGCTCCTTCCCACCTCTCAACGTGGAAACATCATTGATCATTCCCGCTCCGACATCAACGGCCTGCTTCGCCACTTCGGATTTTGTAGTGTCAACCGAAACAACGGCAGCGGTTTTGCCCGCCAGCGCGCTTATCACGGGGATCACACGGGAAATCTCCTCTTCTTCTGATATCGATTTGCTTCCCGGTCGCGTCGACTCCCCTCCCACGTCGATGATATCCGCGCCCTGGTCAGACATGGCGAACCCATGATCTATCGCCTTTTGAGTGTCCATGAAACGCCCACCGTCAGAAAACGAGTCTGGTGTCACGTTGATTATCCCCATCACGAGCGGGCGATTTGTGGGAAGTACGAATTCCACGAAATCAGCATACACTCATATGATCGGGCGAAACAAAAAACGGACTATTTACGATATACGGGCAGGTTGGCGAATTATGCCGGCTGGGAATTGGAGTAGCTGACTTCGCCGGTGGCTCCGTTATCCTTGAGGATCTCGTCGACACCTTTCCCGCCGAGGACCTCGAACTCCAGCAGCGCTTCCGCCAGGGCATTGAGGGTCTTCAGATTTGCATCGAGCAGCTTTCTGGCCCGTCGGTACTGCTTCATGACCAGGTCGTAGACTTCATTGTCGATGGTTTCGGCGATCTTCTCCGAAAACTCCTGGTGCTGAGCTATCTCGCGCCCCAGGAAAATCGCTTCCTCTTTCTTGCCGTAGTACAGGGGGCCCAGCTTGTCGTTCATGCCCCACTCGCAGACCATCCTCCGGGCCAGGGCGGTGGCGGACTGGATATCCTGCCCGGCGCCGGTGCTCAACTCCTTGAACTCGATCTCCTCGGCACACCTTCCGCCCATGAACACGGCGATCTTGCCCTCGGTGAAGGTTCGGGTCAGATTGAGCCTGTCCTCGAGGGGAAGCTGCTGCGTGAGTCCCAGCGCCCTACCCCTCGGGATGATTGTAACCTTGTGCACGGGATCGGTTCCCGAGATAAGTCGCGCCACCAACGCGTGCCCCGCCTCGTGGAAGGCGGAAACCCGCTTGTCTTTTTCGCTGATGATCATGGAGCGACGTTCGGCGCCCATCATCACCTTGTCTTTGGACTCCTCGAAATCGTCCATCTCCACGACGTCCTTGCCCTTGCGAGCCGCGAGCAGGGCCGCCTCGTTGACGAGGTTCTCGAGATCCGCGCCGGTAAAACCGGGTGTCCCACGGGCGAGAACCGACAGGTCCACTGCGGAGGATATCGGCGTGCGTTTGGTGTGCACGTTCAAGATCCCCTCGCGCCCCTTGACGTCGGGAGTCGGCACCACGATCCTGCGATCGAATCGCCCCGGCCGAAGCAAGGCGGGATCGAGCACGTCCGGTCGGTTGGTGGCGGCAACGATGATGACACCCTCGTTGGATTCGAAACCATCCATCTCCACAAGAAGCTGGTTGAGGGTCTGCTCTCGCTCGTCGTGCCCTCCCCCGAGCCCGGCGCCGCGCTGGCGTCCCACCGCGTCTATCTCGTCAATAAACACGATGCATGGCGCGTTCTTCTTTCCCTGTTCGAAAAGGTCGCGCACGCGGGACGCGCCCACACCGACAAACATCTCTACGAAATCGGAACCGCTGATCGAAAAGAAGGGAACCCCCGCCTCCCCCGCAATAGCACGGGCCAGCAAGGTCTTTCCCGTTCCGGGCGCGCCCATGAGCAGAACCCCCTTGGGAATACGCCCCCCGAGACGTTGGAAGCGTTTAGGATCTCTGAGAAAGTCGATGATTTCCTCGAGTTCCTCCTGGGCCTCGTCGATGCCGGCCACATCGGAGAAGGTCATCTTCTTGCTGTGATCCGACATGAGCCTCGCCCGGCTCTTCCCGAAACTCATGGCCTTGCCGCCCCCCGCCTGGATCTGGCGCATGAAGAAAAAGAACACGAGCAACAGAACAATCATGGGGAGCCAGGAGATCAGAAAGCCGTGAAGCAGGCTGTCGTCGTCGTCCTCCTGGTACTTGAGCTTGACATTGCGATCGAGGAGATCCTTGTTGATTTCGCGGTCGGGCTCCACGCCCACTGTTTGAAGCTTTTCCTCCAGACCTGTCTCAGTGGTTCGTGTGTAGAGGTACTTTCGGCCGCGAATGTTGACTTCCTTGACCTTTCCGTTGTTCAGGTCGGTCTGGAACTCGCTGAAGTCCACCTCCGTGCGTCCCGAGTCACTGTTGCTGACTACCATGACGACAAGCAGGAAAAGGAAAATCAGAACGCCCCAAAGGAGCATGGTCTTGAATTTCTGGTTCACTTTATCTCTCTTAATCCGCTCTATTCCAAATACTTACCGGGGCTTCACGCTCACTGTCCGGCGTTGTTTAGCACGGTAAGCCATGTAATTCAATTTCATATCTTCTATGTGGACATTGGAAAATCAATGTCAAGGAAAGGGGCGTTGTCGTCTAGCAGCCATCGGATCGAAATACCCTGTTGACGTCCGCGCACGAGAGCCGGGCACGAAATAACCTCTTCCTCCTTTGCGAGGACCGGCACGAAATCCCGATAAGGTCTCGGTATTCCGCCGTCGATCAGCACCTGCTTGAACTTCCGACCGGACCCCGCCAATCTGTCGCCGGGCCGCCGTGCCCTGACTTCCAGGTCCTTCACATCCCCGAAATCGTCTGCCCTGATCTCGGCAATGGCCCCGAGGGCCGCAAACCTGGCCTTCCACATTCCCGATCCTGAAGCGCTCGGCTGCCCCGAGCCGGTGGGCTTGGGCGGGAACTCGCCGGGAAAAACGAGAAGGGATCCCCGATAGACGTGAACGCGCCCCTCGCCGGGAATCGGCAACTCGTCGGTGCATTTGCCGCCGGCCAGCAGCTCCTCGATTGCCTCGAAATGCGACCGGGACAATCTTCGCAAGTCGCCTTTCACGGAGCGAATGGCAAATCTCACCAAGCGGCCCCAGACCTCCCGAGGGAACGCCTGAAATACTTCGGAACTTACCTTAACCCCACCTGCCAACCGCAGCGTCGTTATACTCTTTTCACCCTGCATCCGGTCGTCTACGAATCGAGAGATTCCACCCATCTCTACCGCGAGCGCCGCCAATCTTTTTTGTATCCCGGGTTGAAGAGAATCCATCAGCGGCAGCAACTCGTTGCGCACTCGCACTCGCAAAAAACGCGTATTCGCGTTGCTCGGATCCTCCACCCAACCCGCGCCGCGATTATCGAGGAAAGCCCGGATGTCATCTCGCCCCACACCGAGCATGGGCCTCACAATCTGAACCCGGCCGTGTTTCCTGCTCTTCGGTATCCCCGACAGGCCGTCGAGGCCGGTACCGCGCAACAGACGCAACATTACTGTCTCGGCCTGATCATCGCGCGTATGGGCGGTGGCTATGAAGGCCGCACGAAGCTCGACTGCCAGCTCCTCCAACAGCCCGTAACGCACATCCCTTGCCCACTGCTGCACGGATTCTCCATCGGGGACGGGCGAAGAGACATTGACGCGGTGTGCCTCTATCCCGAGCTTCGCGGAGCGCTCCTCCACAACCCTCCACTCCCGATCGATCCCCTCCCGAAGCCCGTGATCCACAAACCCGACCCGCAGGGCCACGTCCCCGGAACGATACACGTGGGCAGCCAACTCCATCATGCCCATGGAATCCGAACCGCCCGAAACTGCGAGAAGGACCGTTGCGCCCTTCTGCACAAGATGCCGCATGGATTCGGCGGAGACAGCCAGCTCGTCGGGAATATTGAGAGACCCCGGAGTCATTTTCCTTTGTCCTCAATGCGCGGCTTGATCAAGGCGATCGCCTGCGCCGCATCCGTGGCCTCCATTATAGTGTCGGGGCGACGGTCGTCGATGGACTGACCCGCCAGCCTGGCCGCCCAGCCGCCGGTGGTGTTCATGGCCACTATTGGTTTGTCCATCTGCCAGGCGAAGGCCAGCTCTGAAAGGGTTCCGGCACATCCCCCCACGGCAATGACCGCCCACGCGGTCCTCGTGATCACTGCGTTCCTGGCCCATCCCATGCCGGTGGGGATCACTATGTCCACGTGATGATTCGCCCAGTCCTCGCGATCCGTCGGTGTTATCCCGATAGCGAGATTGCGGCCCGACCCAAGCTCGTCCCGCGCGATCACAAACCCCTCGCAGGCCGCTTCCATCACGCCTGCGCCGCCGCCACACACCATGTGCCAGCCTTCTTTCGCAACAGCGCGTCCGACATCTGCCGCAACTTCCATCACTCCCTGTGTTGCGGAAGAAGCCCCGATGATTGCGATGACAGGTGTTCTTCTCAGTTTGCCCAAGGATCGCTCAGATCGGAGTGCTTGTTCGTCTTCTTCTTCTTTACCTTGATCGTCTTCGTGGACCCGGACCCGCTGCCGGAAGAAGAGGATCCTGACGAGCTGGACTTTTTCTTGCTACGCCTCAGCTTTTTGAGGGTCAGCTCGAACACATCGGGAGTCCCTGCAGAAACCACGATGTCCAGATTTTTGTAGCCGTCGAGCTTGATGGTGTAACCGACGGGCGTCTCGCCGAGTTTGGGCTTGACCATTTCGAACGGCAGGTTGCCCATGAACGCCTCATCCCGATAGATGGACGCACCCTTGGGAACGCTGATCACGTTAACCGTCGAAGCTGCGGCCTCCGGCTTCTCGAGCACGGGTTCGGGGGTTGGTTCAGGAGTGGGCTCGGGAGTGAGCTGTGAAATCTCTACCTGCGGCTTGACCGGTTGCGCCTGCGCCTTCGTGGGCGTGGTTCCGACTCCGAGAACAAACACGGCCACAACAACGCCGATGACGGCGAGCGCGCCGATGCCGGCAAAGATCGGCCACTTGGAGCGCCCCTTGCTGCCCGGGATATCCTGCCGATGACGGGCGCCTTTCGAGCCGACCACTTCGGAGGGAGAAGGCGGGGGGACGGTGGTGGCGGCGGTATCCCGCATCTGGTCGAATACAATCTCCGGCGTGCGCTCTTCCTGTAACGCCAGAAGATCCTCGGAAAACTCCGCCATGGTCTGGTAGCGCTTCTCCGGCTTCTTGGCGATGGCCTTGAGAAGAACCGCCTCGACATTAGGATTAACGTCCACTGGCGGAACCAGTCGACGTGGGGGAATCGGCTCCTCGTAAAGGTGCTTGGTGAGAACACCCATGAAGGTGTCCGCCTCGAACGGAACGTGCCCGCAGAGCATCTCGTACATGATGATGCCCAGAGAATAGATATCGGTGCGCGCGTCCACGTCGGCCCCGGCGGCCTGCTCCGGAGACATGTACTGGGGCGTTCCGAAGATCATTCCTGTCTTGGTCAACCGACTCGACTGGCTTGCCACCTTTGCGATCCCGAAATCGAGGACCTTTACGAAATCTTCAACGTCCCCCTTTGTGATCAGGAAGATATTATCCGGTTTGAGATCCCGGTGAACGATATTGGAATTGTGCGCGGCGCCGAGGGCCTCACAACTCTGGATCATCACGTTGATCGTGCGTTCGAGGGTCAGGTCCACACGTTCTTCGATGACATCGTGAAGCGCATCGCCGTCGAGGAACTCCATCACGAAATACGCCGAACCGTCCGGCAGCTGACCGAAGTCGGTGATCTCGATGATGTGTTCGTTGCCGATGGCTGCCGCGGACTGGGCCTCCTGCACGAACCGGGCTCCCACCTCGGACTCGTTGGAAAGCTCGCCGCGAAGAACCTTGAGCGCGCACTTCTTGCCGATGATCGCATGGGTGGCCAGGTAGACCACGCCCATGCCGCCCTCGCCGATCTTGGTATCTATCTGGTACCTGCCGTCGATCGTGGTTCCTACAAGCGGATCTTCGACCTCTCCCTCTTCCAGCTCAACAAGGGACTCGCCGTCAACCGGGCAAAACTCCTCTTCGCCGAGGAACCGCTTTCCACATTTGGGGCATGCTCTCATTATGCTCCGCTCCACGAGGCAAACCACCCCGTAAAAAATCCCCCCACTTGTTATATACTACTTAGACGATAATGAATGGCAATGGATCTATCAAGTTATTCGGAATTGAGTTCGTCTGAAACACTCCACTCGACACCATCGTAATGAAGGATCATCGCAGCCTGATATCCAAACTCGCCCTCAGCTCCGAATCCGCCGACCGCGTAGACATCGGTTGACGACGATCCCCACACGTCCATCAGCTGAAGGTTTTCAACAGTCGGGATAATCATCTCGCTCCACGCGGCGCCATCGTAGTGGAGGATTTTGTCCAGCCCGACCGCGAATACACTGTCTGAGGAAAGACCATAGATACCATGAAGCGATACTGTTACCGGGCTTGTCATGTGCGACCAACCCAGACCGCTGTGGTGAAGAATTACGCCGTTTTGTCCAACGGCAAATGCGTCGTTGTCGGCGTGGGCCCAGACATCCAATAGAAAGCAGTTCAGGGGGAGAGAATGATACTGCCAGGCAGTTCCGTCGAATTTTGCGGTTTTCTCATCACCAACAACGAAGAGATTTCCACCGGGTGCGCCGGTCATCGAATAAAAATACCCATCGTAATATCCGGCCAGTGCCTCGAAATGCGCGGAGGTCCAATCAGAACCGTCGAAGTGAAGCAGCAACGGCGATAGGCCTACAAAGAGGCTTGTATCGTTCAGTATTGCATATACGTCATCAGAAGAATTCTCCCACACTGCTGTGGAAAAACAAGTGGTGCTTCCCTCATCGGTGGCATTTGCCCAGGCATCTCCATTGAAACGCATTATTGCGTACCCCGCCGATCCATAGACAGTGCCGGAAGTTGTGTAAACATCATCCCAGGATCTGCCGTGGATATCGTGAATGCACATGGGTGACGGGGCAACGGTCAGTTCCCAGTTCGTACCATCGCCGTGCAGCAGCGTTCCGTCGTAACCTCCGGCCCAGATATCTGTTGAAGACGAACCCCATATTGCAACCAATTTGCCGGCATTCTCCGGGAGATAGCCGGTTCCGGTATCCGTATCCGATTCCGAATCTGAATCTGACGCTGTGTCACTTTCACTGCCGGTATCGGTTTGTGAATCGGTCTCAGTATCTATTGTGCCGCCGGTTGGTTGTTCCTGCTGTTGCCAGCAACCCCAAATCACAAGAGCGAAAAAGAAGGGGGCAAACAAAAATGCTTGTGGTGCTTTGATCATGCTCTCTTGCATGTCTCGCCGAAGCTTCACGCGACGGTGGACGACAACGTTGCCCCTTTTTAAGACATTATATCGTAACGCAAGGTCGGAGACTGTCGAAAAACACTTGGGGAAACACGTGGGGTCAAACTAAGGCTGATAGAATTGGACGAGGATGGGGCCGCCATTTGATCGGAGGGTTATCTTCTTGTCGCCGGTTCCGCGAACGTAACGAATCAGGCCGTCGCCGAGTTCCTGGGCAGACCCGGCCTCGAGGGACGCTGAAATTTCGATGCTGCCTCCATCCGGATAGCATGAGATCTCGAAATTCTGGAGGGGGATCTCGACTTGAAGCAACTCCCCGTCCGTCTCCGCATCCAACGGGCGCCCATTCACACCACCGGCCAGCACGTGGGCCTGCCCCCCGGATTTTACGACAATCTCCCCTTCCGCCTCCACGCTGACATCACCGTCTTCCGCGACAGCGCTGACGATCGAGGTTCCCCCGCCTGTCACCGAGATGTCGCCCTTCCCCGTCTCGAGCGTCAGGGCCCCTTCCAGATCTTCCATGATAAGATCGCCGTCCTCAACCGTAACGGTCACACCCGCCTCGAGCGGTAACGTGCCGAGACGATCCAGCCTGAGATCCACGAGACCGACCTTGTCCCTCGGCGGATCAAACTTCAGCATCAATTCTGTAATGTCGGGGTTCACATCCAGCCGGGCCAGCCTGAGGTTAGCATGGGCATCCGCGTCGGTTCTCCCCATGGCAAATGCAGTGCCGCACAGCTTGACGTCTCCTGTCTCCATCCCCCGCATACTAATGTCCCCGTCCACGTTGACGATGCGCACGACCGAAAAACCGTCGAACGTAAAAGTCTCCTCGTAGTCATCCTGAGCCGAGAACTGGATCACGCAACCGGCCAGTAACAGCGCCGCCACCCATGACCACCGTTTCACAGATACCATGTGAGACCTCCCAGATACTCGATCGCAAACGCCCCGTGAGTCTGCGCGACATCGCCGTGAAATCGCCTCGTCTGGACAGCGACCCCGCCGCGAATTCCGAAATCCAGAGACCACGAACGCGCCGGGAAGTAGTGCAGCGAGCCGGACAGGTACGGAAAAAGGCCCCACCCGGATTCTACATCGGCGAGGACGCGATCCTCGTCGTCCCCCGACAAGGTCTCCGAGTCCATGTGAATCTGAACGAGCATTCCCACACTGGAAGACAATCCCAGGTTGTCATTCAACATCCCGCGCAGACGAATCTCCGGCGCAAAGCTTAAGGTAGTCAAGCCCGTACTGGGAATCACGTTGACGTTCCGCAACCCGATTACAACGTGCTCGTGCACCGCGTAGCCCACACCTAATCCTCCTCCGAACCCGCCGTCCACACTGTCTCCGTTCACGGGAACGATGCAGGGGGCCATTGAGAGCGTGAGATCCAGCTTGAGTTCTTTGAAGTCGGGGGCGCCCGGTCCACCCTTCGTTGTGGAATAAAACGCGTCGATGGCGGAATAGGCGTACGTATAGAAAGCGGCAAGGGCAAGGGTGCCCATCCCCGCCAGCTTTGCGGCGCGAACCTCCCTCGAGTCACCCTGATTCATACCGTACGCCAACCCGACGCCACCCGCGACGGAGCCGGCGAAGACTCCGGTAAGAACTGCCGCCTTGCCCAACCTCCCGTCAATCCCCTGCCCGAGGCCGGGAAGAAGCAGCGAGGCGCCCATAGATGCCGCCGGAGGAATTCGCGCGCCGGATCTTTTTGCAAATGACCTTGAGTCGTCGAACCCGTTGTCGCCCACTTCCTGCGGTTCTTCCGGCCCTTCCGGCTCACTCGGTTCGTCCGGTCCCGTTTCGACCACCGGGGGCCTGCGCACAGCCGCCGTGTCCCCGGACCAGGCCGCTCCCCCGCCGAGGGGTATGTCGTCGAGGGGCGCCACAGATCCGCGCCCGGCCCCGAACTCGTGTTCCGTGACCGCGCCCTTCAAAACAACCGACTCGAGGGGAATGGAGGTGAAACTCCCGGCGGATAGAGGCACCTGCGCGCCGTCAGCGAGGTTAACGTCGGCGGTACCGAGACTCTCGCTGGATCGCCACCGCACCTCGTACTCCCCGGGAAACAGCGCCACCGTCACCGGAACGCCGTTCTTCTTGGCGACCTCGGCTTCTATCTGACCGCCCTTGCCGATGAAGAGAACTGTGCCCTCCATGGCCGGCGCGAGTTTCACCCGGGCGCGTCCGTCTCCGATCGCGGTGAGCGCAATGTCGCCTTCGCCTTCCAGAGCGTACAGAAAGGTCGGATGCTGAACCCCCGCCGTCGTTCCCTCTGTCTCGCGCACCGTGTACTTGTAGGCGTAGTCGTAGGCCTCGATGGCCGAGACCCTCCCGTCTCCGGTGTTGTCGGCCGCGCCTCGCAGCCCGGACATGAGGTGGTGGCTGAAGAACGAAGATTGCAGGATCTCGGATTCCTGGGCCGGCTCGGTCGCGGAAGCCGACGTGATGATCACGAGCCCCTTCACGTTGACGGGTCGTTCGTCCATGAACGGCGAGATTACCTTGCCGCCCTTTGCTCTCGTGATTTCTCCGGACTGGCAGGCGTCCACGATGGCCACGCGAACCTTCGCCGGCAGAAGTTCGAGCCGCCGGCGGATCTCCTCGAGGGATATTCCCCGTCCGCCCATCCGCAGATATCCGGAATCCGCATGCCCGGAGTAGTAGAAGAGGAACACGGAATCACCGCCCGCGCTCGAAGCCTCTTCCACGAGTTCGTCGAAAGCCCCGCGCAGATCCTTAGGGAAGCTACCCGTCAGGAGGATCAAGTTCTCCTCTCGAACACCGCCTATTTCCGAAAGCAGCGCCGCCATCCTCTTTGCGTCCTGCTCGGCGTACTTGAGGGGCTCGCTTCTGGACAGGCCCTGGTTGTTACCCGCGACGATGGCAAATCGGACGACCTCCGAGGCGAAGGACTCCCTACCCAGCAGCGCAACCACCAGCACTCCAACGAACATCGCCGCCTTGAAAACCCGTTCCACTCCCTTGCGCTACTCCTTGATTATCCACACGCTTGCCTGCTCACAGGTGAGCGGCAATCGATCGATCTTCTTGAGATTCACGCCGGATTCTACCAGCGCTTTCGCGGCCCCAAAAACCTTGTCGACACCGAGGTCTTTTCCAGAACACAGGAAGAACCTCTCCACACCCACCGCATCGTCGAGCTCGATGGTGAGATCCTTACCGTCGCGACCGGGAAGATAGGTGGTGACCGAACCACGTCCGTCGATCCCCACCATCACGACGGGAAGATCGACCGGGAGGTCGTACCAGAACTGGATGCTGTCACCCTCTTTCAGCTTCTGCCCGGAGGCGCCCATTGTTTTCCCGTCGCCGCTCTTGAGATAGAAACCGAGGTTCGACCCCGAAGGAGCATTGTCGCCTCCCGGATTTTTGGGTGAGCCCATGAGGTTGATGTTCTCGTCGAGACGCTTGTCGTTCCACCCGGGAAACAGCTCCGTTGAACGCGAATCGTGCGACGGGCCGCCGGTGAGAAAAATCACCGCCACGACCGCCGCCGCCGCGACGGGAACCGCAACCGCAACCCTGGCGAACCAGCTGTCGAACAAGCCGCGGCGCTCCGGGGAGGTCCACAGCTTGCGAATCTCTGCCGGGACAGGAAGCATGGCAAACGCCTTTTCATCCGCTTCGGTGTCGGCCAGCAGCTCGCCGCATGTCTCGCACTGCGCCGCGACGCTCTTCAGGGCGGACATCTCCGCTTCGCTCATCTCGCCGAGGATATATCGCTCAACCGCCAGACGGCTGAGGTGTACGTGTTTGTCCGAGTTGCTCATCGTCCCGCCCTCAGCAATCGCATGGCCCGCTTTGGCGCCCGCTCCTTGAACTTGACGATGCGCTTTCGCACCAGCGAAACAGAACAACCCATCACCTCGGATATCTCCCGATAGGTCATCTCCTCGACCACCGCGTACATCATCGTCTCCCGGATCTTCTCATCGAAACCGACCATCACCTGCATTACGAAATCCCTGGACCAGGTCTCTACCGGCTGGTGCGGCTCCGGCTCGACGAGCGCCTCCTTGTCGAGTCGATCTCGATTCTTGGAGTCACGGATTCGGTTGAGGCAGATGTTTGTGGCTATTCGGTACAACCAGGTGGCGGGGGAAGCCTGACCGCGAAAGCTCGCCATGGAGCGCATGGCGCGGATGAACACCTCCTGGGAAGCGTCCTGCGCGTCGTCCTCGTTGCGTAGTATTCCCAGGCAACGACGGCGAACCATTCCGCCGTAGCGACGATAGATATCCTCGATTTCCCTCGAGCCGGCCTTCATACACGTTCCCCTCGTGGTGAAAACATTCACCGCGTTTGCCCGCTGCGTCAAGTTGCTGATGGGAATTGCCGATGCGATCGCGTTCATGCCCTCCTGCCTTTCATAGGGTTGGACACATACCGCGGCCAAAAGTGTCACCGAAAATATCAGTTCTGGTATTATTGAATGGATTGTCCGCCTGGGTCAGACGCTTGTCCGCCGTCGCCCACTTCGTGGGCTATGGCGGATGAACGAGATTGAGGGGAGGAAAATGAAGGCAATATTGAAACTGGCTGTGGTTGTCGTGTGTCTGGCCGCCTGCGGCGTTAGTGACAAGAAGATCACTCCCGACTCCGGGACCGACACGGACACCGATGCTGACACCGACACCGATACCGACACGGATACGACATCGTATTGGGATTGGCAGGAGTCGGATATCCCGAATGAGATCTATAACGCCCACGATGATTTTCTACTCTGGGCGGCGGACGTGGACGATGTGGTGGTCTGTTCCGGCGATGACCAAGGCGGCCTCGCCGAGTTCAACGGCGCATCGTTCACCGTGTCGACTCTGCCTTCGGGAATCGGCGTATTCGGGTGCGAAGGTGTGTGGGGCAACGGCACGGATGTCTGGGCATGGGGATTTCTCGGATTCGACTATGACGAATTCCGCGTATTGCGGCGCGATGGGGCGGCCTGGGTCGAGGAGCCGGTGGAGGGTTTCGAGGACTGCGCCTCGGCGCCCGAGTACTGCCACATACAGGCGATGTTCGCGGACGGCGTCGGCGCGCCCCGCGCAACCGGTTGGTCCGACGCGGATTGGGACCCGCCCGTGGTGGGAGCGCGCGTCGTGTGGGAGCGACAGGTGGCGACTGAGTCGTGGACCGTCGATACGGGCGCCGTCTTTCCCGGTTTCGACACAATGGAATGGATGTGCAATATCGTCAGCGGCTCCGTTCCAGTGTGGGTCGGCGCTATGGACTCTGTATCGAAGGTTCTCGAAGTCGCCGCCGGGATAGTCGATCTGGGCTATCCGCAATCGGAGTGGATAAGGTGGTTGGACCGGGACGGCGCGGGCGGGCTCGTCGCAAGCACCGGTTTCGATCTGCTACGGTACGATGGCGTCACGTGGAACGTGGAGGCGAGCACTACGTGCGACCCCGGCCCGTTGAATACCTGCTGGAACATCGGGGCTGTGGACGCCGACGGGGCCGTGTACCTCGGCGACGGCCGAGGCGGCTTCGGCGATGGCGGGTCGGGCCAGTGGTGGCTGCACCGATGGGACGGGGAGAACCTCGCGGAGATCCTCGAGCCTTGCCCGGAGCCCAACCCGTCTTGCGGCATTACAGACGTAACCGTGGTTGGAAACCGCATCTACGCGGTCGGAAGACGCGACTACACCGGAGTACTCCTCTGGGCCGATATTCCCTGAAAAAGTCTGTCAGAATGGTGCCAGTCACTTTTGCAATGAGTTCGAACCCAGTCTAAGACGGCGCAACCATTGACGTTTACGCCCATTCCAAATGGTGCCAGTCACTTTTACAATGAGGTGCCAGTCACTTTCACAAGGAGAAAAAACAGCCCGCAGGGCTTTCAGCGTCAAATATTTCTGGCCGCGGGATTTACTTCCGCGGACCAGGCTCACCGCTCGAATGTTTGATATCCATAGAGCAGCGATTCGGCCAGCCAGTTTCCGATCTTCCTGGCGCCGTGTTCGGTGGGATGTATGAGGTCGCCGCCGCCGAGGCCTTTCCTGTACCACTTGCCCATGCTGCCCTTCCCCCCCATGGCGTTCCAGGTGTCGAAAAACGCGCACCCTTCTGCGAGGGACACTTCCCGCTGGGCCTTCGACAGTTTGCGCGGCATCTTCCAGGAATCGAACGTTCCGCCGGCGTTTTTCTTTGCCTGATCCAGAGGACCCACCACCAGGAAGGACGTATCCGGCAACGCGGCGCGCATGGTGCGAATGAGCTTTGCCAGGTGCACACGATACTCACGCAAGACCAGGAACCTGTTGGCCCCCTCGTTGGCTCCGAACATCAAAACTACCAGGGAAGGATCCCTTCTTTGCAGTTCCCCCGCCCAGTGCTCCTCGTCGTACCGCCCGAGTACGGAGGCCCGGGCGCCGTTGATGGCCAGGCTGTCGTAAACGACTCCCCTCTCCCCGCTCTCCATCACCGCCCCGAAAAGACGCAACACTCCATCGTTATTGAACTCCACGCCGATCTTGCCCCGACCGCCGCGCACATCGACAGTCTTGTGAACTGTCCTCTTTTCCACCGCGTCAGTGGATATCGTCTCGATCTTCTCTCCATCCAGTGACAGATCGAAGCTGCCGCCGTGGGGCTGCTCCAGATACGAGATGTCAAAACCGGACACCCGACTGCCCTCGTCGACGGTGCCCACCCATGTCTTTCCATGACTGCCCCGCTGCGCCTCGAAGGCAACTCCTCCGAGCCCGTAGAGCCCGTCGCTCACCGGATCCGAAGTCAGCACCCGGCTCCTCCACTTTCCCCGCGCGCCGTGTTCCACGTTCAGGTGCTTGTACCAGCGCCACGGCTTGCCCAGAAGGATGAAACCGTGCCCCCCGTCTCCGAATCTGGTCTGCAGAATCTGTCGCACCCGCCCGGAGAGTTCATCGGTGGTGAGAATAGAGTCTCCGTAGTGAAGAACCCGGACCACATTCCTGGCTCCTCCCCCGGATTCGAGCTTGCGCAGCGCCCGATAGAGAGTCCCCATGGCCCCTGTCGGGTCTTCGATTTTCTGATGTGGATCGGCTATCTTCTCTAGTGACACGGACTTCACGTGGGATTCGTCTTCACTCTCCAGATTCACCGTGGAAACCAACGTCCCGGATCCCGCCAGTCCCGCCGGCCCCGCCGCGACAATCTCCACTTCGGCTCCGTCGCCTTGCGGAGTGTCCGACGCGAACAGAAAACAGTACACGCACAGGGCGACACCACCCATCGCGGCGAGACAAGCCACAGCCACAATTGTCTTTTTCGCAGGGCGCTCCTTCCCGCGCGATTTGATCGAAGATTTCATTGAAAGGTCAAATACATCAATACCGCGCCCAGAGCGAGGCGGATCTCTCGACAGGACACCGAAAAACCTCTAGATCCATCCCCATGAGCTTCAGACTGCACAGCCTATCGGTTCCATACGACGGCCACATAATGGAGGATCTGAAACACAAAGTTCTGACCCGCCTCAAATGCAATGACGGCAATCTCCTCTCGTTCAAAGTGGTCAGGCGGTCGGTGGACGCACGCAAGGGCTCGGTAAGACTGGTCTTTTCGGTAGACGTGGAGTTACGTGACGAAAGCCGGGCCGACATTGCCGCCGCGATATCCGTGGAACCCCCAACACTACCAATCGTCGAACCCGGAAACGCCCCCATGCCCCGCAGACCCGTGGTGGTGGGCGCCGGGCCGGCAGGTCTCTTCGCTGGCCTCCTGCTCGCCCGCCACGGATATCGACCGCTGATACTCGACCGGGGAGGCACGGTTACGCAGCGTGTGACCGCCGTGAGTGATTTCATGACCAGTCGGGAGCCGGATCCCGACTGCAACAACCTGTTCGGAATTGGGGGCGCCGGCACCTTCTCGGACGGCAAGCTGAACACCTCCCTGAGCCATCCATGGACTGGCGAGGTCCTCCGCGTGCTCGAGGAGTGCGGCGCGCCGAAGGACATCCTCATCGACGCCAGGCCTCACGTGGGCACCGATCTCCTCGGAGCGACCGTCACGGGCCTTGTGAGGAGCATCGAGGCAGCGGGTGGGTCGATTCTGACCGGTGTCAGGATGACCGGGCTCAAAATCGTTCGCGGTCGCCTCGAGGGAATCGAGACCACGGACGGGCCGATCGCCACAACATGCCTGGTCCTGGCCATCGGACACTCGGCACGCGACACAATGCGAATGCTCCACTCCTCGGGAGTGACAATCGATCCCAAGCCGTTCCAGATGGGAATCCGCGTGGAGCACCCCCAGAAGTGGATCGATCGACGCCAATTCGGCAGAGCCGCCGGACACCCATCTCTGGGCGCGGCGGACTACAAACTCACGGCCCGTGTGGACGGTGTTCCGATCTTCTCCTTCTGCATGTGCCCCGGCGGGCAGACCATCCCCACCGTCAACGAGTCCGGGCACCTGTGCTTGAACGGCATGTCGGGCAGCGCGCGTGACTCGGCATTCGGGAGCAGCGGGATCGTCGTCACCCTGAAACCGGAAGTCTATGGAGGCACTAACCCATCGAAATGCATGGCCTTTGTCGAAACGGTGGAATCCGCATGTTTTGTCGCGGGAGGATCCGACTACTCCGTTCCGGCGCAGGGGCTCGTGGATTTCGCACGGGGTGTCCCCACAAAGGGAGACTTGCCACGAACCAGCTATCCACTGGGAACTTTCCGATCCACGCTGGACCAAATCCTCCCCCAATTCGTGACCGATCCCATACGGACGGCGCTGGAACAATTCAATCGCAAACTCCCGGGATATCTCCACGTGGACGCTGTCGCGATGGCTCCCGAATCGAGAGCATCCTCCCCGCTGAGGATCACCCGAAATCGTGAGACCGGATGCTGCATCGACATCGAGGGAATCTACCCGGTCGGCGAGGGCGCCGGTTATGCTGGGGGCATAATGAGTTCTGCCCTGGATGGGATGAGCTCGGCGCGGTTCATCATCGGACGATATCGTGCTCCGGGAGGCTAGATTTTGACCCCATCCCGGCCTTCCCCTGCGTGGGGAAGGGGAAGTTGATGGAGGCCTCTTTTAGTATCTTTTACGATACCATCACGCTCGTTCAGACCACACTCGAACAGCCGACTACTGAACACCTGAGGGGTATATTAACACGCAAATTCTATTGAATAGAATTGCACCAGCGAGATTTCGTCCTTTTTTTTTCACCTTTTCCGTCCTGGCTTTTCCGACCCATTGTTAATGTTGTTTTTCGGATTGGGGAGCCAAACGTAAAGCGAAGGATCAACCCCATCCCGGCCTTCCCCTGAGATAGGTGAAGGGGAAGATGATAGAGGCCAACTTTAAAGGGATCAACCCCGCCAGATGACCCGGCGTTTGTTCCGTGGAGGAACTCGATAGAACACTCCGTCGGGTTTGCCGACGGCTATCACGGCACCGACGGTGTACCCCCCTGGAATATCGAAACGTTCCCGCATCTTCCGGTCGCGTATCAGCGCCGTCAGGGCATAGCCGTTGAAGCACGCTCCCAGGTCCATGGATTGCGCTGCCAGCAGAATTTCCATCGCCGCCAGATTGCACCCCGCGTTGGCCAGGTGTGGCAAGCCCGATGAAAAAAGCAGCATTACCGAGGAGGCGTTGTAGAAGAGACGATCATCCTCGCCGGCCAGTGTCCTGGTGAACATCTCGACAATCGCCGGCATGCGAAGACGGTATGCGGCAACAGTCTTCCGCCCTACTTTCAGGCCGATGCCGAAACGTACAATGGGGTTGGCGAGTTGGCGCTGGAGCGCAAGATAATACCTGGAGGTTTCCACTGCGAGTTCTCGCACGGCGTCGCGCCCCTGAAAAACCATGAATCGAATGTTCTGGGAGTTTGTGGAGGTGGGAGCCCATCGGGCAATGTCGATCAGCTTGTCTACCTGACCCCTCGAAACGGACTCGTCCAGAAATCTCCTGCAACTTCGTCGCTCGATGAAGAGCTTTTTCACGTCCTCGCGGTCCAGTGACTCCGGGTTCTCGATCTCCACAAATTTCTCCGCCGGTAACTCCGAATGGGAAAGAGCGCTGTCCGCGCAGACTGCCACGCAGTGCCCGCAACCGATGCATCGACCCGGATTGCTCAGCTGGAGCTCATCGGCCTCCCACGACAGAATCCGTGAAGGACAGGACGCCTCACACGCCCCACAGCGAGTGCACCTGTCGGAATCAACTGTAATATCGATATCGCCGCTTTTGGAAAACATCCCTACTTCTCAAACGGTTACATCTGGATTTTCGTCTCGCCAACGTACATGCGATCGAGTTGCTCGTCCAGATTCACGATTCGAAGGGAATGCTTCTGGCATCCGATCGTTGGACAGGCCTCCACCTGGCCGCCATCGGGCAGGTTTACGGCGAACATTGGGATGTTGCACAGATTGCACTGCTCATCGATGGTCAGCGAAGCGTTGCACTCGGGGCAAAATACTTCGATGACATCTCCTTCATTCAACGAAACGTCGCTCTCGTACTCGTGTTTCCCGTAGAACGGGTGGAGATACAGCATTCCCGAATGTCCACCGAGCCTGATCTTGACCGCAATGGCGCGTTCCCCATCGAATTTTTTGTCTTCGACCATGAGGGAATGCCCGGCGGGGCACGTACCGTTTCCCACCCTGATTCGTCCGACGAGTTTTTCAGGAATTTTTGCGGTCATCACTTCATCTCCAGTGCGCCGTGTGGGCAGAATTTCACGCATGTGGGATCCCCTCCGCAGAGATCGCACTTGACGGGAACCCCCTCGTTCAGTTCGAAATGCATGTGCCCGAAGGGACAAGCCGGCTCACAAAGGCCGCAACCGACGCACCTCTCTTCGTCTACTTCTATTGCGCCGGTGAGCTCGTTGCGAACCAGGGCTTCGGTCGGGCATACCTTGACGCACGCCGCCTCCACACACTGAAGACAGGTCATCTGCATGTACCGCTCGTCACCTACCTTGTAGATGTTGATGCGTGAACGAGCAAACACGCCTTCGGTGCCCTTGATCATCGAGCACGCCAGCTCACAGGTTCGACAACCGGTGCAGTTTCTCGGAATGACTACAAATGTCTTTTGCATTCTCTTGATATCCCCTTGCCTCAAGACCCTACCTTGTCGAAATGGGAAGCGAGTTTCTTCTTCTTGCACGCAGAACAGGTCGTGTAGTAGTCGGCCGGCAGATCGCGGTTTGCGATAGCGTAATCGCGATATTCTTCTGTCAGCACGGGCTCGCCGCAACCTTCGCAGGCCACGAAGTTGAATTTCTTGTCCCAGATTTCCCGTGTGGTCCGGGTGTCATTCACCTCGATGTGGCCGGTCGGACAAATGGCCGCGCAAGCGCCGCAGCCGATACAGTTTTCAGGGTTCTCGAAGAATGGCGGCGCGATCTTCTTGTCGTGACCCCTGCCGACGGTTCCGATGGCGTTACAACCCATCCTCTCGCAAGCGCGAACGCACAGGGAGCACATGATGCACTTGGAGCCGTCGTCAATCTGCTCGTACCGAACAGAGATTTCGCCGTTCTCCTCGGCCATCCAGCGGATCACATCCGAAGTTGGACAACGGGCCATCAGGAGGTCGAGTGTCGTCCCGCGCGAACGCCTGACCGCCTCGCTGGAGGTGCTGATCACGAGCCCTTCTTCCACAGGGTAGAGACACGCCGTGACCAGGTTTCTCCAACCTCCCCAGTCCTTGTGCGTGATTTCGACCATGCAAACCCGGCACGCGCCCACATCGTCGAGAGCCTCGTGATGGCACAAAGTCGGAATGTAGATCTCGTTGCGATTTGCAACCTCGAGGATGCTCTCCCCGTCTTTTGCGCTGATTTTTTTTCCGTCAATGTAGATGTACATAATCGCCCTTACCCTAGTTTGTAACCACGGCGTCGAACTTGCATACCAGACGACAGGCTCCGCACTGTGTGCACTTGTCCTGGTCGATAATATGAACCTGCTTCTTTTCACCGGAGATCGCGTCTGGCGGGCAAGCCTTCTTGCACACCAGGCACCCGGTACACTTGTCGGGATCAATGGTAAACGTGGTGATATCCCTACAGACGCCTGCCGGGCACCGCTTGTCGTTTACATGCGCCTCGTACTCTTCCCTGAAATTCTTCAGGGTGGACAGCACCGGGTTGGGAGCCGATTTTCCGAGCCCGCACAGAGACGACACCTGAATTTCTTTCCCGAGTCGCTGGATCTTCTCCAGGTCTTGCGGCTCACCCTCCCCTCTCGACAGTTTATCGAGCATGGCGTGGAGCTGATATACGCCCTCACGACAGGGGACACACTTTCCGCAGGACTCCTCCATCAGGAATTTGAGGAAGTACTTTGCAACGTCAACCATGCAGGTGCGATCGTCCATCACGATCATTCCGCCGGAACCCATCATGGAGCCCGCCTTCGCGAGCGCATCGAAATCGACGGGGAGATCGAGATGGTCCTCCCCGAGGCATCCGCCCGACGGGCCGCCTGTCTGCACGGCCTTGAAGGGTCGCCCATCGATTATTCCGCCGCCCATCCCGAAGACCACATCGCGCAAACTGGTGCCCATGGGGACCTCGATGAGACCGGTGTTGACCACCTTTCCCACCAGGCAGAAGGCTTTTGTCCCGGGTGACTTCTCAGTGCCCCTCGACGTAAACCAATCGCTGCCCTCGTTGATGATTGACGGCACACAGGCAAATGTCTCCACGTTGTTGAGGACTGTCGGCTTGTCGCGGAACCCGCGCTGCACCGATCGAACGTACTTGGCCCGAGGTTCGCCCACGCTCCCCTCGATGCTCCGCATCAACGCCGTGGACTCGCCGCAGACGAAAGCCCCGCCACCGCGCGCCACGCTAATATCGAAATCGAGATCGCTGCCGAGTATCTTTTTGCCGAGCAATCCGTTCTCCTCGCAGGTCTTCACTGCCAGGCTGAGCCTCTCGACAGCTCTTGGATACTCGTGCCGCACGTAAATGAAGCCCGTGCTGGAACCGACCGCGTGGGCGCAGATGATCATTCCCTCGATGACGCGGTAGGGATCGCCCTCCATGATGCAACAATCCATGAAAGCGCCGGGATCGCCCTCGTCGCCGTTGCAGATGACGAAACGCTCATCACCCTCGGCGCTGACGCATGACCGCCATTTTCTTCCGGTGGGAAAACCTCCGCCTCCGCGACCGCGCAGACCGGATTTCTCGACCTCGGAGATCACCTGGTCGGGATCCATCTTCAGCGCCTTGGCCAGTGAAGAGAACCCACCGGACGCGACGTAGGAATCGAGGCTGTCTGCAGCCACCGATCCACACCCCTCGAGCGCCACGAGCTCCTGCCCCTTGTAAAAGGGAATATCCGCCCTGCCCTTGAGCCGCTTCTTGTCTTCGGGGTTCTTGTACAGGAGCTTCTCGACCACCTGTCCGCCCGCGAGGGTCTTTTCCACAATATCTTTGACGGCGGAAACCTTGACCCCGGTGTACAGGATATCATCTGGAAGGATGTGAACCAGCGGCCCGATCTGGCAAAAACCCTGGCACCCCGTGAGCGAAACAAACAGCGGGTCTTTCTCTTTTCCACATGGCTCAAGCTCGACTTGCACGGGCAACCCGGCCTTTTTGGACTCCTTGACCAGCGCGTCGTAAACCTCGAACGCTCCGAGCGCCGCGCAACCGGTGCCCGAGCACACGCGCACATGTGTCTTCACATTTTCATTGGCCTTGTGTAGCGCTTTTCGACGTGCCTCAAGCTCTTTGCGGTTTGCTATTCCCATTGCGCTTATCTCAACCTTCCTCGATAATTTTCACGATTGTCCCGGGCTTGACGTCGGCGATGTACCGCGTATTCGCGATGACCACCGGCGCCAGCGCGCACGCACCGACACAGTTGACCACCTCGACGGTGTACTTCATGTCCGGCGTGGTCTCACCGGGGCCCACGCCGAGACCGATGCGCAAATCCTCTACCACCACCGGAGCTCCTCGAATATGACAACTCGTGCCAAGGCAGACCTTGACGATGGTCTCTCCTCGGGGGACCAGGCTGAACGCCTTGTAGAATGTGGCCACGGAAAACGCCGAGTTCAGAGGCACATCCAGGTATTCTGCTGCGGCCCTGATCGCTTCCCCGGGAAGATAGTGAATTTCGCTCTGGAGATCCTGCAACAAGTGAACGAGATGACTTCGCTCACCCTTTTCGAACCTGGCCAGCACGGCGCCGACTTGCTTCATGTCTACCGCGGGAGCAGCATTCATCATGCGCCTCCCTTCATTTTCTCACCCTCCGCATACCCCGCCTCGAAAGCCGCGACATTGGCCGGGATGAACTTGGCCTTGGACGCGAATTCCTTTTCGATCTTGGCGATGGTCACGCTCTTATCCACGATACCGGACCACCCCACGTATGCGCCGAGCATCACCAGGTTTGCCGCGCGAGCCGTGCCCGCCTTCTTGGCGACATCGTTTGCGGCGATGTTGAGCACCGTGCAATCGTCCCTGTCGGCGGTGATCGGAATGAGCGACGTGTTCACAACGATGAGGCCGCCCTTCTTGACCCTCGGACCGAACTTCTCCAGGGAGGGTTGATTCATCACCAGCAACGCGACCGGTTCGATGATGTAAGGCGATCCCACCGGATCGTCCGATACGCATACGGTCACGTTTGCGGTGCCGCCACGCATCTCCGGACCATAGGAAGGAAGCCAGCTGACCTCCTTGCCGTCCTCCATTGCCGCGTATGCCAGGAGTTTCCCGGAAAGCAGCATGCCCTGCCCTCCGAACCCCGCCATAAGGACCTCAGTTACCGCCATCGGTCCCTCCTTCAAAATCCTCGGGGCGTTTGAGAACACCCAGCGGGTAATAGGGCATCATCTCCTTCTCGAGCCATGTGTTGGATTCTCGCGGAGAGAGCCCCCAGTTTGTCGGACAGATCGAGAGCACCTCGACGAAGGTGTAGCAGCGCCCCTCTTTTTGATACTGGAACGCCTGCTTGATGGCCGCCTTTGCCTTGATGGTTTCTTCCGGGGTGTGCGACGAGACACGAGCCACGTATGCCGGGGTGGTAAGGGAAGACAACAGTTCGGCCACCTTGATGGGATGACCGACCTCTTCGACGTCTCGCCCCATCGGGCAAGTGGTTGCGCGCTGGTTGGGCATGGTGGTCGGAGCCATCTGGCCGCCGGTCATGCCGTAGATCGCGTTGTTCACGAAAATGGTGGTGAACTTCTCGCCCCTGTTTGCGGCGTGGACGATCTCCGCCATGCCGATGGAAGCCAGGTCCCCGTCACCCTGATAGGTGAACACCGTGAGATTTGGTCGACAGCGCTTGGCCCCGGTGGCCACCGCCGGAGCGCGTCCGTGGGACGCCTCGAACATGTCGCAGTTGAAGTATTCGTAGGCGAGCACCGAACACCCCACCGGCGCCACGCCGACCGTCGTCTCTCGAAGACCGAGCTCCTCGATGACCTCTCCCACCATCCGGTGGATCACACCGTGGGTGCATCCCGGACAGTAGTGCGTGGTCTTTTTGGTGAGTCCGTCCGTGTAGGAAAAAATCTTTTTCATTTCCCGCTCCTTGAGCCGCCGACCTTCGCGATTGACGCCCTGAGCTGCTCGACCACATCCTCAACAGAGGGAATGATCCCGCCCGCCTTGCCATAAAAATCGATAGGCACGGTTCCCTCCGCGGCGAACTGCACATCGAGCAGCATCTGCCCCATATTCATCTCCACGCAAAGAACGCGCTTGCTCCTGTCGATGAGCTCGCGCAGGGGTTTGTACGGAAACGGCTTGGCCGTGATGGGTCGGAACAATCCGATGTTGATGCCCTCACCCTTGAGCACGTCGATCGCCGTCTTGCAGATGCGAGCCATCATTCCAAAACCGGTCAAAAGAACATCGAAGGGCTCCTCGGTGTTGTAGTACTCCCACCGCTGCTCGTTCTCGGTAATGAGCTCGAACTTGGCCTTGAGTTTTTCGTTGTGATCATTGAGTTTCTGCGCGTCGAGATACAACGAGTTCACGATGCGGCGCTCGCGCCCCTTGCAGCCGGTGAGTGCGTAGTCGGTCGGCCCGAGCGGCTCACCCACCTTGACCTCCGGAAACTCTACCGGCTCCATCATCTGGCCGATCATCCCGTCGCCGATGAGTATGACCGGGTTGCGGTATTTCTCCGCGAGTTCGAACGCAACGAGCATCAGGTCAACCGCCTCCTGCACGGAAGCCGGCGCGAGCACTATGAGGTTGAAGTCACCGTGACCCGTGCCCTTGGTGGCCTGAAGATAGTCGCCCTGGGCCGGAAGAATGCCGCCGAGACCGGGACCGGCGCGCATGATGTTGACGAGCACGCACGGCAGCTCGCATGCGGCGATGTAGGACAGACCCTCCGCCATGAGGCTGATGCCGGGCGATGACGATGTGGTCAGAACACGAACACCGACTCCTGCGGCGCCGTAGATCATGTTGCTGGCCGCAACCTCGCTCTCCGCCTGAAGATAGAGCCCGCCCACCTCCGGCAACCGCCTGGACAGGTACTCGGGCACCTCGCTCTGGGGGGTGATCGGATATCCGAAGAAATGAATGCAACCGGCGCGAATGGCAGCCTCGCCGATTGCTTCGTTTCCTTTCATCAATACCTTTGCCATGATCGGGTCCTTTCCCTAGTACGCGAAGAACTCGTATTGCGTTCCCTCGATATACACCTCGAGGGCGACCTCCGGGCATGCTATGGCGCACATCCGGCACCCTAAGCAGCGCGATTGGTCAACCGCCGATGCAAACTTGTAACCCTTTGCGTTTAGGTCACTGGACATCTTCATGATCTCCTGCGGGCAGGCGTCGTTGCAGCGCTCACAACCCTTGCAACGCTCGACCATTACCTGAATCTTGGGCATTCCACACTCCTCACGGTCGAAAGATGGGTTTCGTTCGTGCGGCCGGCATGTTTTCCGGTCGCTCTTCCGGACTATCCTGTTTTTTCCCGGTTCGCAACCAGGGCGGAAGCATGTTTCTCTCGATAGCAAAAATCGGCACGTCGAGCGCCAGGATCTCGGGCGCTTGCGCAAGCGCTCCCATGGCCGTTACGAACTCCACGGGGACACCGCTGACCTTTGAAACTTTCGCGGCGAGATCGTACCCCTCGACGATGACATCGGCGGTGGTCTGATCCACCAGGTGCGAGTTGACGATGAGCCCCGACACCTTCAATCTGGACGACTCCTCGATCATCTTCATCATCTTGACGCACCCCTCAACCGTGTCGGTGAAGGGCCGCCGGGAGTTGATGACCTGCAGAAGCGAGTACGGACCATCCGCCAGAGCCTGGCGAAAAGACGAGAGCATCTTGGCGCCCACATCGTCTCCCCCCACGTCGAAGATAGAGAAATCCTCGCCGGCGGGCTCGAGCATCGCCTTGATTCGGGGAACCACGATGGGCAGATCCGCGTACTGTTGCTCACCGGGAGGGATCACCACCTCGATGCCGGCGGCCTCCATGAGCGCCCCCGCCTCGCGGCTGCGAAAATACGGATTGACGATGTCCAGATCGGCGATGACGACCTTCTTGCCGACTGCGGCGAGCCCGAGCGCCAGGTTGACCGCTATCTCGGTCTTTCCCGAGCCATAGTTCCCGACGATCATCACCAATCGCTCGGAAGGCTCCCATAAGACAGCGTTTTTATCCACGGCCATAGTCTCTTCCTCCTGGACGAGCGCTGTTTAACGCGTTCGTTCAGATACCTCAATGACTCCCGTCATAGACTACATACTTGATTTGGAACTTTTTAACCTCCAAAACGTCAATACACACATGAATCCAAATCGAATCACCCCCATCGCGCTGGCGGCACTTGTCGCCGTCGCCGTCTCCTGCGGCCCTCGGGACAATCCGACCCCCCAGGCGCCGCAAGAGCCGATCAGTAACAGTGTGGTCTCGCCGCCCCCCGACGCGCCGGACAACGATGCGTTTGACGCTCACCTGAAAACCGTGGAGTCCCGGGCTCCCGAGGGTTTCACCGTGGTCCCCGAGCCGCCCTTCGTGGTCATTGGAGACGAGACGCCCGCGCAGGTGGCATCAAGGGCAAGGGGGACCGTTCGCTGGACGGTGAAGATGCTTCGACAGGACTTCTTCGCAAAGGATCCTTCCGAGATCATCGACATCTGGCTCTTCAAGGACGATATCTCGTACCGCCACCACGCCCAGACCCTGTTTGGCGACAATCCGGACACGCCCTACGGATACTACTCGGCCGCCGACCGCGCCCTCGTCATGAACATCTCCACCGGGGGCGGCACCCTTGTTCACGAGCTCGTCCACCCCTTCATGCGGGCAAACTTCCCCGAGTGTCCCGCCTGGTTCGACGAGGGGATGGGTTCACTGTACGAGCAGTCGGCCGGCCGGGACGGTCACATCGTGGGTCTGACCAACTGGCGCCTCGCGGGCCTGAAGCAGGCCATAACCGGGGGCGAGGTCCCCTCCTTCGAGGTCCTCACCTCCACCACCGATATCCAGTTCTACGATCGGGACCCGGGCACCAACTACGGCCAGGCCAGATATCTGTGCCTCTACCTGCAAGAGAAGGGGCTGCTCGTGCCCTACTACCACGAGTTCGTCGCCAATCACGATGGGGATCCCACCGGCTACAAGACCCTCATGCGGGTGCTCGACGTGAAGGACATGGCGCAGTTCAAGAAAGAATGGGAGTCCTGGGTCATGAGCCTCTCCTTCCCGTGAAGTAACACCGCAAAATCCGGAAAATAATCAGAAAATAATGACTCCCACTCTTTGAAAAAAGGCATAATGGATTGTCTGGCAAAGGATCAGACAGACAATGCGATACATAATTTCAATAGTACTTGTGACCGTGTCGGTTGTCGGCGGGTGTGGCAATGTCAATCCAGGTTCGATTTGCGATGAGGGCGTTCACGAGATTCACGACGCCGACGACTTGGAGGCATTGAAACACTGTACGGCTTTAAGCGGCAGTCTCATCATAGAGGAGACGGAAATTGCTTCGATCAGCCTTCCAAACCTCATCTCGGTGGGCAACGTACTGTGGATAATGAACAATGATGACCTTACAGGCTTGGATATGGGCAGCCTGACATCTGTAGGTTTATCCTTGTGGATCCGCAGCAACAAATCCCTCACCGACCTGAACGGCCTGAGCGCCCTCACCTCGACAGGGGAATTGGAAATAGAATGCAACACCGTCATGTCCGATCTGGACGGCCTGAGCGCTTTGACCTCGGTAGATGGGGTCTTTCGAATCTCAAACAACGATGCCCTCACCAACCTGGACGGCCTGAGCGCCCTCACCTCGGTAGCGGAGAGCTTGGGAATTAGCCACGATGCCGCCCTCACCGATCTGGACGGTCTGAGCGCCCTCACCTCGGTGAAAAGATTATATATTTACGACAACGACGCCCTCACCAGCATCGAAGGTCTGAATGCCCTCACCCCGGCGGATGGATTGGTGGATTGTTTCATCGGCGATTGCGCCGCCCTCACCAACCTCGACGGACTGAACAACATCACCTTGACAAAGTATTTGACGATTAGCAACAACGCCGCCCTCACCAACTTGGACGGTCTCAGCGGTCTCACCTCGGTGGGGTATTTGGATGTTTACGCCAACGAAACCATTCCCGACTGCGAGGTGTGTGAGTTGCTGGAACAACTTACCACCGCCCCGGATGAGACTGAGGTTTACGACAACCTCGACGACACCTGCACCCCGGTCCCCGACAACTGCCCGTGAACCGCATAGGGGGGTAATGCTGGAAAACAGTGACTCCCACTCTTTAGAAAGTAGACCGGCGAAATTATGGAACGGTTATCTCGAACGTGTTGAAAACCTCAAAGTCGCGGGAGTTTGACGTGATTATGGCGCGTACGCCGTTGCTGGCATAGGTGGCGGCCAGCATGGTGTCGAGGATGCGTTTGCGTCCCAGACGGGCGGTGGCCATCCAGTCGGTGAACAGCGCTACGCTCCCGGCGTCGGGGAAGACCTGCTTCGTCTCCACGGCGTTCCACCACATTGATGCGCGCTCGAGCGCTGCCGGCATCTCCAGGGGACGATCAAAGCGCCTCGGATCGGAGACGACGTGCGCAAATTCGGCGATCACCTGCGGAGCCATTGCCAGCAGATCTCCGTCGCCGACCAATTTCTCCAGCAAGGCTCGCGCAGCACTGTGACCGGGGTGACCGAATACCTCCGCCGCCACAATGAATGTCGTATCCACACCCCTAATCATCCAACATCTCCGCGAGTAAGTCATCGTCCGCCCCGAGAGGTGCGTGCACTTCTCCCAGCGAAAGGGGTCCAAAATCGAGAATGCTCGATCGCCGGGCCAGCCGTGTATCGTGATATTGGGCCATCGCCTCGCGAATCAATTCAGACGCTGTTCGGTCGTTTGCCCGAGCGTATACCTGAAAGGCACGGTAGATCGGCTCGGATACATTGATGGTTATTACTTTCATACATACATGGTAATGTATTTACAGAATGAGTCAACCTCACGCCGCCAAAAACAATCGGAGAATAATGACTCCCACTCTTTCAGAAACTCTTCCAGAAGCAACTGCGCACTTTTGCAGTCTTTCTTTACTTTATCATTTCTTCTTTACTTTTGACCGTTATGCGTTACTTTATAAAAAAAGGAGGAAACATGACTGTTTCCATGGTTTCCGAGAAAGGGCAGATCACCTTGCCGGCTGCCGCGAGGCGCAAGGTTGGGATTAAGCCCAGGGATCGGGTTGTGATAGAAACCACTGACGACGCCATTATTATCAGACCGGTGGCGGACTTCTTCGAGTTAGAAGGCTTTCTCGGCGATGCGTTACCCGAGAAAACGGAACAGGAGGCGATGGCAAAAGCGGTCGCTGAACACCGTCTGAAGGACACTCCATGAGAGCGGTGTTTCTGGATACAAATGTTTTTCTGCGATTCTTCACGAGTGACGACGACGGTCAGCACGAGCTGGCGGCCAGGCTCTTTCGCAAGGCAAAAAAGGGCGCGATCTCACTGATTACAGGTCCACCGGTTCTGTTTGAAATAGCCTGGACCTTGCGGGCGGCCTACAAGCAGCCCAATGAAAAGATTCTGGATGTCATTGAAGCCGTTACTGCCTTGCCGGGCATTACACTTACGGACAAGGATGTCGTCGAAAGAGCCCTCCCCCTCGCGAGAAACACCGGCCGAGAGTTCGCCGATGCGTACATCGTCGCGTTGGCCGAGATTGCCGGCGCGGACGAAATTGCGACTTTCAACACCAGTCATTTTAAAAAACTGGGAGCAACCGTATATCGCTTTTGAACTGGAACCTTGGTCTAAGGACAGTCGAACGAGAAGGTGTTTTCGTACCAGACCCACGATGTCGTTTCGCCCGCGCCGGGATATTCGTATAGCTGGTTGAGTGTGCTGACGGCGCCGTCGCAGGTGTAATAGACATGCAAGGTGGCGTCAGGGGCGTTGACCTGACTCCCGGTATTCCAGAACGTCACCTCATACGGCCCATCCCCTAGCGGCCTGAGGTCCGGACTGACGATCCATTCGTCCTGGGTGTAGTTCCATTCCACTTGCGCACAGTAATTGCCGCCGTGAGGAGTGAAACCGGTGCTTCCAGTGCTGCCGAAATACACTTCCCATGAATACGAGGTGTTGACCACGAGGGTGGTCCAACCCGAAGAGAGGGAACCGCTCTCGAAGTCCTCCTGGGCAATCGTCGTCGATGAGTCGTCGGTTATCGCGATATCATCGAGCCCGTGCCAAGCTCCGTCATCGCCCACGTACTGGAACCCCACCAGGATCGCGTCCGACGGAAAGCCTGCGTCCCCTCCGCCGTCCGGACCCGCATCCGAATCAGTATCGGTGTCAGTGTCCGAATCTGTGTCCGTATCTGTGTCCGAATCTGTGTCCGTATCTGTATCCGTGTCGGTGTCCGAATCGGAATCGCTCCCTCCGTCGTCCGGAATCGTCCCGAGACCCTCCCCGCTGTCCGGGGTGCATCCGGCAAGGAGAAATATTGCGACAATGCCCAGCTTCACCAGGTTAAAATTCATGATCTAAATTTACCGCCTTTTCTCTTCATTGTCTAAATACGATCTGCAGCACGCCCTTCTTTGTGGGTCTCATCACAAGCACGTCGCCCGGCTCCGCTCCCCTGGGTTTATCCACAACTCCACGCACCCTCACCACGTCACCGACCCGAATCATGCGGGCCAGGTAACGGCCCTTGCCCTTCTTGCCGATGGGACCCGACTCCTCCACCCCGCCCTGTACGTCCATGGTCTCGCCGTCGCCCGCTATCCAGACCCGGCCCGTTCCGTCCTCCAGATAAAATCCCTCGCACTTCTGCCGGACGTTCTGGGGCACCCACATCTTGCGCCCCCGTCCACGGGGACCGTGCTGCCACGCCTCGGTCAAATGGAAGTAAAATACGCATTTCGTGCTTGTTCCCGGAACGGTCATCTCCCGCGCGGCCACGACCTTTCCCTCCACAACGCGGTCGTCCCCCTGCGCGAGATTGCCCACGTCGGTTCGCCTCTTCAGTTTCAGGAACATGCTCACCGATCGATTTTCCCGACTTGATTGTCCAGCTCCGTCCTTCTCCAGACGTCACCGTTTTCGTATGACATTTCAATCCGGACTTCGGCCTCACCGTCCAGATTTTTGCCCCTGGTCACCACAATCCAGAGATGATCCCGCACGGAGACGGTCAGTTCCGCCTCCAGGATCTCTCCTCCCACCTCGCTCACGGCCCTCACGCGCACCTCTTTTGGTGTAGGGCGCGCACCGAGATAAATGTAATCCGTGGGCTCCCGAAACGGCACCGGACCGTAGAACAGCGGCTCTCCGTCCACGGTGATTTTTATCGGGGCGATCGTTTCGTCGGGATCCTCGTTGGCCACGGAGAAGACGACTACACACCCATCATGGGCCGCTCCTGAGGAATCTCCGCCGTCCGAACGCGCGCCACATCCGCAGAGAAACGCCGTTATGAGAATCAACACTGTTAACCCCATCCCGGCCTTCCCCTGCGAGGGGAAGGGGAATTTGTTTGCGGCCAGCTTTGACAGGTTGGTCATGAACATACGTTGTCACTCAATCTGCCCTGCGTCCACAACTCTCGGCTCGACGAGCCTTTTCAATCCGGACATCCCGGTTACCGCAAAGTCGGATCTGTACGAGTGCCCCGCCCCCTTCATATCCACGAACACCGCCCGTATTCCGCGGGCCTCGAGACGCCTGGTCGCGTCCCTGGCGAGGTTCCGCCTCCCGGGCGCGCTCATCGCCATGCCCACTCCCTTCACGCCCACCCGTGACAGGGACTTGATCTTCTTTTTGTCGAGCTTCTTGACCCCGCCTTCCACCAGAAAGAGAAACTCGTATTTTCCCGGATCCGCCAGCGCCAGATCCGGAGCCAGTATTCCGCCGAGGGAGAACCCGGCCAGCACCATCCGCTCCCTGGACACCCGCCCCGGATATCTCTCTTCCAGCGCCTGGAGAGAGGCCTCGATCTCACGTCTGACAGCCCCCGAGCCGTTGTATGTCCACCTGTCCTCCGCCCTGCTCGCCCATGGTGTCCGAACTCCCCTGGGACAGAGCGTCCACCCGTAGAACCCGGCGACCTCGCCCCACACGTCGCACTCCCACTCGGGTCGATCGAAGTTGCCGTGCAGGACCACCACCACCGGTTTGGGCCAGCCCGAGTCATCCGACGGGCCCACGTGGGACGCCGGTCGAAAACCCGCCACCTTCAGAGGAACGGGTCCAGCCGGCGAAGTCTCCACGGGAGGCGGCGCGGCATCCGGTTGCGATTCCGCCTTTTCGGGATCGCTCGATGCCTGCTCCATCGGTTTGATAATCTCCGGGGTAACCGCCCCGATCGGGCTCCCCGGGGCCTTCTCCGACCCGCATCCGACAAGTAAAATCAGAAACACTAGTTTCATTCGTCCTCGTGCTATCCTTCCATGAGAAGGCCTTGCGGAGCAGGACAGACGCTACTTGATCTGCTTCTCCAGCTCGCTCATGTCGGGCAACTCGTCCAGGTTGGGCATCAGGATTATCTCGATGCGACGGTTCTGCGCCTTGTGTTCCTTGCTGTCGTTGGCGACCATGCGCTGGTACTCGGAGTATCCCGAAGCGGAGAGGTTCTTTGGACGAACCCCCATCTCCTGAAGCGCCCGCACAACCGCCACCGATCGGGCCGTGGAGAGTTCCCAATTATCCTTGAAACGACCACTGGTCATGGGCACGTTGTCGGTGTGGCCCGCAACCTGGAACTCCCGGTTTTTTATCTGCGAAAGCACACCAGCCACCTCGCCAAGGGTGGCCAACCCACTCTCGCTCACCTCCGCCTTGCCGGAGTCGAAGAGCACGGCGCTCGGCAGTTCCAGCGTCAGCTTGCCGTTCCTGATGCGCACGTTGAGCTTGCCCCCGGCTATAAGGGACTTGAACTTGCCCAGAAGCCCCTTCAGGGTGTCCAGGCGTGCCTGGGCCGCCGCCTGTTTGCGCTTCATCTCATCGATGAGCTTCTGCTGCTCGTCGAGGGTAGTCTGGTACTTGGCGGCCATGGAGTCCTTGTCGCCACCCAGCTTCTCCAGGCCCTCCTCCAGTTCCCTCATGTAGTCCACAAGCGTCAAGATGCGCGCCTCGAGTTGCCGATTCTTCTCATCCAGGGCAGCCACGTTCGCCTCCAGCCCATCCACCTCTCCGAGAAGAACTCCCCTCTCGTCGGTCAGCTCCGACAAATCGATGTTCAGTTTGGCGATCTCATCCTGCTGACCGGCAATCTGATCCTTGTACTTCTGGCAACCCGACACCATGAGTACCAGCGCCAGTCCCAGCAGAAGATTTTTAATATTGATCATCGTCCACACCTCCATTCCTTGGGATGACCATAACATTCATTCGCCCGCCATGGCACTCCATTGACACGGTCGCACAAACAATGGGAGGGTTGGTGCTCGAAAATCGGGAGAGCAAAAAATGAAAGTAAAGAAGATCAGTCATATCGGCATTTCGGTTCCCAGCATCGATGATTACATCGGTTTTTTCGAGGGCTTTCTCGACCTCGAATTCACCGGCACAGAGGTCGTCGAGGATCAGAAGGTGAAGGTCGCGTTCCTCACCATCGGCGAGTCCCGGATAGAGCTGCTGGAGCCCACGGCCCCCGACAGCCCGGTTCAAAAATACATCGACAAGAACGACGGCAAACCCAGAATTCACCACGTGGCCTATGAGGTAGAGGATCTGGAAGCCGCGCTCGAAGAGGCCAAAGAGGCAGGTATCAAGCTCATCGATGAGAAGCCTCGCATCGGCGCGGGAGGCGTGCGCATAGCCTTCATTCATCCCAGAGCGAGCGCGGGCGTTCTCACCGAGCTCTGCGAACAACACTGACACCCATAGCGGAGATTCTTTTATGACCAACAAGCGCCTTCAAGCGAGTATCGAGGATCTCAGATCCAGACTGGAAAACGCCGAGAACCATGCGCCGGCGGCCAAGATCGAGAAACGACACGAAAAGGGCAAGATGACGGCCCGGGAGCGCGTCCTGAAACTCCTGGACGACGGGTCCTTTCACGAGACCGGCGCCCTCATGACCCACCGATGCACCGACTTCGGCATGGAAAAGAAGAAGATCCCCGGTGACGGCGTAATCACGGGCTGGGGCACCATCGACGATCGCCAGGTTTTTGTCTTCTCTCAGGACTTCATGGACTTCGGCGGCGCCCTCGGCGAAGTCTTCGCGCAGAAGATTGTCAATGTGATGGACATGGCCATGGCCGCCCGCTGCCCCATTATCGGGCTCAACGACTCCGGCGGCGCGCGAATCCAGGAGGGCGTACTCTCCCTGGGCGGTTACGGCGATATCTTCTTTCGAAATACCATGGCGTCGGGCTTCATCCCCCAGATATCGGCCATCATGGGGCCGTGCGCTGGCGGCGCGGTCTACTCGCCGGCCATAACGGATTTCACCTTCATGGTTCGCGAGACGAGCTACATGTTCATCACCGGCCCAAACGTGATCAAGGCGGCCACGGGCGAGGAGATCTCCCCGGAGGATCTCGGCGGCGCCAGGTCCCACGGGTCCAAGTCCGGCGTGTGTCACTTCGAATACAAGTCGGAGGAAAGCTGCCTCGAAGGAATCAGGGAGCTGTTGAGCTACCTCCCTCGCAGCTGCGAGGAACGCACGCCCAAGATCGAATTCGATCCGGAACAGGATCCGCAAGCCGACAAGATCCTCGATCTCATCCCGGAGAATCTTAAAGGCGTCTACGACATGCGCAAGCTCGTCAAGGTAATCTCGGACGACGGCGCCTGGTTCGAGGTGCTCAAGAGTTTCGCGCGCAACTTCATTACCGGATTCGCCCGCGTCGGCGGACGGTCGGTGGGTATCCTGGGCAACAACCCCATGTTCTCGGCCGGGTGCCTGGACATCAACGCCTCGGACAAGGCCGCGCGGTTCGTTCGGTTCTGCGACTGCTTCAACATCCCCATGATCACCTTCGTGGATGTGCCGGGTTTCCTGCCGGGAACGGTCCAGGAACACGCCGGCATCATCAGACACGGCGCCAAGCTCCTGTTCGCGTACTCCGAGGCGAGCGTCCCCATGATCACGGTAATCGTACGCAAGGCCTACGGCGGCGCCTACGACGCCATGTGCTCCAAGCATCTGGGATGCGACATCAACTTCGCCTGGCCCAACGCCGAGATCGCCGTGATGGGCGCGGCGGGGGCCATGAACATCATCGGGCGCAAGGAGATCGCGGCGGCCGACGATCCGGAAGCAAAGAAGGCCGAGCTGGTCGAGGAATACGTAGGCAACTTCTCCAACCCCTACAAGGCCGCAGAGCTGGGCTACATCGACGCGGTGATCGAACCGACGGAGACCCGAGCCCGCCTCATCGACGCCCTTTCCACCATCGCCGGCAAGAAGATCGAACGGCCGCGCAAGAAACACGGCAACATTCCATTGTAATCATCCATGGTACAAGATCTCGCCATAGCTCGCTTTGGCGAGCGACGGCGGACCCGTCACAAACCCCAGCTAAACGTCGCGATCATCCAATGATGTCGGCCCTCATTGCGCCAGCACCGCGGAAGTAAATCCCGCGGCCAGAAATACGGCCTGCGGCCGAAAACGGCGGGGCCGTCACTAATCCGCCCATTCGCTCGAACTCCGACACGAGGAGTCCGTCTTCTTATCGTTACCACTGATTTCTGATGTATTCGCGCAGCTCAAAAAAATGAACATGAGGTTTTGAGGGCGGTGCCCTTTCCGACACGAAGTGGCGCATTTCTGGCCGCGGGATTTACTTCCGCGGGACGAGAGCGAAGCAGGGCAAACGTCACACGGCGGACCCGCTTGATAGATATCCCATTATTCCGTCCAGGGTATTGCCCAGGAAGTGCCGCTCGCGGATCTGGAGATCCTCGTCGAGCTGGTCGAAATGCCCCTGCCCGTACAGGGGATCGATTTCCATTAACCTCGCGAACAGGCGCGGTTCCAGGTCGTCGGTGGACTCCTCCTTCAGCTCCCGTATCGTATCCACCCACCTCACGAGTTGCTCCTTCGCTGCATGAACATACCTGAAGGCGCCTTTGACCTGCCCGTAATGGGCGAAGGCGGTCACCTGCGGTTCCTCTTTTATGGCGAGGAGTCTCTCAAAGGATTGGAGGGCCTGGTCCATGAAAAATCGGGGCGGCGTGGCCGGGCGCAGGTACAGATCCCCGCTAGGAATGACCTGATGGGTACCGATGGCCTCACCGACGTAGAGAATGGAATCGTGTAGAAACGAAACGTGGTGAACCGCATGCCCGGGGGTCATGATGACATCGATGCCGCGGTCCGCGAGATCTTCCTTCGTCGCGATGGCATCCGCCGAAATCGGATCCGGTTTTCCGTACATTTGAGCCGTCTCACCGAGCACCTTCTTTGATCCCGCCCACAACCGCTCGGGTTCAACAATGTGTTTGACGCCGTCCGGATGGCAGTAGAGCCTTGCCCCGGGAAATGCATCGAGCACCTGCGCTGCGCCGCCGCCGTGATCCAGATGGATATGGGTGAGGATCACGAAATCCAGCTTCTTCACTCCGAGCGTCGCCAGTCTATCGATGAGATATTCGATGGTCGATTGCGGCCCGGGATCCACGATGTACGTGAGGTCATCGCCGCGCCATACCCAGCAACTCAGAAACCGTCGATATCCCGTAGCCTTCTGATCGAGATCCACCAGATCCAGTTTACCTTTGCACATGATGCTCCGCTCTCTTCAACGAGGTGTGAAATTGATTTTGAAGATCTCTGTTCCGCCCGCCCCGGTGGTCGGAAAGATCCACGTCTTTACCCATGTCCTGATACAGTCGTCAAGCAACGGATAGGCGGAGGTGCCTTTCAGCGAAACCCCCTTCACCGTACCACCAGGTCTGATCCGGATTGTCATCCCGGCGTTCACCGATCTGCCCGATGGCGCCTCGCCGCCTTTCAACGACCGGTTGTAGCACTCCACCAGCTGCCCCTTCTTGGCGTTGTATACCAGATCCGCCTGCGCCCTGGTCAGCGAGCCGGCTCCCCCGGGGATTACCTTCTGAACGCCGGGCCCCGGTCGAAGCGTCTTCTTCATGGTGACCTCGACACGTCGGTCCTCGGAGGGAAGAACGGCGACGACGAAGGGCTTGCAACCCTTTGCCTCCACGCGGAGGGTGGCGATGGTCTCGCGCCGATCGACTCTGAACGGGTTCATGGGGATCAACACATCGCGATAGTAGATCTTTGCCCCTTTCGGCGCTCCCACCACCTCGATGAGCACGCCCGCCTCTGTCTCCTCTTTTGTCTCTGCTTCTGTCTCCGCCTTTACCTTTGCAACCTCTGTCGAGGGATCCGCCACGGATGTCTCGACAACGACCGGAGGATTCGTCGGTGCGGGTGTCCCGAAGAAACCCGTCGCCCACAGCCCCCCCCAAACCCCGACTCCAATCACCGCCAGCGCCAGGAACATCGCGCGAAGCACTCCGTGGCGACTTCTCTTTTCCGGATCTTTCTCGTCGGGCTTCCCTGCGTCCGTCCAGGCCTCCGGCGTGCGGGTCTCCTTGAGCACGTCCGACAGCACTTCGGCCGCGCTCGGGCCCTCAATATCGAGAGTTGTCGTGTCGTATCCGAGATCCCCGATTGCGATTCCCTGGTTCTTCATGTCGCGCGTGACCAGCTCCAGGCTTCGCGCCCTTCCCTCGAAGTCCTCCAGCTCTCGCAGCGCGCCGAGCATCTCAGTCGCACTCTTGAACCTCCTGGTCCTTCTCTTATCCAGCGCCTTCATCACGATGGCCTCGGCCACAAACGGGAACCCCGCGTACGCCATGGTGGGCGGTTTGGGGGGCTCGGTCAGCGAGGCGATGAGGATCGCGTTGTAGTTGTCGCCGTCGAAGGGAAGCTCACCGGACAGCATCTCGTACATGATGACGCCCATGGCGTACACGTCCGCGCGTCCGTCGATATTTCGCAGGCCCCGGGACTGCTCCGGGGACATGTACGAGGGCGTCCCGAGCAGGGAGCCGTCTGCCGTCAACCTGGTCTCCTTGTCGGCGGTGGTGAACTTGGAGATGCCGAAGTCGATCAACTTGATCTCGGGTGGGCCCTTCTTTGTGCGCACGATGAAGATATTGTCCGGCTTGAGATCCCGGTGAACGACGCCCGCATCGTGGGCCGCCTGCAGCGCCTCGAGGGTGGGTTCCATCACCGCGCATGCGGCGCCGAGATCGATGGGCCCGACCCGCGTGAGCAGCTCGCCGAGGCTCTCCCCTTCGAGGTACTCCATCACGATGTAGGGATCGTCCAGATCTGACACGCCCACGTCCAGGATGTCCACGATGTTCTTGTGCTTGACCGCAGCGGCGGCCTGGGCCTCCCGGTAGAAGCGCTTGACGATGTTCTCGTCCCTGGTGAACACCGAGCGCAGGATCTTGACCGCCACGTTCCTGCCCACGCCGATGTGACGACCCAGGTAGACCTCACCCATGCCGCCCATACCGAGGGTCCGCAACAGCTCGTAGCGATCACCCAGCTTGCGCCCGGTATATGTTCCTGGCGTATCCACCATCAGTTAAGTGCCCTCAAGACTGAAATTCGACCTGATTAAAAACACAAATGTTGATCAAGGAAAACATTACAATATTGCTGTGAGGATTTTCTCGATTACGCGGCGTAGGTGCAAAACTCCAGGGCTGCGCCCCGGGCGATCTCGCGCTCAGCGATCTCATAGGCGGCTTTCGAGGCCGCAGTGTCAATCGATGCCTCGCCGCAGTTTTCGCAGACCAGCGCCGGGATCGACTCCACTACCACGACACTGCGCCCACGCCGGAAGGTGACGTCGGTTCGGCCCAGGCTCATCCGTCCCTTGCACAGGGGACATCCGATTCCATTTGTTGTCATCACCCAGAACCTTTCCCGGCCAAATGTGTCTGATGGGATAAAGCGGCCGGCCCCTTTCGAGGGCTACCACATTGTGATAGCCGCATGGTTACAAGACCAAAACGTGCTCAAAAAGGCACAGAAGGGGACCGACCATGCATTACTGTGGATTGGATCTGGGAAAGAAGTCGAGCAATTTCTGCATCGTGGATGAGAAACGTTCGGTTATTCGTGA
>JAUVDV010000181.1 GCA_030595125.1 Deltaproteobacteria bacterium
CGTGGCCGAATACACAACAGATGGAGAGTTGATCAAAATCAACAAGCCGAAGAGAAAGAGAAAATCAACCAAGGCAGCATGATGACAAAAGCGGACATTTTAAAAAGCTTATGATGCGGACTTGTTTAGTTGCTGCTGACAGAGGGGAGATCGGCCGACCTCAGAAGGTGCGCCCCGGGAGGAGTCATTATTGGTGGAATAGGGCGGCGCTCCCGTTCGTCTGAATATCAATGGACTCCGGAATAAACGCTAAAAGTTTCGCGGCCCTGGTGGCGCTCGCCATGGCCGTCGGTGCGGCGGCGGTCGGCGAGGCCGATCCGGCGCGGGTCACCGCCCTGCAGGAAGAGGGGATCTGGCCCGAGTTGAATGAGCAAGTCTGGGTCGGCGTACCCGCTGCAGCTTCGCCTGGAAGAACTTCGATCATCGTCGACAAGGAAAAGCGCGTGCTCGTGCTTCTGGTCGACGGCGTTCCGGTGGTGGCCTTTCCGGTCGCTCTCGGTTTTACGCCCCGTGGCGACAAGGTAAAACAGGGTGACGGACGGACGCCCGAGGGTCACTACGCGATCTGTGAGATGCTGGAGCGGGATCTGGCGTCCAGGTACGGCGCGCGGTCGATGCGGCTGTCTTATCCCAATGCAAAAGACGCGGCCCGGGGTGCGAGCGGGGGGGTGATCACCGGCGATCAACGGGACGCCATCAAGCGGGCGGTCAAAGCCGGGAAAATGCCGCCGCAGAACACCAGACTCGGATCGTCGATCCGCATTCACGGCGGCGGGGTGGGCACGGACTGGACCGCCGGTTGCGTGGCCTTGCGGGACAGGGACGTGGTCGATCTTTACGGCGCGGTGGGGATGGGGACTGAAGTGCGCGTGCTGGGTCGCAAGGAGAAAAAACCCTACGGCGATCGGGATCGGGACGGCATCCCGGATCAGATCGACGGGTTGCTGGGCGCCAAGAAGACCGTGATCAACGGCTCCAAGTACGATGGCAAGTACGTGCACATTCCCAAAAGGGGTGGCGATGTGCCGCGAGAGATCGGCGTCTGTACCGACGTGATCGTCCGCGCCCTGCGCAACGCCGGACTCGACCTTCAGGTGGAGGTACAGGCCGATCGGGAGCGCCGTCCTGCCGCCTACCCGAGGATGGCCGCAAGGCAAAACCCCTCGATCGATCACCGGCGGGTCAAGAACCTGGCGCCCTGGTTCGCGAGACATTGGCTGGCGCGTTCTATCGACGACTTCGACGATTACCTGCCCGGCGACGTGATCCTGATGGACACCCTGCCTGCGGAGGGACCCGATCACATCGGCATCATCTCGGATCGACTCGGCGACTCGGGCCGACCGCTGGTGATCAACAACTGGACCGTGGGTTGCACTACTGCGGAAATGGACCTGCTCGGCTGGGTTACGGTTACCCATCGTTATCGCTGGCCTCTTTTTTGAGGAGTGGGAGTCGTTATCGGGGCTCTAGCCTTCGTACTTCAATTTGATGAGGCGTGCTTCGGCGCGGTACTGGTGGCGGGTGATCCTGCCTTCCTGGTAGTCGGTGCGAAGTCTGTCCATCTCATGGGAGCGGCTCTGCCGGATTTCTTGCCACTGACGGTGGAACTCGGCCGGGGTTATCACGCGGGCCCGGAACGCCTCCTTGAGCTGTTTCATGGAGATGTAGGTCACCTGGATTTGTTGAGGTTCCTTTTGCGGCGCGGGCTTCTCCAGGCAAATGGCGTAGATTTCGCAATCCTGGTCGTCGCAGTCCACGTGACCGTCGCCGTCGTTGTCCTCTTTGTCGCTGCAACCTTTGAGCGTGTTCTCTCGCACCAGGGTCGGTTCGGGGCACTCGTTTGTGACTTCCTCGACCGGCTCGGCTTTCTTTTGCTTCTTCGCGCTCGCCGGCCCGCTAACGAGCGCCACGATTGTAAGACAACCCAAAATCAGAATAAGGCGTTTCATACGATTCCTCCTCGCCCGCGCGTAAGATTCGCAGGGTTCATGTAGTTAGACCCGCCGAGCTTACGGGTTGTGTTATATTTTGCTGACCCCGGTATAAAGAGTGGGAGTCAATGAAAATAGGTTATGTGCAATTTGCGCCGTCCCTCGGCAACCGAAATGAAACCATCGACAGGCTGAATCCACTGATCGAAAGTGGGTCCGATGCAGACCTCCTCGTGCTGCCGGAATTGTGTAACACAGGCTATAATTTTACTTCTCGCAAGATGGCTTTTGACCTTTGCGAAAGTGCAAAAAACAGTGATTTTTTGGACTACCCTGCTTAATGCGCCATGTCACGAAGGAAGCGGCCTGACCGCGTGATCGAGAGCCTCGCTCGATTTTGTTCTCCAGATTTCGTCAAAACAGTGGTTCATGCCCCGGGTATCTCGTTTGGAAACGCGATGTATGGTCACCCAAAACGCACCGGTGCCTCTCTTCACGGGATCCGGTCTGGTTTTGGTCAAGAGTAAGTCGTCATGTCGGCGCGGGTTGCAGCATGGCGGCGAAGACTTCGGCCAGCGGGTACGAGCGCGGGAGCCTGACGCGGATCCGTCGTACGGACTCGCTGACAAGGGCGCCCACCTTGAGCAGCTTGAGACGAAGCGTGTCGAATTGCCTGCGGCCCAGGTCGGGGCTCACCTCTGCCGCCCGGTCACGCACCGCGGTCATCAGACGGTACGCCGCCGCGTGCAGGCACAGCCGGAAGGCGTTGGCGACGTAGCCGGAGCAGGAAAGGCGGTCGCCGGCCAGGGCGTTCTTGAAGTCCTTGATGCGGTTCTCGCATTCGCCTCGAGCGCAGTAAGACTTGTAGACGAGCCGACCGGGAAACTCTGTCAGCGATGAGAGCACGAAGCGCGGGTTTGGACCCTTGCGACTGTACTCGGATTTTGCGACGACCCACAGCTCTTCGCTCCAGGTACCGGCGGCGTAGTAGAAATCTGTGAAGACCTGGGCACGTCTACCGCTGGCGTCAGACAGCTCCTTGGCGAAGGCCATTGCCTCGGCGGCGGTGCGTTCGAGTACCTGATTGCGGGCGATGCCGAGAATGTATTCGACGCCACCGAGTTCTTCGTGCAGCCGCTCGAGCCCGAATACCAGGCGCGGGATGCAGAAGCCGGAGTCGGCGCGGACAAGGACCTGACAGTCGGGAAAACGCGCCTTGATTTTGCGAATGATCCTTTCGAGCATTGGCCGCGCGAGCCTGGAATCGTGCGTGTTTCCGGCGCGCAGTCGAAAGGAGACGAGCCTGCCCTCGTCGTCGAAGATGAAGAGCGGATGATAGATGTGGTGGTCGTGATAGCCGTGAAAGAAGGAGAGCTGCTGGTTGCCATGGGTCTCGTCAGCGGTGGAGTCGATGTCAAGGATGACGATGTCGGTATCGTCAGCGAGGCTCGCGACGTACTCATCCTCGAAGAGCCGCTGGACCTGGACGACGGTCCTCGAGCCGACGAGGTTTTCGAGTCGCGACAGTGTCGACTGGCATGAGAGTCCGTTTTCGTCACGAGGCGTACTGTCGCAAACCGTTTTGAAAAGCGGGTCGTGGCGA
>JAUVDV010000195.1 GCA_030595125.1 Deltaproteobacteria bacterium
TTTCGCCCCCACAGCAGTCTGGGCTACAAGACTCCAGCTGAAGTCGGGGCTTGCAACAGAGGAATTATGCCGCTACCAATGGGCGGCCAGACCACAGGAACCTCTCAACCTGAGTGGTACTGATTTTGGGAGCAGCCCAGCCTCTCGATAAACAGGGAAAAGACATAACCATTGCGATGATAGACACTCGCCAAATCTCAACCCGGGCCGTGCTGGTCGCGCAGATCCTGCTGCTGCTAAACGCGGTGGGCTCGGCTGTGGCGATGGTCGATCACGACTTCCACCGCTGGCGGTTCTGGGGGGCTTACGTCGACATCTTCCACGGGGCAGACGTGCTGCTGTGCCTGCTCGCGTTCGTGGGGATTAGCGCTGGCAGGCGCTGGGGAATCGTGCTCACTCTCGTGGAGCTTGCGGTTTCAGTGTTTATGAATGCGCAGGGTGTGGTCGAATCCTGGGCCCACACGGACGGGGTTCCCCTCTACCCCGGAGAGATCCTGGCAACCGTGCTTTGCACAGTCTACTTTGTGACCGGGGCCTGGCTGTTGCGGAAGACCTCCGGGTCTCCGTTCGAGCTGCAACGATTCGATGTTCTCTCCAGGCCGGTGAACCGGTTTTTGCACGGGCTCGTGCTCTTTCTCGACAAGCGACTCGCTCTGATCGGCGTCGGTGTTCTGAGCATCGTCGTTGCCTTGGTCGTGGTCGATGCGTACGTGATGCCCGGGGTGAATTACAGCCGAGTCAAGGCCGGCGAGGAGCCCATTTTGATCATCAACTCCGGTTTCTTCTACGACGGCGGAACGATCTTCGACGAAGGTCTGACTTACGCGATACGCGACAGCAGGAAGAACAAGTTTCGCAAGCGGCTCAATGTCGTGTACTTCTTCGATCTACCGTTCCGCGACGAGCGCATCTTTGCGGAGCATGTCGTCGATGGGATCACGTTCTCCGATGACGAACCTCCCCGAAATAATGACTAGGACTCCCTAGAAAAAGGCAATATGGCAAGTTTCGGTGCGTGCTTTTCGAATCACTGTTAAAATGATGCAGCGCACGAAGAGAAAGGCGGGGGTGATGAGGTACTTCATCGTTATCGGGTTGGCAGCCACGATTTCAGCGGGTTGCTGGTCCGTGAAAGAAACCGATTCCGACGTTGACGGCGATAGCGATACGGATAGCGATACCGACACTGACACTGACACAGACACAGATACAGATACAGATACAGATACAGATACAGACACGGACACGGACACCGACGCGGACGACTATGCCGACGATTGCGGAGGGCTGCTCGATAGCATGGGCGCCACCTGTGGCGAACCGCCGGACATCACGATGGCCGAGCTGGAATTTCATCTCTGTGAGTCGGAAACCGACTGCGTCCTCGGCTTTCCCGGCTCGTACATCTGCTATCATCAGGGCGGAGCGTGCGGCTTCTGCCAGCACATAGACGCCGACATCATGTGCGACGGCGAGGGCGACACCAACGTCCAGACCGATCCGCCTCTGCCGGGCTGGGGTCCCGGGATCTGTGCCCCAGGTGAGTGGCGCGACTATCTGTGCTGCCTCGCCCCGGATGGCTGGATCTGCGAGTAGGCCGAGCTGCGGACAGCTGACTCTCCTGCCCCCAATAATGACTCCCACTCTTTAGTAAGGAGGACACAGCACGGAGGCGATGGTATCATCACCCGAAAGGCGGGTTTTGGGGATGAAGAAAGAGCCAAATGGGAAATGTCGGGTCACATGAATGAAATGGCAAAATTACTTTCGCCGGGCAAAAAAAAGATTGTCGCCTTCTTGATTTTGTCAGCGCTCGTTCTCGCTGCTCTTTTCTACGTGTGCTTTCCCGAGCTGGTTCTTCTGGCATTGGGTATTGGACCCGACTCCCAACTCTACGAACGATTGCCCGACAGTGAGAAACGAAGAATAGATCACGCCATGGTTCGGCATTATTACGCGGCGCACGACGGTTGCCTCGGCCTCAGGGTGCACGGCGACCACAGCTCGATACCAATCCTGATAGACGCCCTGGGTCGTGCCAGAGACGATGGTGAGTTCGGCTCCGCAAACGAGGTTGTTGTTTGCACCTGGGGACATTGCGCGGAGGCCCTCGAGACACTCACGGGAAAGAGCTTTGGCCTGGACGTTGATGCCTGGCGCGACTGGTGGGATGCAGAGGGAAAGAACTCTTCGCCAGACCGGGCACTGCCGTAAAACCCTCATGACCCTTCTCAAATCAAGACGGAGATATTGAGGTTTAGAGAAATCCAACAGGAAACAGAAGGAGAGCGAAAATGCGCTCGAAGCTTCGCGCGAGAGCACATAGGGACGAGTTCGAGTCGGCGGCACAGTCGAGTAGCGCCTACGAATCATCCGAGTCCGCGTTCCGCTCAACGGGCGTGGACAGCGCGTTCGAAGGGAATGGAGCGACCGAGACCACTTACGAGAGCAACGCGTCCGAGGTGTTCATCCAGGCGTATGGCCTTCCTGACGGTCCGTATCCGTTTCGCGCGCAGCTCGCTGACCAGCCGGTCCTGTAGCGTGCGGTTGGTCCGCTCGCTTCGCCCCCGCGCCTGTGGCGAGTAGGCAGGGATGTGCTCGACTCCGAGCCGCTCGAGGGCCCTGCCGACCTGGGTCAGGTGCTCCTTGTCCACCTTGCCCCCGCCCTTGGGCACATGG
>JAUVDV010000099.1 GCA_030595125.1 Deltaproteobacteria bacterium
TCCTCGATGGTCTGGCCGGGCTTGCGGGTCGAGGGCCTGACCCGCGTCGCGAGTTCAACCTCCCCGGCAGCCCTGAGCATGTGGCTGATGAGATTCGCCGTGGTGGAGAACGTGCGGTCGTATCGCCCCATGGCCTCCCGCTTGTCCACCAGGGTCTGGTCGGCATCGCGCTTGTCGTCCGAGACGGCCTGAATCGCCTGCGCCAGATCCTCGAGCCCGGTCGCGAGCGGTTTCTTCCACGCGCCGAGATCCATGGAAAGCCCTACTTTTACCGGCTTGGGCGGCGGCGTCGATCCGGATCCGAGATTGCTCAGGACCAGCGCTCCCAGCCTTTGAACGGCCACCGGGTCGCGGGGCGTATCGTCCTTGAAGCCGAGTTCGCGTGTGAAGTCGGGGCCGTACACCGTTTCGGATGCCTCCCTGATGTCCACGAGATGGGCGTTGACGTTTGCGCTGTCCTCGTCACGTTGGGTCAACAGCCTCGAATCGTCGGAAGTCTCGTTCAGGTTGACGTCGTCCGCCCGGATCATGGCTTCGGTGTCGCTCTTGAGCTTGAAAACCGACAGCTTGAGGAGCGTCCTGGTCGCCGGCTCGGCCTCGGCGCCGAAGATGTCGGCCATGCCCGTTGCCATCTTGTCCTCGTATCCGTTACCGGCCGATTGAACTGTGCTCGACGACTTCTGCCTGTCGAGAACCATTTTAGAACCCATGTGGTTTTCTCCTTTCTCTTCCCCGGACGACCGGGCATTGATTCGCCGAAAAAGCTATTCTCGCGCGACATAAGTGTCAAGGCATATTTCAAGACAATAACCGGCTGTAACTATCCGTTTTCACTTGAATCCTGTCATAATTATGACATCGCCAAATAGCCGTTGACATCACTAATGCCACGTTTCTAGAATCGCTGACATGCGCGAAGTTTCTGACCAGGCAACGATGCCCCGCTCCGATGGAATTGCGACCAGTCTGCTGATTGTGGATGACGATGAGAAACTTCTCTCCACCATGTCCAGAACCATTGAGCGATACGGAAACTATCGAGTGGAGACCGCGTCGTGCTGCAAGGAGGCGCTGGAGAAGCTTTCGAGCAAACCCGAACTGTCGATTGTAGACATCTGTCTCGGGGGCGATGAGCCCAGCGGCGTCGAGCTGGTGAAAATGTTTCGCGCACGAGGATACTTGCGCTTCGTCTGCATGTTCACCGGGTTGAAAGACGAGCGCACCCTGTTCGACGCGTTGCTCGCCGGCGCCGACCAGTACCTGGTAAAGCCCTTGACGATACGCGAAATGGACCTCGATCGCATGCTCGCGATAGCCCGAGGCGAAATCGTCGTAGACTGCGACCTCGACCCGCAATACCACGGTCCCATGCTCGAGACCTACGAATTAGTCAAGGGCGAGATCGAGACCCTCTGCGATCTCCACAACAGCGACTATCTCGATGACAAGCTTCTTTCGGAGAAGACCGGCGTCCCCACCGCGACGATAGCACAACGAATACGCCGAGCCAGGAAGAAGCTCGGCCTTACAAATAGATCCCAACTCATCCGCCTCCTCACGGTCCTGTCCGGATACGGCGCGCGCTACCGGACCGTGAGATAGGCAGGCGAGTGAAGATAGGCCGCAAAAGGCCTGACAAAAACCCGGCCGGAGATAACCGGTCAACAACCTCCCGCTCGAAAAAAAAGCGCGCGGGCAGAAGGAGTAGTACAATGAGACTACTGAAGGCATTGGTAATGGCAACAGCGATCATGATGATGAGCCAGGCAGCGATGGCGAATATCTGTTGGGATGGGGGAAACTATATCGTTTGCGATAATGATGGACCGGATTACGATTTATGGAAGGTGGGCAAGAGCCTCACCACCTCTGAAGTGTTCGCCTGTGCGTATTTTGGCTTGTCATGGCACTTGGTGGGCTGGGCGGACTACACCGACGAAGGCGCACTCTATATAAACGGTTCTAATTACACAGAAACGGTCAATGTCGTCGACAATGTATCCGATGTTTGCGACATGGACTATAACGTTTACGCAGAGAAGCTGCCCTCGGATTGGTTTAACTACATTTACGTGATGGGTAATAGTGGCAGTAATATAATTACGGGCAGCTACAGGGACGAACGGATCGATGGAGGGACCGGACCTGGCACGCTGAACGGGATGGCGGGAGATGATTGGATCCGTGGCAACCGGTATGGCGACATTATCTACGGCGGAGACGGAGATGACATATTAGAAGGACGTGACGGCAACGACACCATATACGGGGAAGATGGCAATGACGACATCGAAGGTGGGCCCGGGGCAGACTGGATCTCGGGTGGATCCGGCGATGATGAAATAGACGGAGGTTATGACGGTGATCGGATTTACGGAAACAGCGGCAACGATACAATATGGGGTGGCTACGGAAGGGATCGATTGTGGGGAAACTCGGGTGGTGACGAAATACATGGCGATGAGGACAACGACATGCTCTACGGCGGCACGGGTGACGATATACTGTGGGGCGACGCCGGTGGCGATACGTGCGATGGTGAAGCGCCCAATCCGCCCGATCCCGGTGAAGACGCTTGCGACTGCGAAATTGAGAGCAATTGTGAAACCAATCCGTAAACAACAGCTCATGTGACACTGTGAAACCACACAAACACGGTCCTAATTAAACCTTCTAAAAACGTTACGGTGCGAATAGCTGCTCGTGCATAGACGTGGCGATCTTGCATGGTTTGGGTATTTTTATTATTCGATCACCACGGTTCCCGATGCCGTGGTCTGCAAAAACTGGAAGGCATCGATGATGACCTCGGAATCGAAAAGACCGTCGCTTGTGTCGTGGATATGGAAAGTGAGCGTAAACACTTCGTCGCCGTCGATCGGCCACGCGGTTTGCAACCAGCCGGTGGATGACCCATAAATGTAGCCTCCGGAGTCTATCTCTTCCATCTCGCTTGCAGCACACTCGTAACCGGTGCCGGTGATGTCGGTGCCCGCGAAACCGTCCAGACATCCGTTGTACCAGCAGCATTCCGACAGGGCGCTGTTCACGGCGATGTAGCAGTACTTTTCTCCTATAATACAATTCTTGTGCTGGGGACCGCAGATAAAATCGTACTTCAGATCGGGATCTCTGCACTTGGTGAAGTTGATTACAGTGGGATCTTCCGCGTTTGTGCTCGGCGCCTCGAGGACAACATAAAACTTATCGTTGAACTCCAACCCAATGTACTCATCGTACTCGGCGGAAAAGAACACGTACTTGAACCTGAAGGACTTGGCATTGTCAGGCGCCTTGAGGGTCAACTTCCATTCCATCACATCCCAGATAGTGCAAGGCTCACCCATGCATTCCTCGTCCGAAAAGGGATCGGTCAACATTGGATTGTTGATCCAACATTGAATATCGTTGCTCGAGGGCTCGGCATGACCGGAGGCCATGAGCGCATACGACTCGTTCAGCTTGGGCTCCAGGTGGTTACCGTCGTTTCCGAAACGGGCCACCGCTTCGTAGGTGTCCTCGAGTATACACCCCCCACCGAACACATCCGTGTCCGTGTCGAACTCCCCGGGTGAATCGTAGGAATTGCCGATGACCACGTCGGTATCGCAGAGATCTACGGCGCAGACCATGTTGTCGAGTGACGGCCCCTCGGCCGGACAATTTGAGCAGTCCATCACGATAGGCCCTGCATCCGAGTCCGAATCACCGTCGATATCCATGTCGGAGTCGGCGTCAGTAGCGGCATCGAAATCCGTATCAACGGGGCCGGGAACGGCCAGCATCTGCACCAGATCGCAACCCATCACAAATACGACGATGAGAAGTGAAACCGCAGCGAGGATACGTGATGTCATGAGGCTATTATATTATATCTCACCCAGGCGTGTCTTGACTCTTTGGGCCAGTATCGAATCGGGATAGTCTCGCAAGAAGGCCTCCAGCGCCGCCCTTTCCTGACTGCTTTTCCCAAGAGCACGCAGGGCGTTTGCCCGTCCGAACGACGCCTCCCGGGCCAGGGTGCCCTTCCCGAATCGGGCGAGGTAGGCATTGAAAGCCCGCATCGCGGCCCGGGGCTTTTTCAAGTTCTCGAGCTGTATATTGCCCATGGAAACCAGTGCGGCGCGTGCCTGAGCACTCGACGGGTGAGCATTGATGAGATCGCCGTACGCCTTGACGGCCGCCGCCCAGTTTCGCTCCATGCGAAAAACCTGCGCCCTTGCAATCATCTCCGCCGGCGTCGCCGAGTTTGCTGACGAAAGTGTTGAAACACTTTTTGAACCGGATGCTTTTTGCCGGACCGTTTCGCTCGTAACCGAGGACGCCACCTCCACCCGGGGCAGGTCACCCAGTTCGAATACCCTGGTCAGTTTCCTCTCGACACCAAGTTCCAGAAGCTCTCGAACCGACTCGAACCCTTCCTTCTTTATGTCGAGCCTTCGGTAACCGGCGCGAACCGAAGCCCTGACCGGCGTGATTCCAAGCTCGACCCCGTCCACGAGCACGGCGGCGCCTACCGGAACGCTGTCAATTTCCAGAGCGATGCCTTCCCTTGAAGTGAGGATCTCGAGCGTCCTCAACATGGACGAAACCGCCGACTCACCATCTTTGGAAAAATGTGTTACCCCTTCGCGGCCCAGCACCGCCTCCTCGCCCAATCTTACCGGTCGAGCCGGGCCGGTCCCGTTTTTCAGTTTCACGCTGCCGCGGTACACCCTGACTCCGGTGCGCCCATCGACAACTGCCACCGAGAAGACGGTTCCGGTGACAGAGATGCTCCCGTCGCCGGTAGAAACCAGAAGCGGCGGACCATCATGATCGGGATCGACCTGCACAAGCATCCTACCTGATTCGACAAACAGGTCGACGAGGGTCTGATCAAGCTCCCTGATCTCCACCTGCGCGCCCTCATCCATGAAAACAGAGATCCCGTCGGCCAGCTCCATCACGGCATGACCACCGGCCATGGATATCCGGGAGCCCTGTTCGAGCGGACTGCCCAGACCGAGGACCTCTCCTCCCACACGCACGTCACCGGATGACAGCAGAATGGTGCCCGCGAGTTTCTTGGGGGCCACGTAATCGATGGCTTCCTCACCGCTGCTCAACGCCACGAATGAAGGCCACGCGGACCAGAGTATCGCGCTCACCACCAGAAACGCTATTACCGCAGCCGCCGCGTAAGAAGGGATGCGCAATGTGCGACGTTGCGAAACTTTTTCGGTCCGCGAATCCTGAGAGGGAACCATGTCCATCACATCATCGATCCACCTTCTGCGAGAGAGATCATCGAGTTCGGGCGCCGGGCCACTTGTCCCGTCAAACGCCATCTCCTCCAGGATACCTGCCTCCACGCGACAATCGGCGCACTGCTCGAGGTGCTCCTCCACCAATCGCCTGTCCTCCTCGGAAAGCACCGCGCCGGACGCCTGCGCCCCCCATAGCTCGTGAACCCTGTCGCAATTTCCTTCACGCCTGGTCATTGCCGCTCTTCCCCTATCCACTCCCGCAATACGGGGTCATTCTTCAACCGCCTGCGAAGTTTTTGTCGTCCCACGCGCAAACGGTATCGAACATTGTGCTCGTTAGTGTCCAACATCTGCGCAATCTCCGAGATGCTGTACCCGTGCACCAGCTTCATCGTCATGACCGCCCTGACGCCGGGCTTGAGATCTCCAAACAACAAGGCCACCCGCTGCAGAGCCCGTCGGCGAGACAGTTCCATTTCCGCCGAATCATCGGTGGTGCCCTCGTATTCCTCGCTTACAACCATGAACTGACCGCGCCACCGCCTCTTCTTGATCTGGCGCATCACTGTTCGAACGGTGATCTTCTGCGCCCACGACTCCAGGGTGCTTTCGCCCCGGTAGGAGCCCGCCGACTTGAGGATCTCGATAATGGCCATCTGGGCGTAATCCTCCGCGTCATGATGCCCGCCCGCCAGGTAAAGCGCGGTAGACCTTACCCGGTTCAGGAGACGATCTACGATCTGACGTTGTGCACTCTTGTACCCGCTCGCCGCCAGGGACATCATCCCGACATCGGCCTCCTTGTCAGCCGAACGGAAACTAGCCTTTTCTCCTGGTATCATGTGCAGAATCATCTCATTTTTCTCGTGGCTTCGGACAGATGAATCGGGTAAAATTCTTTATAGCATTTCCAGCACAATTCCTGCGAAGAACCACGGTTGCACCGGCCATGAATCCAATATGGTCTGCCTTCCGTCATCCCCCTGGACAACGTATTGCCTGGATATGATTGATATTTCGGCGCCGGCGGCCAGGAAGAACCCCAGCATTGCATTCACGTACCAGGCAAATTCGACCGCCGGAAGCACGCTCAGCAGGAAGTTGCCCGTGTCCGTGGTGGAGATCATTCCGTCCGCCAGAGAATGATCTTCGAATGTTGTGTAATCAAACAACATTTTCGCAGAACCGGTAAAATGGAAAGCTCCTCGGTCCAGATTGGTACGAATTCCAAGGTTAATCGGATGGCGGTTCAATCTCACTGCGGCAAGCTCGGCGCGCGAAGAGATTGTGCTCAAAATTGTATACCCTGACGTCACGCTCCAGTTCGGATGAAACCTGACACCCATCCCGAGATCGAGACCGTGCACCGCCGGATGGTCGGAGCTATGGATATACATGGCGTAGGAAAGGCGGAAGGAGAGGGTTCGATTATCCGGCACGGGAGGTTCGGGCTCCTCGACGGGTGGAGGCTCTGGAGGTGGCGGCGGCACAACGGGCGGCGGCGGCGGCTCATTCAACTCGGCGATCGTCGATACTGCGACTCCTATACGCCCTCCCCTCATCAACTCAGCGACAGAAGTCCGAACTATGATGGCGAGCTCTTCCGCGAGCGCACCCTCCTCCATATCCGACAGGCGCCTCACCAGGAGCCGGTCGCCTCCGGCCTCCGCAAGATAAAGGAACGCGTGTTCCTCCGTTCCGATATCGCACCAGAAAACCGCGAGCGCATCGTTGGCAACGCCTTCGCTCTCGGCGATCTGCACCTGAGATCTCAACGAAGCGCCCAGCGCTTCCACCGAAACCAGTTGCAGCTCGATCTCCAGATCGCTGAACTGGCTCTTGATCGCCCTGACTATCGGAAGGGATTCCTCATCCTGTTCCACGGGAACGATCATCACGACGGTCGCCGAGGCGGACGATTTCGATGCACGGCCCAAAGCCTCCTGTGCCCCGACGAGCCTGGGGACGATCATGCCGACGACAGCCAGAGCAATATTGATATATCGCCATCTCCCCATTGGATATCAGAACTCCGACCCCGTTGAGCTGGACAACCCGTGCAGGAGGCAGCTGACTATCGCGCCCACCGCCTGCCTGTTCTGCCCTCCCTCGGGGATGATGAGGTGCGCCCGTTCCCTGGCGGGAGCCACGTGGAGGCGGTGCATTGGGCGAACCGTGCTGTAATACTGATCCTGGATCGATTTGATGCTGCGGCCACGATCGGTGATGTCCCGCTTGATCCTGCGCATCAACCTGATGTCGTCGTCGGTGTCCACAAACAGGCGCAGATCGAACATCTCCTCGAGGGCGGGCACCGAGAATGTCAGGATCCCTTCGACCACCACGATCCGGCAGGGCTCGATCCTGCGGGTCTCCTTTTTTCGGGCATGGTTGGCGAAGTCGTACTGTGGACACTCCACCGCCACGCCCTGACGGAGATCCTTGAGGTGCGCCGTCAGCAGATCGTTTTCAAGAGCGATCGGCTCGTCGAAGTTGAGCACGGCGCGCTCCTCGAAGGACAGGTCCGCGTGATCTCTGTAGTACCAATCGTGCTCGATGAGGGCGGCCTCACCGGCGGGCATGCGCTTGAGGATCTTGCGCGCCACCGTTGTCTTGCCGCTGCCGGTCCCCCCGGCGATGCCGATGATCATGGGACTCTCTGTTGCGTTCTCGCCGATCATCGTCCCTTGAAAGTGCTGGCGCTGAACCAGAAGTCATCCCCGTAGATGCGGTAGCTGTGATCGAACATGTCGCAATATGTTGTGCTCATATCTTCCACCACCAGTCGCAGGGTTACCGCCTGTCCCGCCCATGCGGAGACATCCACGAAGCTCTGCTCCCAGTCACTCTGCGCTCCGTTGTAATCCCTCAGCCAGTTGACGGCCGTTCCCTGCACCAGCTGCACCCCCGCGTGCGCCGCCCAGGTATCGGCGGACGCCTTTGTCCAGAAACTCAAGAAAACAGTCGGCGCGTCGGGCACAGTCACATCCTGCTCCAGGCCGCCCGTTCCGCAGTAACCGGTGTTTCCCGAATAGACATGAAGGCCATCCGGGCCGGACACGTAATCGCCAACTTCGTGATCCTCGCATATGTCGATCACGTCGGTTGTGGTGCAGGAACCGCCCGAATCACAGGAAGCGATGTCTTCTTCAAAACAGGACCATCCGTCGGGATTCACCTCCACCGGAAGCGAATCTCCGGTGTCGGTATCCGAATCCGTGTCGGAGTCAGTGTCGGAGTCAGTGTCGGAATCAGTGTCACTGTCCGTATCCGAATCGGAGTCCGTGTCAGAATCGGCGTCCGTGTCAGAATCCGAATCAGCGTCCCCGCCATTGGGATCATCGAAGATCGGTGGACTCGATCCGGTGCAGGAGCAACAAAACACGAGCGCACAGATCGCGATCAATTTCATTCCCGGCATCACATACCTCCCCGTGGCCTGACCAGTTATTGAAATAGTATCACTATTTATCCAGCTTCATCATGGTTATCCCGGTGAATCCGTAAAATGCCGAGATCAGCGGGTTGATGAGGCAGAGAAAGCAGAAGGGGACATAGGTCCACGGCTCGAGATCGAGAGTGGCTATCATGAACGCGCCGCAGGTGTTCCATGGAATGAGCACCGAAGTGAGGGTTCCCGCGTCTTCCAATACACGAGAGAGGTTTCGCGGCGCCAACCCCTTTTGCTCGTACGCTTCTCTGTACATCCTTCCGGGAACAACGATGGCCAGATACTGATCGGAGGCGATAACGTTCATCCCCATGCATGTGACCAGTGTCGCGGTAACCAGTCCTCCCACCCCCGAAGCCAGCCTGAGGATGGCGCGCGCGATGGTCGCGAGCATCCCGGAATGCTCCATCACCCCGCCGAAGGACAGGGCGCAGATGATCAACGCCACGGTGGAGAACATGGACTTCAGTCCGCCCCGGGAGAGGAGCGCGTCCACCAGCTCGTTTCCGGTGGCTACGGTCACCCCTTCGTACGCCGCGACCAGAATGTCACCCGGGTGAACGCCCTGCACGGCCCAGGCGAGGATCCCGCCGAGCACCGAACCTCCGATCAACGCGGGCAACGCGGGGAGGCGGAGCACGACCATCGCGATGACGAGCAAAGGAGGAAGGAGCAGCGTGGGATGAACCGTGAACCCGGTGTCGATGGCCGAGCGAATCACGTCCACCCGCGTAGTGTCCAGCGCCCCTTCCCTGCCCCATCCCATGATCACGAAGATGACCAGTGAGATGACCAGGCTCGGACCGGTCGTGTAGACCATGTGGCGAATGTGGTCGAACAATCTGGCGCCGGCCATGGCGGGCGCGAGGTTGGTGGTGTCCGAGAGCGGGGACATCTTGTCGCCGAAGTAAGCGCCGGAGATGATCGCGCCGGCGACCATGGGGCGTGGAATGTCCAGCCCCTCTCCAACGCCGATAAGCGCTATTCCCACGGTGGCGGCGGTGGACCAGGACGAACCCGTCGCCAGGGATACAAGCGAGCAGATCACGCACGCGGCGGGGAGGAAGACTGCGGGGGAGAGGAGGTCGAGCCCGTAGGCTATCATTGTCGGCACGATCCCCGCCTGGATCCATGTGGCCACAAGAAAACCGATCACCAGGAGAATCAGGATCGCGTTCATTGCGAGGCTGATGCCCTTGACGATGCCCGCCTCGATGTCCTTCCATTTATTGCCCAGGGCCAGGGAGACGACCGCGGCCACCACCGCGCCGAATATCAGCGGGATGTGCGTGGACAGACCGTAGTCCCGCAGGTACACCACCGCCACCCACAGCGCCCCCACCAGGAACACCACCGGTATCAGGGCCACCAACAACGTCGGCTGCCTCGGAGTCTTCTGCGACACCTCCACGTCCTTGTTCATGGGGCTCAAGGTACCGCGAAGCCATCAGCGGGGGAAGTAATTGATTGTGGGGGTGGGAGACATTTTTCTTCTACGGCCATTTGGGCCGTATCGTGGCCGCGGGTTTTATACCCGCGGACCATTTCGGAGCCTCAAGCCAGCTTCTTTAATGCCTCCAGGCCGTTCAATGATTGTCTCCGCCTCTTTCTCCCGCGGGTGTAAAACCCGCGGCCACGATGCGCTTCGCGCGATGGGCGCTGATCGTTCCTCTTTCTCCCGCGGGTGTAAAACCCGCGGCCACGATGCGCTTCGCGCGATGCTCGCCTTTCGTCTTCAACCAAACGTACAATTCACCTCCCCACCGCACGGAGCCCCAGCATCTCAAATATCCTCTACCGCGTTTGCCCGGTGAACTCCATGGAGAAAGCCGTTGTTTCGGGGGCTGGATACCGGGCAGACGGAGAAGAGAACTTCTGATTCAAGGCCGCTTCTGACCGCCGCCTTGCGTCCTTCGATGGAGGTGCCGGCCAGGTCGAGGTCGGTTTCCTCGGTCCAGATGGCCACGTCGGCGCCGATCGATCCGCCGGTCACCTTTACCCGCGAGCGGCCCAGGTCGAGACCGATCTCCCCCCCGTCGATCCTGCAATCCTCCAGGACCACCTCCGAATCGGCGATCTCCACGAGGTCGGCGCTCACACCGTCGAGCAGGATTTTCTTACAGCCTCGGATCTCCAGTTTCTCAAAACTCCCGGTTATCGTCTTGCCGCGCTCACCATCGAATGCGGCGTTGCCCTTCGCGCGTTCCCGCTCGACGATCCCGTCCTCTTTCACTTCGCCGACAGGAGGCGAGACAAGCCACTCCTCCACCAGCTCCAGAAAGCGCTTCGGCCTGTCCTTCATGGACACGTGGCCGCATTTTTCCAGAACCTCCAGCCTGGATCCCGCAATTCGAAAAGCGAGCAGCTTCCCGGTGCGCAGCGGAGCGATCTTGTCGTCCGCGCCCCAGATCAACAAGGGAGGCGTCTTCACAGCGGAGATGAAGGACCCGAAGTTCTGCGACACCAGCATGAGCCCCGAGATCTTGGTGGGGTCTCCACCCAGAAGCTTCTTTCTGATCTTGGCGAACTCGAACACCCTGGAGGGATCCGGCTCGAGCCGAAAGTAAGGCCTTATATACTTGTGCGCCATCTGCTCTGCGGCCTGCCCCAGGGTTGCGCTGAAAGCCTCCCCCAGGATCTTCCCGAAAGGGTTCTTCGTAACGCGGTCCAGGCCGGGAATGTTTCCCGTGAACCCCAGGTGAAGCAGGTACTCGCCGAACGCATGCCTGTGGAGAATTCCCGCCACGTCCGCCAGCACCAGTCGATCCAGATCTTCCGGATGAGTTCCGGCGTATGCCAGCGAAACGGCGCCTCCCATGGAGTGTCCAATGAGGTTGAAGCGACCCTCGATGCGTTGGGAGACCAGGTGCTTGATGAAACGAACGTACCGGACAGGCGTGTACAATTCGTTGGCCTTTGTGGATCGCCCGAACCCCGGCAGATCGAAGGTAAGAACCCGGTAGCGATCCGCCAGGGCCGTCACCAGATCGGTCCAGTCCCGCGCGGCGTTGTCCCCCACCCCGTGCACCATCACCACTGCGGGAGCATCCCTCGGGCCCGCCTCCAACACGTAGGCCTTCCCGGAAAAGATCGGCTCGTCGACAACCTCTTCGCGGAAACCCTCCAGACGAGCCAGAGCTTTGCTATCGGGGGTATCGATCATGTGCGGGAGAATATCTCAATTGGGGGGCAAGTACTACTTGATGGAAAAAACCGACACGACGACATTCGTCGGTAGGGGCGGGTTTTTGAACCCGAAGATTGATCTCATCTTTTCATGTACTTCATTTATTGCCGAGATCGTCCAATGTCGCCAGCCCTCCCTGCGCCAGCACCGCGGAAATGCATCGTTGAAGATGTGATAGATTTTCAGGCAGCCTCGCCTCAATCGTCGAAGTCGCCTTCTTCTCCCTTGTCGGAGTCGAGGGTTTTGGCTCGTTGGATGATCTTTTCATCGGTCCAGTCGGCGGGATCTTCGGTCCGCCTGGCCTTGGGACCCATGTCGTGGGAGCCGGCTTTCAGGATGGCTTCGATGGCGAGCGGCGCGGTGTCCTTTGCGTTGAAGACACCGTCGAGGAGTCCGTAGACAAAGTCTTCAACACCCTTGATCGAGCGCTGGAGGATATTGGCCGGCTGGCTCAGGATCTTGTTCTCGAACGGAAGGTTGAGCTTCTTGTAATTGCCGGCTTTCCAATCATGATCTTGCGCGTAGGCAACCATCTCGTTCCACAGCTCGTCGGATACGCCCTGATCCGACACCTTCACGAATTTCCCGTCGTCGCCCAGGAAGGCATTGCCGTAGTCGTTGACCTCCAGCCCCCAGGAGATCATCTGGAGAGCCGTGGCGACGTTGGCCTTGGTGGTATTTGTCTTGCCGGCGATCTCACGCAAACGCTCGCTCGAATTTCCCGAGGTGCCGTGCTGAGCGCCGGACAGGCCGTACGGCTCGAGCGCCTTGTGGATCGCGGCGGTCAGATCTACCTGTATTCCAGCGGCGCTTGCCTCTATGCCGTGGGTGGTGCCGTTGTTCAGCGCGATCCAGTCCGGGAAGATCTTGTGTGCGTTGAGACCCTTTACCAGAAACGCCGCCTCGTCGACGGTGGAGAGACCGGTCGAACCCTTGATCTCGCCGACCTCGGTCTCCAGTCCGGCCCACCCGGGTACGTATTTGTTGAGGGCCAGGTTCGCCAGCAAGTTCTTGTCGTCGGGCAGGTGCGACGCATCGATGGCGATGGACGTGATCCCGGCCCGGAACATGGTTGGAATCTCCACCCTGGCCTGTTCCACGTCAGCATCGTTTTTAATTCCATAATGATCCGCATGCACCGCGACCGGAATGGTTATCTCCAGCTCGTTGACAGTGGCATCTATAAATGTGGCCAGGTTCCAGTAGTTGCAGGCGCAGTACGACGTTGCGCCGCCCTCGGACTTGGCGATCTCTATTATCAATGCGGCATTCGCCCGCTGCGCGGCCCGAAGCGCTCCGATGATCACCGGCCTGCTTCGCCCGTTCGCCGCGATGGTCATCGCATTTCCCTTTGCCTTGAGGGCCCTGTCGATCACCTTCCCGCTGACGATCAACGCCCTGGAGTTGGGAAAGAGACACTCTATATTCGGCGGACGCCCTATCTCGAGGGCCTTGTTGAACTTGTCCATGTCGATTCCCGAGTAGTCGCCCATGATTGATCTCCTCTCTTGTTCTATCTTACTTGCCGCCGTCCACGCCCGCATCGGATGCGGATGGGAGCGTGCCGACGTTTATACTCCAGGAATTCAGGGTCGCAATGGTAGCCGAACCGGTTCCGGTGTTGACTATTTGCAACGACCACCGGCCGGTCATCCAGTTGGTGGAAAGCCCGGTGATCTCGTAGTAACTCTCGATGGTCGGATCGGCCTGTAACTTCAGGATGAGTTGGGTCCCGTCGGCGGCGATGATGCCGAATCCGATGTCCGTATCCACCGGGTGCGTTATGTCCAGCTCCAGCCACACATCCTGACCGGTCGCGTCCACCGAGTCGTCGAGCTGCATCTCGAATACGGCAGGAACCATTCCCACCGGGATGTCGCCGAGTGCGCCGGCAGGAGCGTCCCAGTCTCCCGAGGTCTGCACCGGCATCGCGCCGGCTGGCAGAATCGTGAAGCACCACTGGGTAAGATTGAAATCATCGACAAAAATGGTCGAGCCGCTGAACGCGCTGTCCTCGAAGTCGATGTCCCAGGCGCCACCCACCTCCTGCCCCCATGCATGGGGCACGTACCAGGTGACCGGAAAATCGAACAGATTGCCCAACAATCCCCCTACCTCGCCCACGTATCCGTTATACAGATTGACGACCGTGCCGCCGTGGGTGACCGTGGCCGTGATATCGGTGAACGGCATTCCAGGGAAAAACCCGCCCCGGGTGACCACGTAGAAATCCAGCTTGATGACCTCACCGGAGCCGATGGCGCCGAATGTCACCGACTGATTCATGGACGGCAGCGTACTCGGGCAACCGACAAGGGGACAATCGGGCATGATACCGCCGAGCTGACATATGGTGTCACCGTAGCCTGCCGGACATTGTACGAGATCGAGATCGCAGGACGGTACCCCCGCGTCCCCGTCCAGGCATACCTCGTTGGTTCCGCAGGTGCCCGCGTCGTGCCATGTTCCAAAATCGACGGCGGTCGCTCCGGTGCAGCCGCCCACTATGCCGTCGCAGTACCTTTCCTTGTACCGGACCAGAACGGCGCCCTGACACGTGTCCAGCGGGGCGCATCCCCGTTGCTCCTCGTATTGCGAATTGCATACGTAGTCCGTGCCCTCATAGTAACAACCGTCACAGCAATCGAGCGCCGCGTTGAAACATACGCAATCGGTGGCAGTATCAGTGTCCGTATCCGTATCGGTATCGCTGTCGGTATCGGAGTCCGTATCGGAGTCCGTGTCCGCGTCAGTGTCCGCGTCAGTGTCCGCGTCAGTGTCCGCGTCAGTGCCCGTATCGGTATCTTCTTCCTCGTCCGACTGCCTGGATTCGGCGCATCCGACAACCAGGAGCAGCGACATTGAGATCAAAACCTGCAATTTATTATTCATGGCGTCCTCCTCGAATCCAGAGCCGGGTTACCTCATAAATACCACATTCACCGGATTCAGTGGGCTTGCGCCCAATTTTCTCCGGTTCCCGTATCCACGACCAGCGGAACGCAAAGATCCATCGCGGCCTCCATCTCCTGCCGCACGGAATCGATCGTTCTGGCGACCTCCTCTTGCCGCACCTCGAACACCAGCTCGTCGTGTACCGCCATTATCATCCTGGCGCTCAACCCCTCCGAGGCAAGCCGTTGGTCTACCCTGATCATCGCCAGCTTCAGGAGATCCGCCGCCGTTCCCTGGATGGGCGTGTTGCGCGCCATCCGTTGCGCCTGTTGCCTGACGTTGTGGTTTGACGCCGTGATATCTCTCAGCTCGCGCTTCCTGCCGAGTAACGTGAAGACCGCCCTGTCTCTTCCCGCCTGTTCGATGGTCTCGTCCATGAATCGCGCAACTCCGCCGTACAGATCGAAGTAGCTATCAATGAAATGCTTCGCCTGAGCGCGGGAGATCCCGAGCTCCTTCGCCAGCGAGAACTCTGTCTTTCCGTAGATGACGCCAAAATTGATGGTCTTCGCCTGGGCCCTCTGCTCTCTCCCCACTTCCTCGTTCGCGCCGTACCCGAACACGGCCCGGGCGGTGCGCGCGTGCACGTCTTCCCCGCTCGCGAACGCCGCCGTCAACTCCGGGTCGCCGGACAGGTGAGCCAGCACTCGAAGCTCGATCTGCGAATAATCCGCCGACAGGATGACATGACCGGGCGAAGCGACAAAAGCCCGGCGGATGTCGCGACCGCGCTCGGTCCGAACCGGGATGTTCTGCAGGTTGGGGTTGGAGCTGGAGAGCCTTCCGGTGGTGGTCACGGCCTGGTTGAAGCTGGCGTGTATCCTTCCCGTCGAAGAGTTCACGAGCCTGGGAAGCGTATCGAGGTAGGTGTTCTTGAGCTTGGACATCAGGCGGTGCTCGATGAGCACTCCGGGAAGCGGGCTCATGCCCACGAGAGCCTCGAGAACCTCCGAATCCGTGGAATACCCGGTCTTGATCTTCTTTTGCGTCGGAAGACCGAGATCGGTGAAAAGGATCTCCTGGAGCTGCTTTGGAGATGCCAGATTGAATTCCTTTCCGGCCAGCTCGTGGGCCTGTCGCTCCAGATCGGTCAGCAACACGCCGTACTCCTTTGACATCTCTGCCAGGCGCTCCACGTCCACCGCCACTCCGTTCAATTCCATTGTGCAAAGCACCCGCGCGAGGGGGATCTCCACATCCATCAGCAGGGACGTCATCCCGGCCTCGTCCACCATCGGCCGCATCCGTTGCGCTAGGGCGAACGCGATCTCCGCGTCCTCGCCCGCGTACTTTGTGGCGTGCTCCACCGACACGTCCGTGAAAAGGAGTTGATGCCCCCGACTCTTCTCGGTCACCTCGTTGTAGGAAATGGTCTTCCTGTGCAAAATCTCCTTCGCCAGGATATCAAGGTTATGCGCGCGCACATGACTTCGGAGTAGATACGAAGCGATCATGGGATCCATCGACACGTTGGCGATATGCACTCCGTGACGACGGAAGATGGTGTCTTCGTACTTCACGTTCTGGGCGATGACTTCTATTTCCGGGTCCTCGAGCAGAGGCCCGACGATCTCGAGAACCTCTTTCAGGTCCATGGTCGCGCCTTGCGTGTGGGCCACTGGAACGTATACGGCCTGGTAAGGTTCCCACGACAACGCAACCCCCACTATCCGGGCGACAACCGCGTCCACCGACGTCGTCTCCAGATCCACCGCAAAGCGCCCCGCCTGCCTGATCTTCTCCGCCGCCTCCATGAGGTCGCTGCGGCGGGACACGGTTCGGTACACGGGATCCTGTTCGGGCTCGAGATAGGTTTCATCCACGCCGAAGAGCCGCTCTTTGAGCTGATGCAGCTCGAACCGATCGAGAACCTTCCCCAATCGCGAAGAGGACGGCTCACCGTATAGTGTGGCCTCCAGGCTCACATATATGGGCACCGAGTCGTCCAGGGCCACGAGCCGCCTGGACATCCTCGCGTCCTCCGCGTGTTCCTCGAGGCGCTTGCTCATGGCCTTTGACTTGAGCTGATCGAGTGATGAGAGGAGCTGCTCGAGGCCGCCGAACTCTCGAAGCATGGGCGCGGCGGTCTTGGGACCGACCCTCGGTACTCCGGGTATATTGTCCGAGCTGTCCCCCGCCATGGCCAGCAGATCGCCGAGCAACTTGGGGGGAACACCCCACTTCTCCGTTACAGCAGCCTCATCCCAGATCTTGTTCTTCATGGTGTCGAGCATCGTAACGCCCGGCCCGACCAGTTGCATCAGATCCTTGTCCGCAGAAACGATCACGACCTTCATTTTATCGCGGCTGGCGACCTTCACCGCCGTGGCGATCAAATCGTCCGCCTCGTAGCCGTCGCATTGCAGCACCGCCAGATCGAACGCCTCGACCAGCTCCCTGATAAACGGAAACTGAACCTTCAGATCATCGGGCGGCGGCGGGCGATTGGCCTTGTACTCCGGAAAGATCTCTTTCCTGAACGTGGGCGTCTTCGAGTCCATTGCCACCGCCACATGGGTGGGCGAATACTCATTGAAGAGCGAGGTGAGCATGTTCGCCACCCCGAAAACCGCGCCCGTCGGCGTCCCGTCGGATCTGGTCAGGTAGCCCACCGAGTAGTAGGCCCGAAAGATGAACGAGGACACATCGATCAGATAGAGCGCATCCTGCGCGCCCTTGTCGGGGAGAGGATTGCTCGGGGAATCATTCATACAACCGGGTTATCGGATGGGGGGAAACGGGTCAAGGCCTCCAAGGCGGACAAACATCGTCCAAAGATGTTATGATCGTCCGAACAGATGGAGGTGGCCAGGATGATCGCGAAATTCAAGGGCGCATACCCGCCGTCGCGCAAGCGCTATGGCGCGGCATACATAGATTACCGCTGTCAACTTAAGGCGGCGAAAAACAGAGATCTTTTTCGTCGAGCCCTTGAAGTGTCGCCTTGTCGCGGTGTGCGGGTTTTCAGTGTGCTGAGATCTGGAGCGGCAGGCGGTGGCAGACATTCT
>JAUVDV010000109.1 GCA_030595125.1 Deltaproteobacteria bacterium
TTGTCGTCGATCGTGAAGATGGCCCCGCCCTTCGACCAGCCCAGGAGCGCCTCGAACCCGAAATAGGGATCCATGATGCCGTAACGACGGGAGAGCCTGGTGCCGATGGCCAGCTCGTTGAGCCCTCGGCTGATCCCTCCCTTGGTGTTGTAACCGTTTTGGGAGCACAACTCGCTGCCGGTGGTATGGCATGCGGCCTTGAGATCTTCGCCCACGCCGAAACGCCCCTCGGCGTAGATGGTCCAGTTGGGCTTGGTGTCGTCCCTGTCCTGGGCAAGGATGCCCCACCACAGGCCAACAGCCAGATAGTCAAGGCCGCTCCTCTCCGCAGACTTAAAAGGGATATTGAAGAGGTTTTCCTCTCCTATTTCCCCCCATGAGGTCTTCGCCGTCTTCAGTTCCCTGGTATCGCTGAGAATGAGCGGGACCCTTGTCCTCAAGGAAATGTCCCTGAACAGGCCGATGTCCAGCTCCATGTTGAGGATGTGTGACACCTGGGAATACTTGGCCATCGTCACGTAGCCGTAGTAGTCCCACTGATGGGGTGTGGCCGCGTAGCTCTCCCTCCGGATCACTCCGGACTTGGAATACCGTTCGTAGCCGATGGAGATGTTCAGATCGAACGGGTCTCCATTGTCCCTATCGAAGGCGTCGATAACGTCGGTGAACTCGTTGGCTGCGACCGGGTTTACCCAGGCGGCAACCATGATCAGTCCCGCCAGAAATACCGTGATCCTTCTCATCGATTGCTCCTGGCCGCTTATGCGGCGTCGAACTCCCTCAAGTTGAATGACATGCAGAGAACCGAAACGTACCAATTTGATTAAACGATGGCAAGAACGGTCATATGGGTTTTCCCGTCTCGAACATCTTCTCCACGATCCGCTGGGTCTCGATTCGCAAGTTTTCCTTGTCCTTGATTGACTTTCCCTCGCAGGAAATCGGCGTTCCGATGATCAGCTGCGCCTTTCCCGGTGTCACCTTGAGGGTGTTCTTGGGCACGAGCTGGAAGGTGCCGCGGACCGCAACCGGGAGGATCGGCACGCCGGCCTTGATGGCCATCACGAACGCCCCGGACTTGAATTTCTTCACCTCGCCGTCCGGGCTCCGGGTGCCCTCGGGAAAAACGACCAGCGACGGTCCCTTCCTGATCTTTCTCGCGGCTGAGGCTATGGATTCCCTGGCCTTTCGCACACTACCGCGATCCACGGGGACAAACCGGGCAATCCACAGGGACCAGCCGAAAATCGGAATATAGAAAAGGCTGCGCTTCGCGAGAAATCGAATTGGAGTGGGTAGCTTGTTGAACAAAATGGGGATGTCCAGCTGACTCTGATGGTTGCTTGCGATCACGTAGCTCTTTTTCCAATCGATGCCCTCGCCCCCGACAACCTCGACCTTCGCGCCTGCGAGCCAGAGAATTTGAGCAGCCCATCCCTTTGACGCCGAAAACGTATACAATCTGCCCGAGAAATCGACGATCATCGCCACAATACCGATCGCCGCCCACACGACGGTCCACAGAATCAAGATTACACTTCTGAAATTCAATTATCCTCTCTCAATCGCCGATCTTCCGGCTCCAACCTGGTGCACAATATCGTACCACCCGCCACGGCCCCGGGCCAGACCGCCACGAACCCGAGAGGGAGCATCAGGGCCAGGATCATCGCGGTTCCGAAGCCGACGAGCGCCCAGCGGTTCTGCTTGGCAAATGCGAGCCGCTCCTTCCAGGTGTATCCCCGTCGGGCCAGCACCCAATCCACGTAGTCCATCCCGAGGAACTTGGCCAGCAGATAGCCACCGAACACCAGGTAGAAGATCTGCCCGATCACGGGGATGATCATGCTCACGATAAGCAGAGGCAGGAGCCAGGCGATCTTGAGCCCCAATCGAGACAGCTCGAGCAAGATCGTTTGCCCCAGATCCTTTATGAGAAACCCGATGCTGAACGGCCGGGGCGTCCAGGTGCCGATGATCCCCTCAACGCGTTCGGAGATGATGTCGTTGAAAGGCGCCGCGCAGAGCATGAAGACTGCCAGAGAAATCACCACGTTGGCCAGGGCGAGAATGATCCACGCCAAAACGTGGACCGCCTTCCAGGCAAAATGTACGATTCCCCATACCCATTGCCAATCGTACTCCGACGACAGGGGCTCGGCCCAGATCCACGCGACCACTCTGTCCACGGTCGCGCCGAACAAGAACCATCCGCCCAGCAGTATGGTCAACCCCAGTAACATTGGAGGAAGATAGAACTTGGCCAGCTGCCGACCATGATCCACATATGCGAACCTCAGGCCCGAGAACAGACATCGAAACCCGCCGGCGAAACCGACGACAACCCGGTTCTTGATAATCCTGCCTTTTACTTTTTCAATCGATTCCATGGACTAAATCCAAAGGTGCAGGAAAACAACGCCGGCGACAAGATTCTTCCGTTTTCCATGCGGTGGTGGTAAGGAAACCCCCGAGGATGTAAACATGATGAAACACAGTAAAATACTCGAACTTATTGGAAACACACCCCTCATATGGCTGGACCGGATCGGGGAGGGGCGCATATTCGGCAAGGCGGAATTCCTCAACCCGGGGGGGTCCATCAAGGATAGGGTTGCGGTGGCGCTGATCGAAGACGCGGAAAAACGCGGTCTTCTGAAGCCCGGCGGAACTATCCTGGAAGCCACCTCGGGCAACACCGGCATCGGCCTGTCGTTCGTGGGAACTCGGATGGGATACACGGTCAAACTGGTTATGCCGGAAAACATGAGCGAGGAACGCAAGAAGGTTATTGCCGCATTCGGCGGAGAAACCATCTTCACTTCTGCGGACGAGTCCCTCGAAGGGGCGCTCAAAAAGGTCTATGAACTCAAGGAACAGATCCCCGGCTCGTGGGTCGCCCAGCAGTTCGAGAACCCGGCCAACCCGGATGTGCACTACAGGACGACCGGTCCCGAGATCTGGGAGCAGATGGACGGAAAGATCGATTCCTTCGTGGCCGGGGTGGGATCCGGCGGTACCCTCACCGGCGTAGGTCGGTTCCTCAAGGAGCAGGACCCCTCCATCCGCATAGTCGCGGTGGAGCCGAAGAACGTCTCCGCCCTGCTCGGCGACGAGCCCGGCCTGCATCAGATTCAGGGCATCGGCGACGGTTTCATTCCCACGGTTCTCGATAAAACGATTATCAACCATGTGGTTGAAGTGAGTGACAATGAAGCGGTGGACACAACCCGGAGGCTGGCCAGGGAAGGAGGGCTTCTCGTGGGTACCTCCGCCGGCGCCAACGTCTGGGTAGCGCTCAAGGAGGCCGCCTTCCTCGGACCCGACGCCCGGGTCGCCACCGTCCTGCCCGACCGCGCCGAGCGCTACTTCTCGACAGCTCTTCTGTAAGCCAGATCCCAAGCGTGCCAGACACATTTTTTCGATTGGATGACGAATTTTGGCAACTTTCTCGCCAGGCGTCCGATTAAGGAGGGTGAATAAGGAGCGCACATGGCAAGAAGACCAAGAAGGTGGCGTCCCGACGCCGTATACACAGAAGTCAAACGAACAGTGGACAGGCAGTTCCTGCTCAAGCCCACGCCCGAGGTGAGAAATCTCGTTGGCGCGTGCCTCGGCAGGGCCCAGGCGATGTTCCCGGTCAAGATCTACTGGGCTGTTGCCAACATCAACACCATGCAGCTCGGCCGCGCGCCGATGGACGACGACCCCGACGCCCTGGACAACATGTCGCGCTTCGACCAGCTCTTCTACGGATTGCTCTCCCGCGAGATCAACAAACTCTGGGACCGCGAGGGGCCGGTATGGTCAACACGCAATCGAAGCGAGGAGTGCATTGACGACAGAAGCGTTGAGCAGCAGCTCCTGTACGCGTTGACCAACCCGGTTAAGGACGGCTTGTGTGAAAAGGTTTCGCATTGGGAGGGTCTCACGCTGTTCGACCAGCTCGCGGGCGGTAAAGAGGAGCGTTTCTACCACATCGATTGGGTTCGGTGGTGGAACGAAGGCGGCAAGAAGAACGAGAAGCCCATTGGCGAATACAAGAAGTGGGTCACAGTGAAGCTCTCTCCGATTCCGGAGTGGGAAAGATACAGCGAGCACAAGCGGCAGACGCTGTTGCGGAAGCGTGTAAGAAAGGAAGAAACTGATTTTGCAAAGGAGCGCGAGAAGGCGAAGCGCCCTGTAATGGACAAGTCAATGCGAGCTTGTATAGATCCTCGTGACAGGCCGAGGGAAAAGAAGAAGAGCGGTCCGCAGCCCCTGTGTCACTCATCGACAAAAGAAGCCGCAGGCAAATACAAGATCAAATGGAGGAAGTTCCTCGTGCTTTTTCGCGAGGCCTCCGAGAAGTTTCTGTCCGGCGTGTTCGACGTGGAATTTCCGGATGGTTCATTCAGACCGCCGCTGATAACGGTGTGCGTCGCCGACTCGACGTGACGAGTTCCTGCCGCCTGTCGTAACGCCTGCAAGTCACTCATTCTCGGTTCTATCGAGTGCACCGCTGCGTTGATCGTCCCGAAATCAGCCATTCATGTGTCCTTGAGATAGAATTAAAATGGCAAACTTTTGCGCGGAGTGCACAGATTTGCCCTTGATCCTGGGTCGAAAGCGATTTCCTCCCTCAACAATCTCAACAATCTCAAATGTGTCTGACTCGCTTGAGGCTCGGGTTAGTAAAAAACTGAACAAATGGCTAGTTCCCTTTTACCAGGTCTGATAGACAAAAACCACGAAGGGAGGTTCCCATGGCCCACACGAACCAGTCCATCGATCAGCGCTCTATCAACACCATTCGCTTTCTGTCCGTCGACGCAATCCAGAAAGCCAAATCAGGTCACCCGGGCCTGCCCATGGGGACCGCACCCATGGCCTACGTCCTGTGGTCCAAACATCTTCGCTTCAACCCCAAGAACCCGAAGTGGTTCAACAGAGATCGGTTCGTGCTGTCCGCCGGGCACGGGAGTATGCTCCTTTACTCGCTCCTTCACCTGACGGGCTACGACAGCATCTCCATCGAGGACATCAAACAGTTCAGGCAGTGGGGCGGAAGGACTCCCGGCCACCCGGAAAATAAAAAGACTCCTGGAGTGGAGATTACTACAGGGCCCCTCGGCCAGGGGGTAGCAAACGCAGTGGGGATGGCCATGGCGGAAGCTCATCTCGCCGCCCGCTTCAACAAGAGCGATTGCCAGATTGTCGATCACCATACCTACACACTAATGGGCGACGGTTGTATGATGGAGGGGATATCATCCGAGGCTTGCTCGCTTGCGGGCCATCTTGGGCTCGGAAAACTTATCGCCCTGTACGACGACAACCGTATCACCATAGACGGCGCTACGGATCTCACTTTCACCGAGGACGTCGGCAAGAGATTCGAGGCATACGGTTGGCAGGTGCTGACCGTCGCCGACGGGGATACGGATCTCGACGCTATCAGTGCAGCGCTCGACACTGCACGGGCACAGACCGACAAGCCTACCCTGATAAGAATCCGAACCACCATCGGCTTCGGATCTCCGGCAAAGGCGGGCACCTCGGACTGCCACGGCGCGCCACTGGGCCCCGAAGAGGTGGCGGCCACCAGAAAGATGTTGGGTTGGGATCACGATCCATTTGTTGTACCGGACGACGTGGCCGCTCACATGAGCACCGCCGTGGAACGAGGCGCTCGGCTCGAACCCGAGTGGGACGACGTGTTCGCAATATACAAAAAGAAATACCCGACAGAGGCGACGGCCTTCGAGAATCTTGTCAGCGGCGATCTCCCCGAGGGCTGGACCAGCGAGCTCCCGTCCCTGGGGCCAAACGACAAGAAGAACGCCACCCGTGGACACTCGGGGCAATGTCTCAACGCCCTGGCGGACCCAATAGCCGGACTGATCGGCGGCTCCGCAGATCTCTCCCCTTCAAACAAAACGCTGATCTCAGATTCCGGCGACTTTGCAAGAGGCGCGTACCACAATCGCAACCTGCGTTTCGGTGTGCGTGAACATGCGATGGGCGCCATCTGCAACGGTCTCGCGCTTCACGGTTCCGGCCTCGTGCCGTACTGCGCCACCTTCCTGGCCTTCGCGGACTATATGCGAAACGCTATCCGGATGTCGGCCCTTTGCGGTGCCAGAGTCATTTATATCATGACTCACGATTCCATCGCCGTGGGCGAGGACGGGCCTACGCATCAGCCTGTGGAACATGTGGCCTCCTTGAGAATGATCCCTGATCTCGTCGTCATTCGTCCGGCCGACGGCAACGAAACCTCCGGAGCATATATGGCCGCAGTGTCTGACCGGAGCCGCCCCACCTTGATGGCGCTGTCCCGCCAGGGTGTGCCAAACCTGGACGGTTCCTCTGCGCAGGCCGTCTCCAGAGGCGCGTATGTCATCACAAACTGCAAGGGACAACCCGACCTGATCCTCATCGGCACCGGCGCCGAACTCTCCCTGTGTGTCGAGGCTGGCAAAGTGCTCAACGGCGAAGGAATTCCGACCCGCGTAGTCTCCATGCCAAGCTGGGAACTCTTCGACGAGCAGGACGAGGCCTACAGGGAATCGATCCTTCCTGCGGCGGTGACCAGGCGCCTCGCGGTGGAGGCCGGTGTGAGCTTCGGCTGGCGGCGATACACCGGATCGTTCGGATCCATGATCGGCGTCGACAAATTCGGTACGAGTGCCCCGGGAAATACCTGCCTCGAAAAGTTCGGATTCACCACAGACAACGTGCTCAAAGAGGCCCGGAAGCTGCTTTCGCGTTAAAGCTGGCCTCCATCACCTTCCCCTGAGCTTCTCGAACCCAGTGGTTGCCCGATCGACAAGCGCACCGTCGGGGCCTCGCGTGATGAACAGCGCCCTGAGCCCCTCTTTTTGCGCCATCTCAAATCCCTCTTTCGGACCGAGCACCATGAGCGCTGTCGCCAACCCATCCGCGACCATGCACTTGTCATGCACAACGGTCACCGAGGCCAGGCCATGCTCGGCAGGGCGTCCGGTTCTCGGATCTATGGTGTGGGACAATCTCTTGCCGTCCATCTCGTAAAACGCGCGATAATCGCCGGACGTGGCCATTGACACGTCGGTCAACTCTATTACCTCGAAGATCTCGCGCTTTCCCTCCGCAGGCACCTCGATTCCCACGCGCCATGGCACTCCGTTTCGGTTCACTCCCCGGCAACGGACCTCACCACCGATCTCCACCATGTAGTTCTTGTGCTTGTAGACCTCCAGGGCGATCGCCACTCTATCCACCACAGCCCCCTTTGCAATGGAAGAGAGATCTATCTCGATGTCCGGTCGCAGTTTCTTGATCTTTCCGCCCTTCAGATCGAGCACGATCTTGTCCCATCCGATCCTCGCACGAACCTGCGCGATCTCTTCCTCGGTGGGCATCTTCGTCAGCGGCCGGCGCTCGGTGAAACCCCAGAATCGGACGAGGGGACCGACCGTGACATCGTACGCTCCGCCGGTTCTCTTACTCAGTCGCAGCGCGGCATCGATCACCTCCAGCGCCGAACCGGACATGGGGAAAGGATCGGTGGTGCGCGCCTTGTTGAAGCGATAGAGTTCCGAGTCTTCGTTGAAACTGGACATGGTCATGTTGACCATGTCCAGCTCCCCGACCACCGCTCGCTTCATGGCGTCCCTGGCGCCTGGCCGCAGAAGCTTATCGATGATCTTGATGCTGTAGGTTGTTGCCATCGTCTCACCGGTGAAGTGGTGAAACCTGGACTTTTCCCCACCTGTACGAACGATGATCCAGCCGACAATCAGCGCACAACTCAGCACCACACCGACAACGAACCTCACCGAAGGGCGACGAGGCACTAAAACTTTGCCTGGGCAAGAAAGGAGAAACCGAGTCGGTTTGTGACGTGCTTCTCATCGAACTCGCGCACGAGCCCGGTCTCCTCTTCCATTCGCTTGTACTTGGTCTTGTTGTTGTCCAGCGTATATCTCAACTCACCGACCACGGCGAAGAATGGCGCCACATCCCACTTGAGCGTGGCCTTGGCTGCAATGATGTCGTAGGCGTTCTCCCCTATAGGCATGGTCTCCCGGTCGTTTTCGTCGCGCACGACCACGTTGACCACACCGTTGTCTGTGTCCACGGAGAACATGGCGGGCTGCTTGTACGCAAAGACAAGCCCCGGTGTGAGGCGCGGTATTTTGAAGAAGTAGTCGACACCCAACGCGATGAACCACTCGGGAACAACATCGGCGTCCCTGGGTGTGGTCACGTAAGGGATGAATCCCGGAACGTTGAAGAGAACGTAGCTCAGGTCGCGGTAGATGAAATCCGCATGGAACCTGGCGTTTCCCCAGAGGAACCTTCCGTTCACACCGGCCGCCTTGGCCGGATCCATCTTCGAATCGTCCATATCCTCGAAAAGCAGAAGCGTCTGGGCCACCGTGGTGAACTCAGCGGACAGGGACCATGATATCCCCCCATCGTATTCCTGGGTATCTGTGATTATGGTGCTGGCCTCCGGGGTGTTCTTGTACAGCCTGAAATCCACGGATTCCTTGACCGGTATACCCTGATGCAACGCCAACCTGGTGGACCCGCCGAAAGCGTCGATGGATTGTCCGTCCAGTTCCGATCCCCGATCGAACGACCCCCGCTGAAAATATCCTCCGTTCATCTCCCAGTTGAGGAAACGGGTGATGCCCACACCGAACCCGGCGAGCACGCCGTAGTAGGTTTGCCGCTCACTGATATCCCCGTTGTAGAGATTGGCCGTTTTGAAACCCGCGAAAACGTAACCCTGGTGGTCCTCTTTCACGTTGAAATCGTACTTGAGCCGCGCCCCGGGAACCTGCCCCGAGTTGTTTGGGAAAATCTTCTCGCCACCCCAGGTGATATCGTAGGTGTATCCGAGCAAGAATCGCTGAGAGTCCATGGGGAACATGGTCAACGAGATGTTGTCTCCCTCAAAATCGTCCCTCTTTGTGTAGAAGTTCAGCTTGAGATAGCTGCCGTTGTCTCCGATCCTCACCTCGTTCTGCCACTGATCGTCAACCCAGCTTTGCAACTCCAGAACCAGTGCCGCCTCCGCATCCAGGCGATGAAAATACGACGGCATCCGCTTGTACAGAACCAGCTCTGTCTCCGTCTCGTACCCGGTCTTCTCGGTCTGCAGGTTCTCGTAGAACTCGTTGTCAGGGGCGTCCGCACCGACCCCGGGGGAGCTGTCCTTCGGCCCGGCGAGAACGTTGTTGTCGGAAAAAACAAAGGTCACGCGTGTATCCATGAAGTCACCGCCGAACCACCTCTCCGCTTCGCTCGGCTTGTCCTCCGATTTTTCTTTCTCCTGTGAGGCCTCCTCCTCACTCTTCTCCTCCTGTTCGGCGGTCGCGGTCTTCGAGTCGTGCTCGACCTCCGTGTCTTCCGTGGAGGACTCGACAACCGGAGTCGCCGGAACTTCCGGGCCCTCCTCCTCGGTACCAGCATCACCCTCCCCGGCTTCTTCTTCGGGCGGTTGATCCTGAGCGGTAACCTGTGCGGTCCACAAGAGCATCAGGAGCGCGAATAAGATCGTGTGTGTTCTGTTCATTTCCTAGTCAACCAGGTCCGCAAGGGTGCGCGGCAGCAGCTTGAAATCATAGTCATAGTGAAGAGGTCCGGTGATCGATGTATAGTTGTGACCCAGGATTGGATCGGGCCCTGTTCCGCCACTGAAAAACTCATCGTCCACCATCAACCCGTTCACCGAGTCGTCCAGCAGGAACTGTCCGAAGCCGTCCACCGCCGTTGCTGTGGTCACGTTCTGCACTTGAATGAGCACACCCTCGTAGTTCTCGGCAAGCGATGACGTTGTCTGTGCCACATCCGCCGCAGCAACAACCTCCGGCGCCGGAACACTCGCGGTTCCCGTAACGTTCACCGCAGATCCGCCTTCAATCTGGAACTGGGAGCAGTCGAAGAACTCATAGTAGCTGCCGGTCAGGGTGACCACGTCTCCCACCGATACCGTCACCTCGTCGGTGGTCGGATTCCAGATGTGCACATAGATCCCCGAGTACTCGCCACCCGCCGACTCTTGCACGAAGAAACCTTCTTCATTCCAGGTGAGCGGGCTCGTGACGATCACGTCCATTAGATCGAAATCCACGCTGGAGGGAACGCTTCCCTGCTGGATATCGTAAATGTCCCAGTCCGTGTCACCACCGAAGTAGTCATCGAGATCCCTGGGCCCTAACTTGAACTCGTCCACCTCTTCGAAGCTCGTAAACAGCAGAATTCCCACGATGGCATCGAAGGTGCCGCCGTCCACGGCGACAATGTTGGAACCCGAGGGCCCGCCACCGGATGTAAAGAAGTAGTCATCCACCGGAAGCCCGCCGGTTATCTCGAACTGACCGTGGCCGATGTCCTCGTTCGTTATGACAACGTCTTCCACTTCTATGAGCACACTCTCATACGCTTCGGCCAGACTGCCCCCAGCTTTCACATCGGACGGATTCACAACCTCGGGAGCGGGCGGATCCGCCGTGCCGGTGATCTCTATATCGTTCAGGGAAGCGAGAGTGATCTCGGAGAGGCCGAAGTACTCGGTATAGGCTCCGCTCACGTTGATCACATCGCCGACGGACACATCTGTTTCAACGGCGACATCGGAATACATAAAAACGACGATTCCCGAGTATTCGCCACCAGCCGGCTCCTCCACGAAGAAATAGCCACCACCATCGGTCTTGGTGTAGGTGGGCGACGTGACAATAACGTTGCTAAAGGACACCACGGTTCCCTCCTCAACGTTGCCCTGTTGCACGTCATAGATGGAATCACCGTCCGAATCAGTGTCGGAATCCGTGTCCCCATCGGTATCTCCATCTGTGTCCCCATCCGATCCTCCGTTGTCGGTGGCTCCGCACGAGCAAATCGAACCCGTGCCCAATGCAGTCATGATGACAACCGCCAATGAAATAATAGTAATTTTCTTTTCCATTTTAATTCCTCTCAAAAGTCGATGTCTTGCGGTCCCCTTGTGTAAATTATCCAGTTTGGCGCGGCCGACCCATGGTAGCGCAGGTTGCCGGTTATCCTGGGCAACACCTCACCGACAATGTCGGCCGGATTCAGATCGATGATCGTGTACGCACTCACAATATTCACCAGACCGTGGCCGGAGGAGCAACCGCTTCCCCCGGGCGCCAGGGAGACCACCCATTGCCCGTACGTGGCGAACGCCTCGCCCATCGGACACACTGTGACGTTTTGGATCTCCACCAGAGCGCTCTCGTATTTCTCCATCTCGTCGTCCAGATCCACCATGTCGTCCGCCAACATTATCGGGTCCGGCATGGGGGCGGTCCCCTCCAGCTTCCAGGACGGAAACCCCAACTCCGTAAATCCGTAGAACTCGTCCACTGTACCGTTGAGCTGCACCAGGCGATCTCCCATTTCAACTTCCGGACGCGAGTGGTTGTACACGTACATGGACGAATACTCGTAACCGGCCTCGCTCAAGTCGGTCATGTAGAAGCCGTCATTGGTGACCCCTGTCACAATGCCCGTTCGCCCCACCAGGTCCACTTCGACGAAATCCAGACGCAACGCCGAAGTCTGGTGCTTTCCGACCTCGACCTCCTGGATGTTCCTTATTGTAGGATTCACCGCAGTGATGACCGGCGAAAGCCCCGTGGCGTAGTGCCCGACCTGCTCGTCGCTCGCTGCGTGTTCGAACCAGACAGTGGCCGTCCCATGCACATCCTTGAGAGCTACCTCCACGTCGGTGGCCACGCCGTTATTCACCTGAAACCACGCTTGCTGGCCCTCGACGGTATTTCCTCGGGGGTTCACTCGCACGCGCACCTGATCATTGAACCAGGTCGCAATCTCCCCCTTATCGTCGATGGCGCTGACGTTGAAAACCAGGGTGAAGGACTCATGTGTAAAAGGAATGGGATCCTTTGCGGATCCTATCTCTCCGGCCACAAGATCCACCTGAAATGTCAACGGCCCCGGATCGTCCGTGGAGATCTTCTTCTGGCAGCCGGCGATCGACAACGCCGTCAACATTATTAGTAGCGCTCTTTTTCTCAACTTCTTCTTCTCTCGTTCAGTAAGCCGGTCTGATCCTTCCGTCGGAGATCGCCACACCGCTTTTGCAACCCTCGATCTCACCGTCGAAACACTCGGGCAGCTTGGGATGCTTCTTTATGTAGTCGATGACCGCGTCCCGCATGGAGATGCCCGTGTCCTGCTTGGTTGTGTTCTGTTCCAGCATATCGAAGCCGCTGCCGCCCCACGCGATATAGTTGTTGGTGGCCATCTCGTAGACCATGTCCGGTTGGATGTCCTGCCCGCCGATCATGATATCCTCCGCCACGCCGGTCCTGCAGTTCATGGTGAAGGTGATGTTGGACACCTGGATCTGGGTAGCACATCCCCTGCCCGCGCTCCTCTGGGTGGCGTAGTCCAGGAGATCCTGCACCTCGACGCCGCTCAGGTACATGGTGGTGATGGTGTTCTCGAACGGGAGCACGTTGAACATGGTCTCGAGGGTAATGTCCCCCTGCAAAATATCCGTGCGCATCCCCAGGGAGTTGGTGACGCAGAAATCGGTTTCCACGTTCTTTCTCATCTGCATGGCCTCGCAGACAAAATTGCCGAGCATGCTGTCACCACCGGCGCCCCCGAACCTGCTGATATCCTCCACGGCGGTACCGAAAACCCTCCCGAGATTGTAGGTGAGATTTAGTTCCTCGATGTACTCCTCGAGTACATACGCCGTCTCGGGATCCTCGGGGATTTCGCTGTCTATGGGAAAGAGTTCAAAAGAATGGGAGCGTATCCGTCCGTCCCGGATCACCAGATCGATCCGCGCCACGAACTTTGCGAATGCGTTGGGGTGGGCCAATATCACATCTCTACGGTAGCTCTCGGGACATTCTCCGAACGCGCTCATGCCGCCGGAGCCTTCGTCGGCATCGTACTCGGCGTCCTCGTGGGTACCCTCGATCAGGCCCGGATCCGGGTCGTACCGGATGACCTTCGGGGGATTGAGCGCGACGTGATGATGACCGCCCAGGATGATGTCCAGTCCACACACGTTTCTGGCTACCCACTCGTCCTGACCCAGCCCCAGATGGCTCAGCAGGATCACCACGTCAACCTGTTCGCGAAGGACGTTCACGTGATTCTGCACCGTCTGTACCGCGTTCAGCGGGATGATTCCCAGAGAGTTACCACCCTCCTCCAGGGTCGTCATTGAGCTGGTGTTGCCCATGCCGATCACGCCCACCTTTAGCCCGCGCAGTTCGAACACGGCCACCGGGTCCACGAGATCGGCAAAATCGGCTGAGAAGGGCTGGGAGTTAACGTCGAATCGGTAGTTGGCTGCCAGTATGGGAAAATCCGCCCAGGCCTTGAACTGCGTCACCACGTTGACCGGACCCACGTCAAACTCGTGGTTCCCGAGGGCAAAGACATCCAGCCCCGCCTTGCTCATGGAGCGCACCTCCGGCTCCCCGTGGAAGAGGTTGAAGATGGGCGCACCCTGGAACATGTCGCCCGAATCAAACCACAGGGATCTGCCGGCCTTCACACGTTCCCGCTTGATCACGTGGGCAACCCTGGCGATCCCTCCGTAGGGCCCTCGTCCCGGCATCAATCCGAGCTTCTGCTCGGTGTACATGGGAGCGTGATCGAAGGGAAGAATTCGCGAATGGAGATCGGATGTGTGCAGCAACGTCAGGCGGATATCCCTGCCGGTGATATCGGGTGTATCCGACTTGTAGTAGCAGCTGACGCTACCTATCAATACTGCTGCAAATATAACCGCGTGCTTGATCATGATCGACTATTCATCAGACACCTTGAGAAGTATTTATATCATCTTTTACACGGTGCCTATACCTATACAATAGCTGCTTGCTCCAAGGGTGTCAGAGTCATTTGGAAGGTGTCATGTGACGATTGTCCGCCGTCGCACGTTCATTTGGACGTGTGCTATGGCGGATGAACGAGTTCGTGTTTAGCTTGTTAACGATCATCCGCCGGAGCAGGACAAACGTTACGTACTCCAAAGTCCCTCAGACCCGGTTACCCCTCCGCAGGATTACTTTTTTTGTTCCCACCAGTCCCCCGAGGCATTTCTGCGGAAGGCTCGGGCTATCAACTGCATCGGATCACCGTAACAACAACAAGGCTCGCGCCAGGTGAGACAGGGCGGGTTGGCTGCGAGGCAAGGCCTTCGGGGTCAGGCGGGTTCTTGGTGGTCGGGACTGAGGTGGACCGTATTGGCGACTCCAGCGATGACCTCACGCTGGAGCAGGACGCCTGCATCCGCGGTCAACCGTTCGGGCCGCGCCTCGACCTTGATCGATCGGTTGAAATCCAGGGAGAACAGGATAGGCTGTCGTTCACCCAGATGGGGCCTTTCTTTGGTTGCGTTGTTCTTGCTATAGATACCACTGAGAGGCCCCTTTCCTTCCAACAAGGCACCGGCAACGGTGAATAGGATGGGTAAAAGGAGGCCCCAATGGTACGTCCCATGATCATCGGCTGCAGTGTCGCCATGTTGCTCGGATTGGCATCCGTAGCCACGGCGTTGATGCCCCCACATCTGACGGGTGTAACACCTGCTGTCGGAGCATCCTTGCCCCAAAGAACGCTGACCCTGCACGGCTACTCTCTCCGCCACGCCAGCAGCGCACCGAAGATCACCAACGCAAAGGGCGTGGCCATCGCAGCGAAGCAGAAGCTCGCCTGTAAGTGGGTTGGCAAAGACAATGGCTGCAGTTCGAGCTCAGCTCCAGGTGCACAGCAACAGAAGTGCACACTCACGATTACACTGCCGGCCGGAAAGCTGTTCTCAGTCAACTACCTCGAATGGATGGTGGTGGTTGAGGAACGAAGTGGGAGGTTGTTCCGGATTCCCAAAGAGTCGCCCAAGGAGAAGCTGCGTCGAGAAGTAGCCTCAACAACGTCAGAGCTACGTAAGAGCAACAGAGCCATCTCTCAAGCGTTCAAAGAGCTGATTCCGGCGCTTCCTCCTCTTTGGGTCTCGGCCACCGCGTCCCGCCCCATTGAGCAGGTCAAGGCGTCCAAGCCGTGGAAGGACCATGTGGCTCGATTGAATCGGTTGAGCCGCCTTTGCCAAGCTCGGGCCTATCACCTGGGTGCCGCGCAACGGACAATCCTGGACATCGCCCCAAAACTCGAGGCCATGCCCTCGCAAAAGCTGATCAACATCGTCAATAAGCTAGCCGTTCGGAAAGCGCACTGTGGCCAGGACAGGCCCGTGGACATCGAGATCCAAAGCTGCCTGGATTCGAATTCGCCCTGCACTGCATTGCAGAGCAAGGTCGAGGAGTGGCTCCGAGAGCAGTCGCAACTGGTCAGCGAGCTTCAGGTGGCTGTCAAAGCAGTGTCAAAGTAGCCGGATGGCCACGCTAGACTAGTGTTCACTATAAAGAGTCGGAGTCCTTATAAAGAGTGGGAGTCTTTATTTTAAGTCTTTATTTTAAGTCTTCATTGAGGGCAACCCGCCGGAGCAGGACAAACGTAACGTCCTCCAAGTTCCAGATCGTGCTACACTGCATAGCTCGCGGTAGCGAGCGACGCAGGGCAAACCAAAACAGACAAACAACAACCGACCCGTGACGGCGCCTACCCTTTCCCCGATCATGATCAGAGCGATCAGCGAATTTGGATCACCGAGTTCGATCATAGCCCGAACGATCAGCGAATTTGGATCACCGGTGTCCGATCATGATCAGACCGATCAGCAAATTTGGGGTACCCTTGTCCGATCATAGCCCGAGTTATCAGCGGATCTGGGGTACCCGTGTCCGATCATGATCAGAGCGATCAGCAAATCTGGGGTACCCTTGTCCGATCACGTTCAGAGCGATTCGAAACTTCGGATTGCCTATATATTTTAAGGGTCGGAGCCTTCTTTCGGTCGGATGGGGCTCTTTCAAGGATCGAAGTCTTCTTCTTTCGCGGAGGGTGATCGCTGATCGGCGATAACAAATTCGTCTTCAA
>JAUVDV010000076.1 GCA_030595125.1 Deltaproteobacteria bacterium
TGTCTCGGGAAGTTTCTTCGATGGTCTCTTCTTGGGATAACTTCTTGAGTTGCTCATGCAGACCAATATACCACACATGCCATATACTTCAAACTATGCTTCGGGTAGAAAAGCGACACCCTCCCCTGCGACGGCGGGCAATCGACTGGCCCTCCCTAGCTTCCCGCGGAAATAAATCCCGCGGCCAGAAATGAAGAACAAAAAAGGCCGGAGGCCTCAAGGGGAAACCCCCTATCCCCGGCCCTTTCCCCCGGCAAAAGGGAGAAGACAACCGGCCGGACTTTCAGTGATTCAGGGCGAAGCCCTTTCCGACACGAAGTGGCGCATTTCTGGCCGCGGGATTTATTTCCGCGGTGCTGGGCCCAGGGAGTCCCGGCAACATTGAACAGCCCGATCTAAAGGTCAAATGGGTACTTGATCGAGATCTGCTCCTTCGAGAATCGGGGGAACTTGGCCTGTCTGACGGCCCTCGCAGCACATGAAGCCACCGAAGTACCCTTGAACTTGTCGTCGATAACGGCGGCGGAGGTGATCCTCCCCGTGGAGCCCAGAACCTTGACTTGAACCAGGAGCCTGCCGCTATCACCCTTCGCGCAAGCCTTTACGCGAGCAGCCACAAGACCCATCGCCGACTTCACCTGATCGCGACCCGGCTGCTTCGGCAGGCTGCTTGCCGTATCTCCGGGCAATGCGTTTTCTTCGCTTACGACAGCCTCCACCTTCTGCGCCGGCAGGAGCGTCTTTTCGCCGATGGCTCCCTCCAGAAGACTGTCCAGGGCCTCTGTGTCCCGCTCCGCAGAAGCGACGATCGACTCGTCCTCCTCCGCCTCATCCATGTCCAGGTTATCCTTGCGACGCTTCCGGTGCGAATCGGCCTTGCGGATTCGCTCGCCGAGTTCTTCACCGGCCATTTGCTCACCGGCGAGGGCGACATCCAGCCGGGCCTGATCCAGGTTCTTCTGCAGTTGATTGACCCAGATTTTCGCCGTGTGGTCCTCGGTGCCCGACATGCCGGCGATGCGCTCCTCCATCTCCAGCACCCTGGCCTCGCTCGAGTCTCTCAGCGCGGCTATCTGACGCGTCCGAACGTCGAGTCGATCTTCGAAGACAGTGAGTTTTCGATCCTGGTGGGCAACTTGCTCATTGAGGTCGAAGGCCCAGGCCAGCGCGCCAAGCCCGCCGAAAAACGACAGTACGAGCACTGCGATTGTGAACTTGTGGCCACCGGTCATCTCCGCAGGAGGCGATTTCAGGGAAGCCGCCGATTCGTCTCCGGGCACGCTCAGGCGTTCGTTATCTTCGTCGCCGTCCGGTGACTCGATGTCGCCCTGGTCAGAAACCGAAGAGCTGTCGGGAGCGTCCCCGGTGCCGCCATTCCTTTTGTGCTCCTGCCATTTGTCCTCGGCGCCTTCCCACGGCGCCTTGATCTCTCCGTCAAAAAGGGGCTCCTGTCTCACGTCAGGCTCTTCGCCATCCGCCGACTCTGTCGCGGTGTCGCTTGAATCCCCGTTGAGAATATCGTCTGCGCTGGGAGCATCGTTAAACAGTTGTTCCTCATCGGATACTGTTTCATCCCCCGTGGGCTCGCCGTGGTTATTATCATTCATATCGTTCACCGCTTCGCTGTCGTTACAGTCATTCGCCAAATTTGCGGTGAATATGGATCCTGTTTTGTGGTTTGACAAGAAAATAATGATAAATCTGTAATGCCTGACGGTCACTGCTCCACGGACCCGCCTCGCGAGTGGCAAAGTAGGACCCCCGGGTTGCCGGATCGGCCTTCACGAGGGGGTACGGGAGACCCCGAGGCCATCGGATCGACCTTCGCGAGGGGGTACGGGATAGCGCTACTCACCGGATCGGCTCTGGCGAAGGGGGTACGGGAGACTCCCGGGTTATCGGATCGGCATTATTGAGACGGAAAGCGAGGCTAGGCGGTTACGGGAGGGGCCTTGGGCTTTGCGCCCCGGTCCTCGCGGGTATCGGCGATCTGGTCGTAGTAGGCGAAAACCTTGTTCGCCAGGCTGTCGTCCAGCTCGTCGTTCATGGAAACCTCGTCCTCCATTGCCTCGCGCAGGCGATTGATCATCCCGATGGTGGCCGAGCGTATCGTCTTGGCTTCTTTCAACTTGGCGGCATCTTCCTGTGCTGTGGTGTCGGCGCGCTCCGCGAGGAGCTTGTCGATCTTCTCGCCCGCGTCAACGTGCGCATCGAGGAGATCGTACAGGGACATATCGGGCGCCACGGGAAACGCCGACAGCTCGGTCTTCATGCCGTTGAGCACCTCTCGCTTCTTTGTCGCGGACGACGCCTCGTCCTCGTAGCTCCTGGTGAAGTCGCCCAGGGCAGGCGCGAATCGCTCGGCGACGGTGGAGAGCAGGTCGCGCTTCTCCTTTTCGAGGATTGAGAGCGATGACATGCCCTTGCACATGAAATACACGGCGCGGCCGGCGGAGTCGTGAAGTTCGTCGGCTTCCTTCAGCTCCTCGGTTAACGGCTTGCGTTCGAGGATCTCGACGATGCTGTTCAGCTTGTCGCGGTTGTCCGAGAGGGCGCGCTCGTAAATCTTGAAGGACATCGTCTTTGTGAGAAGACCTAGTTTTGTCTTGAACATGTCGTTGAGAACAAGGCTCAAGTCGCCGGTGGTCATGTAGCTCATTACAAACCCCTTTCATTTGAATTGCAGTGTTAACAGAACGGCAGGCTATTCAACTTCGGCTTTCAGGGCAAGTTCGGGGAGAAAAAAAGTGGTACTCACGGAATACAATCGCTCTCCCACCACACGATGGCATTGTATGTGTATGCCGCGCCTAGTATGTCCATGTCGCCGTCGCCGTCCACGTCCGCAGCGTATACCGACATGGCGCCGATGAAGTCACCATCCACAGTGTGCTCGGTCCAGACGGTACCGTCGCCCGCTGTGTTCTCCCACCAGAGGATGTTATCATCGTAGTATCCCGCGCCGAGTACGTCCATGTCGCCGTCTCCGTCCACGTCGGCGGCATATACAGAAATGGCGTAATCTAATGTCCCATCCACAGTGTGCTCGGTCCAGGCGGTGCCATCGCCTGCTGTGTTCTCCCACCATGTGATGTCACTTGCGTAGAATGCAGCGCCGAGCACGTCCATGTCGCCGTCTCCGTCTACGTCCGCCGCGTATACCGAAATGGCACCACCGAATGCCCCATCCACCGTGCGCTCGGTCCAGGCGGTACCATTGCCCGCAGTGTTCTCCCACCAGGTGATATCATCGGCATGCCAAGCCGCGCCGAGCACGTCCATGTCGCCGTCTCCGTCAACGTCCGCCGCAAAAACCGAATAGGCGCCGTCGAATGCCCCATCCACCGTGCGCTCGATCCATGTGGTCCCGTCGCCCGCGGTGTTCTCCCACCAGGCTATGTTATCGACATTTTCCGCTGCGCCGAGCACGTCCATGTCGCCGTCTCCGTCCATGTCAGCAGCGTATACCGAATGAACGCCATCGAATGCCCCGTCCACCGTGTGCACGGTCCAGGCGGTACCGTCGCCCACGGTGTTCTCCCACCAGGCGATGGCATTGTCCAAGTATGCCGCGCCGAGCACGTCCATGTCGCCGTCTCCATCCATGTCCGCCGCGTATACCGAAATGGCGCCATCGAATGTCCCATCCACCGTGCGCTCGGTCCAGGCGGTACCATTGCCTGCCGTGTTCTCCCACCAGATGATGTCATCAGCATCAGCTGCTGCACCAAGCACATCTATGTCGCCGTCTCCGTCCACGTCCGCTGCATGAACCGACATTGCGCCATCGAATGCCCCAGCCACCGTGTGCTCGGTCCAATTGGGAATCGAAACACAAATCGGATCGGTATCCGTGTCGGTGTCCGTGTCGCTGTCCGTGTCTGTGTCCGTGTCTGTATCGGTATCTGTGTCGGTATCATTGTCTGTGTCGATGTCGGTGTCCCCGCCGTCGGGATCGCCGGCAACGCCGTAGCTCTTCGAGCAAGCAACAGCTCTAAAAACCAACAAGTAAACAAACAGCAAAACCAACAAGTTTCTCATTTTCATTTTTCACCGCCCAAAAACGGAGCGCGAAATAACCGCATCCTTTTTAGGGGCATTATATCAAACTCGAAACAACGTGGTTGATTTCTTACAATGCTACCGCGCACGGGCGGGGGCGTCGCTGTATTCTGTTGCGGAGAGAGCTATCGAGCAGCTCCCGGGCCCCATTGTCCCCTGGGCTCGCCGACTTTGTCGATGACTTGTGCCGCGACGTAGATGGGAGCTCCCGCGCCGGTGGCCAGGGCGATGCCGTCGGAGGGCCGGACGTCCAGTTTGACGGTCTTTCGCTTGCCTTTCTTTATGTAGAGGGTGCCGATGAAGACTCCGTCGCGCAGGGCGCCGATCTCCAGCTTGACGACCTTCGCCTTGAACTCCACGAGAACTTTCTCCAGAAGATCGTGAGTCATCGGTCTGGGAAAACTCATGCCGTCCTTGCGCGAGGCGATCGCTCGTGCCTCCGCCTCTCCGATGACCATTGGAATGACGTGGAACGGCGCGTTCTTCTCCACAAGCAAGATCAGTACACCGCCTGTGGGCCCCTGCTCCAGTCGAAGGATCTCGAGCTCGACCATTCCCTCCCTTCGCGCCGGCGCACTCGCCTTGTCGTTTTGTCCCTTGATGGAGCCTGCATCAATGCCCTTTTTCTCGGCCGACGCCTGCGGAGCGATGACCATCAACGCGGCAATGCAACCAAAGACCACAGGCGCGACAACGAATATCCTTTTCATACGATGTACTCCTTGCAGCGGCCCGGGTGTCACCTGGGGGACCACTTTATGGTATCGGCAGCGCCCTTGATCACGAGGTTCTGATTGAGTCCCTCGGGGTTGGAGATGAAGATGCCACCCCGGGAGGAATGAAACGCAACGGCTCTGCAGTCCGGCGAGAAGGCCGGATCCATGTTGCGCCCCTGCTTCTGGGTCAGGCGCCTGATACCGCCGCCGGACGTGTTGACGGTGAAGATGTCATATGTCCCGCCGTCCCTGCCGGTGAACGCGATGAGGTTGGATCCCGGGCGGGGGCACCAGCACGGCGTCTGGTTGTACGAGCCCTTGAAGGTAATACGCTTGGCCCCGCCGCCGCCGGCGCTCATGACAAAAACCTGCGGCGATCCGTGGCGATCGGACACAAAAGCGATCTTCGATCCGTCCGGACTCCACGAAGGGGACACGTCGATGGATCCCGAAGACGTGAGTCTCTTGAGCCCCGAGCCATCGGCATTACCCACGTAGATCTCCGGGTTCCCGTCCCTGGACAGCACGACAGCCATCTTGCCTCCGTGAAACGCGGCGCCCATGTTGAGGCCGGTCTCCGAGAGCACCGCCTTGCGCTGCCCGGTCCGGTAGAGAAACGGTGCGCCCTCCACAAACGATGTGTAGTAGATGGAACCACCTGGTCCCCATGCGGGCAACAGGTTAATGGCGTTGTTTCGCGTAACCCTCCCCACGTCGCCGCCGGTCCAGTCGGCGGTGAAAACATGCTTCGTTCCCGGGCCAATGCGACGGGAGAAGGCCAGCCTGGTCCCGAACATACCGCGTTCTCCCGTGAAGTAGCCGATCACATCGTTTACCCATTTGTGCACCAGGGATCGCAACTCCTTGGTGGAGCCCGAGTACCTCTTTGACAGCACCGGCTTTCCTCCGCGAGCGACCTCGAACAATTTGAAGTCGAGTTCCAGACTGTCTCCCGATTTTTTCACCCTGCACTTGGAGACACCCTGCGCGCCGATCTGAACCCACGGATCCTTCTCGATGCTCATGCCCTCCGCCGAAAGATCGGCGATGTACGACTTTTCGCTCAAGACCTCGAAGAGACTGGAGAGCTTGAAATCGTTGGACTGGATCGACTGGATCTCCTTGACGGAGGTTGCATGCCCCAGCGGCCTCGGCACGGCGATCTTGTACAGATCGCGAATACCCCCCCATAACTCAACCTCAAGTGGAGCGTTGTCGGCCATGACGGGAAGGGGTTCATCGGAGCCCTTGTCCTTTTTCCCCTTCTTTGACTCTGCCATCCCTGGCAATACCATTACGCTCCCAAAAAGAAGCGCAATGCCCACCACAAGACCCAAATATCTACTCATGCTGATCACCTCTATTCGTAGGAAGCCTCGCGACCGTTGAAGGTCAAATTTATTCCACTGCCAAATACCCTCGCCGCAATGGCCTCGGGCGGCGTTGGAAGGTTCCTGACCTCTTTGCCGACCCTGTCGATGGCGTTTTGAACTGAATCATCGAACATCCGGTTGCCGGATTTCTTCAGGAACGTGACCGACACTATCACCACATCGATATCCAACTTGATGTTTACTTTCACCTTAAGATTCGCCAGTTCACCCTCGGACAGGAGCGTGGGAACGATCCACCTGTCCAGAAAAAACCGTTTGATCCGATGCCCGTACGTGGCGCCTAGCGACGCCAGCGCGGGATCAGTCACGTCCCCGTCGGGCACGCCGTCCGGATGCCCCTCCGGTATATAGTTATCCTGTATCTCGGCAAACGCCCGCGCCTTGTCAAAGACCTCTCGCAGCTTGTCGTCGGTCACCGCGTCGGCCTGGCGTGCAGGTTTTTCATCCTCGATCTTCGGCTCCGGCTTGTTCTCGTCCATGTCAAGGGAGAGCACCTCGCCGGGCGCGGTCGGAAGAGCCGGCACGATCCTGTCCGGGAGTTTTGTGTCGTCCTTCACCTCGCCGAACTTGAGCAGGCGGGCCTCAATGTACTCGAAGGGCGGGGAATCGACCTTCAACGTGTCTTCCTTTTGACGAGCTTCACTGATCATGGGAAGGAGCAGCATTGCGACAAGCGCGATGATCACCGCACCCGCCCCGCCTACGAGGGCAACAGGGTCGGCGCCGCGAACCAACGGCTTTTCATCCGATACCCCAATATTAAAAGTGCCTATAAATTCCATTTTATCGATGTTCAACAATCAAGATAACGTACTCGATGCATCGTTTGTTCCCAATCATTGTTGAACGCTGCCCAATCGAAAAGCAAGATTTGGTTATTTATCGATGAACAATCGTAAATGTTTTGTGCGTTCTCATATCGTGCTACAAGCCAGCCTGATTTTCTGCCTGGTTTTCAAGGAGGTATGGGGGAACGACGACGAAATGACCAGTGAATAATTGGAGCAGCACTTGAACAAGATCTCCCGCCCACTCGCGATAATCCTCATTCTCATTGCGGCAACTATGCACGGTTGCGCCACTACACCTCTGCCACAAAACCGGAACACCGACTACGATGTCATCGTGATCGGGGCCGGGATGGGCGGCCTCTCGGCGGCAACCCATCTCTCCAGTGGAGGAATGAAGGTCCTGTTGCTGGAGCAGCACTACAAGGTCGGAGGTTGCACCACATCGTTCTCACGGGGTGAGTTCAATTTCGACGCGGCTCTTCATGAAATGTCATTGGGCGGAGGCAAGGAAAAGGCCCTCGTCCAGACAATCATGGAAAGGGCCGGCGTGTTTGAAAAGGTGGAGCTGATCCGCGTCAAGGAGCAGTGCAAGTCCGTCTTCCCCGGGTTCGAGTTCGTTCAGCCCGAGGGAGAAGAAGCTTTCTTTAACGCCCTTAAGAAGCGCTGGCCCGACGAGGCCGACAATCTCAATCGCTACCGGGATTTGCTGATAGTTCTTTCCGACGAGATCTCCGAACTCCGCAACCTCTACCTGGCAAACCCGCTGGAGGCGCTGCTCACCAAGATCACGCTTCCACTGCGCCAGAGAACTCTTTTCAAGTACCACAACAAGACGGTGCAGGAGGTGATGGACGATTTCTTCGAATCAGAGGATCTCAAGGCGGTCATCTCCCAGTTCTGGCTGTACCACGGCCCCCCGCCATCCGAACAGTGGTCCATCATCTTCCTGATTGCACAATACAGTTATCTTCTCCACGGAGGTTGGCAGATCAAGGGCTCCTCTCAGGCCCTGTCCGACGCGTACAACGCGCGGATCAAGGAGCTGGGCGGAACCGTTCTCACCGACACCCGCGTCACATCCATCAACGTGACGGACGGTCGGGTAACCGGGGTCGATACGGAGCACGGCGATACCTACACGAGCCGCTACGTGGTTTCCAACGCAGATCCGTTTCAGACCTTTCTCGGCCTGGTCGGTGAGAAAGAGTTCTCCGGAAGATTCTTGCGAAAACTGAAAAAAATTGAGCCTAGCAACTCCTTCGCCGGAGTCTACCTGGGGCTCGACGTGACCCCCGATTTCTGGGGCATCTCCGAATACGAGATCTTCTTGAACAAGTCGGTGGATCATCAGGCGAACTACGAAGCGGCAATGGCCGGGAGTTACGAAAACGGCCTCATGTCTCTCACCTTCTACACAAACCTGGGCGATCCTTTCTACGCGCCGAAGGGCAAGTCGGTGCTCACCCTCCACACTTACTCCAACATGTCGCTATGGCCCGAGCCCGGCGAGGAATACACCCGGCAAAAAGAGGAAATGATGGACACGCTCATCACCATGGCCGAGGAGATCATGCCCGGCCTGCGTGACCACATCGAGGTCAAGGAGGGGATGACACCGCGCACGGTGAAAAACTTCACCTTCAATCAAGACGGAACTCCGTACGGATTGAACTTCACCGTGGAGCAACAAAACCGGATCAATATCCACACTCCCATCGGCGGATTATTCATGGCGGGTTCGTGGACATGGCCTTCCCACAGCGTCGGCATGGCCCAGGTTTCCGGCTTCCTGGCCGCCAATATCATTCTCAACAAAGAAGACGGTCAGGAAAACTAGTACCGTCTGTCCCCGTGAAAAAAAGCACCCGTCCGGGTGTTGTCCCATCGCCACACTCACTACCCTTCTACCACCGTAAAGCCTGATTTTTAGCGGGTTGTAGTCTCTTGGCACGCCCAGTGCAATGCTCCAGGATCGCCCCGGGGCTACAAACATTGCAAGCAGGAAAACCCCGCGCAAATGCGCGGACAATGGAACCGTTCGGCCGCAAACAAGCGACCGAGCGTCAAGAAAGGAAACGAATCATGAAAGCCATCACACTGACAATCTGCGCCCTCTTTGTCCTCTCATTCGCCATCGTGGGTTGCGACACCACCGAGGACGCCAACGAAAAGATCGAGCAATGCCTCGCGGACGAATACGGAGACGACGAGGCTCAGGATTTGATCGGCGACTGGGAGCTCACATGCGAAGACGAGGACGAGGGGTGCGACGAGTGCATCGAATGCATCATGGACGAGGAGTGCGAGGCCATCCTGAACGGTGACTGCTCCGAAAACTGCGAGTAGATCAATTCAGGTAGGAACCGGTTCCGTCGAGAGTGGCCAGATTGGCGAGGATCATGCTCATGTCGTAGGGACGCTTGTCGGGATTTTTTTTCAGACACGTCATCACGAGATCATCGAGAGGGCCGGGGATATTCAGATCGGGCCGCCTCTTGCGCATGGACTGGGGACGCTCCTTCACGTGCTGTCGGAGGAGCGTCTCTGGATTGCGGCCTGTGAACAGCCTCTCGCCGGTGAGCATCTCGTACATCATCACGCCAAGCGCGTACACATCCGCCCGATGGTCTACCGAATCCCCCAATGCCTGTTCCGGCGAAATGTACAGGGGCGTACCGACCACTTCCGACGTGTTGGTGATCCGGGGACCGTCGGAGATTCTGGCGATACCAAAATCCACGATCTTGGCCACCGGGCCTCCGTTGGAACTCCTGGGCAAGAGCAGGTTTCCCGGCTTTAGATCTCTGTGAATCACGCTCTGGCGATGAGCTGCACGCAAACCCTCGGCCACGGTACTGACGATCTGGATGGTCTGATCAACTCTCATGGCACCCTCGCGCAACTTCTTTTTGAGGGAACCTCCGGACACATATTCCATCACCAGAAAGAGGCGCCCGTCATCGAGCTCACCGAGATCGTACATTTTGACGATCGCTTCGTGCTCCACTCGCCTCACCGCCTCGAGCTCGTTGAAAAACCTGCGTCTCATGGTCGTCCTGTTCACATAATCCGCAAGAAGCACCTTGATGGCGAAGTGGCGTCCGTTTGTGATATCTCGCGCCAGGTGCACTGTTGACATCCCTCCCCTCCCGAGGGGGAATGTCACCCTGTATCGACCCTTCAGAATCTTCCCCTGCAACTCCGATCCGTACATGCGTGAGGTGATGCGCGCGGACTTGCAGTAGGGAACGGCTACCTTTCGGGGAAACGGTCGAGGTTTGGGGGGAATTATTGACTCCAGCGCTGTGTACCTTATCACTGCCGATGCTGTCGTCGATGCCGGGGGAGGAATGGAATCCATGTTGTTGCTCCTCTTATAAAAATAAGTCGTGGATCCGGCATGTAAACCCCCGAAGCCAAACATTTTTTTCAAATTTGAAACGGGCGGTAGTTTTACAGTTACAGGGGAATCCAGGGGCACTTTAACCGGTCAGAACGACCTTGTCAGCGCCAGGCCGGCGCCGCTGTCTATGATCGTCGGGGCGACGATAACGTTTTTCTTGTGCATGGCGGGAACCAGAATGCCCATGCAGATCCCGGAAACACCGCCGATGATGACATCCGACATGAAGTGCCGGCCAGACATGATTCTGCCGGCGGCGACCACCCCACTCGCGGCCGTCCCAACGCCCAGAAAGACCCACGGCCAGGGAGAATCCGGGTGCCTCGCATGAAACACCCCGAACATCGCAGTGGTGAAGGAAGTCGTCGCCGCCACGTGGCCGCTCCCGAAGGACAGGCTGGCGGTGCCGCTGTTTCGAACATCCAGGGGCGCCTCCGTCGAATAAAGATATGGCCGTGGGCGCCTGGCCATCAGGTTGAGAGCCACCACAAAGGCATTGGCCAACAGCACCGACTCGGCAACCACGAACAGATCCACGAGGCCCGCCTTGAAACCCTCGTCAATAAAGAGCGACACAACGCCGACACCCATGATTCCCAGGAGCGTGAAGTCGGTCACCCTTGCCCAGTTTTCGTCGTAATAACCGGCGGACCACCTGTCGAAACTGTTGACGTCCCGCCTGTCGCAAAGCGGAGCGCAGTCGGCTTCTCCCAGCTCGTCTCCCAGAAGCCAGCCGACGGCCACAACCCCGGCGAGGAAAAAAACCGGCCCATCGACCACCGGATTCAGTTCGTAGACGGGTTCCGGCGGGATTTCTTCTTTGCCCTCGCCCGCACAAGCTGTGTTTGCGGCCAGGATGATCAGGCAAGGGATCACTATGTTGGTCCATCGGGGCATCGGATTGCTTATACCACCGTATGCAGGTTTCCATCCAGAACCCTCCATGATAGGTAACCTGAAATGAAAAATTCGACACAAATACACTTGAGCCTCGCCGCTTTCCTCCCGGCGCTCGCGCTATCGATCCTCGCAGGATGCGGGGAAGCGAGTAGCCCCGGCGATGCACCGACTCCGGAAAACGACGCGCCTGCTCCAGTAAAGGATCGCAAGCTGATAGTCCTTCACGCGGGCAGCCTTTCCATACCCTTCAAGGAAGTCTCGGCCCTGTTCGAGAAGCAAAATCCAGGTGTGACCGTACAATCCGAATCCGCGGGAAGCCGCGACACCGCCCGCAAGGTCAGTGATCTGAACCGTCCGTGTGACGTGCTCGGTTCCGCCGACTACAAGGTAGTGGAAAACCTCCTCATGCCCGAACATGCGGACTTCAATATAAGGTTCGCCACCAACGAAATGGCCATCGCGTACACCGACAAGTCGAAATACGCGGATGAAATTACGCCGAAAAACTGGCCCGAGATCCTCATGAAGGAAGGTGTGACCTTCGGACGCGCCGACCCCAACAGCGATCCCTGCGGCTACCGGACGGTCATGTTGTTCGATCTGGCACAGAAGCACTTCGGCGTGGACGGTCTTGCAAAGAGGCTTGAAGAGAAAGACGGCAAGCGCTTCATTCGGCCCAAGGAAACGGATCTGCTCGCCCTGCTCGAAGCGAGTGAGATCGACTATCTCCCCATATACCGCTCTGTGGCCATGCAGCACAGACTCGAGACGGTGCGCCTGCCCGACGAAATGAACCTCCGATCGTCCGCTCACGAGGATCTGTACGCCACGGCGATCGTGGAGGTCACGGGCAAAAAGCCCGGCGAGACGATAACCAGGAAGGGCGCGCCGATCGTGTACTCGATCACCATTCCCAAAAACGCTCCATCCAGAGATCTTGCCGTCCGTTACCTGGATCTGCTTCTGTCAAAAAAAGGCCAGGCGATCATGGGCAGAAACGGGCAGTCGCCCATCGTGCCGGCGATCACCGGAGAGCTGAACGCCCTGCCGGATGACCTCAAAAAGCACTGCGTGAAGCCGGAGTAGTGATGTCGAATCCTCGCAGCACGGAAGTCGGCCGCCCCATACCCTGGACAGGCCTCGTCTTCACACTGCTCGGATCCCTGGTGCTCCTGTTCATCATCGCGCCCCTTGCGGGCATACTTCTCTCCTCTTCCCTCGGAGAAATCACGGAAGCGGCAGCGGATGAGGAAGTGCGATCTTCGGTCAGCCTCACCCTGAGCGCCGCCCTCATGGCCACCATCGCGTGCACCGTGACCGGAATCCCGCTGGCGTACCTCCTGGCGAGAAAACGCTTCTTCGGTCGCACCACCCTTTTTGCGATAATCGATCTTCCCATCATAGTGCCGCACACCACTGCGGGCATTGCATTGCTCACCGTGGTCGGCAGGGACTCGCTTTTCGGATCTACATTCGGAAGCCTGGTGGGCACCGCGCCGGGGATCGCCGTGGCCATGGCCTTCGTGTCCGTCCCATTCCTGATCAACGCCGCCCACAACGGGTTCGCCAAAGTTCCGGTGCACCTCGAAAGCGCCGCCCGCACCCTCGGAGCATCTCCCTGTCGCACGTTCTTTACCATCTCTGTACCCCTGGCCTGGCGGGATATTCTGACCGGAATGATCATGATGTGGGCCCGGGGCATCAGCGAGTTCGGGGCTGTCGTGATAATCGCCTATCACCCAATGACCACGCCCACGCTCGTCTTCGAACGATTCAACGATTACGGTCTGGCCCACGCCCGGTCGGCCGCAGTCGTACTGTTGATCATCTGCGTGCTCATCTTCGCTGCCTTGCGCTTCGTGGCAAGGCGCCGCTCGAGGGAGGAGTAACCCTTGCTCGAACTGCATTCCATCAACAAGAAGCTCGGCGATTTTACCCTCGCAGACCTGACCATGTCGGCGGCGAAAGGCGAGTACTTCGTAATCCTGGGACCCTCCGGGGTGGGCAAGACGGTATTCCTGGAGGTCGTGGCGGGCCTGCTCCGCCCGGACTCGGGCCGGATCGTGTGGGACGGCGCGGACGTAACCTTCACTCCTCCCGAACGAAGGGGTTTCGCCCTGGTCTATCAGGACTACGCGCTTTTCCCGCATCTCAACGTGGAGGGGAATATCGCCTACGGGCTTCGCTCAAGAGGTGTAGACAAGAAAACTGTGAAGAACAAGGTGCGAAGCACCGCCGAACTCCTGGGTATTCGGGATCTGTTGCAGCGCAAGCCGCAAACCCTGTCCGGCGGCGAACAACAGCGCACGGCGCTGGCGCGCGCCATGATCACAGAACCCAACATCCTTCTCCTGGACGAACCCCTCGCGGCCGTGGACCCCCGGGAAGCGGAGCGGCTGAGACAAGTACTACGAGACATTCACCGTCAAGGAGACACGATATTCCTTCACGTCACACACAACGTCGATGAGGCCCTCTATCTGGGAGACAAGATCGGCGTGATGCTTGACGGCACCCTCAGGCTGGTGAGCACTCCAGAGGAGATCTTCCGCTCGCCCACCGACCGGGAGGTGGCCGACTTCCTGGGATTGAGGAACGTCATCCACGTCGACGAGATCACACAGGGCGGCTGCCTTGCTGCGGGAGTCGAAATCTCGATATCGATCACAGACAATTCGGTGGCCCACGTGTGGATCAGACCCGAGGATATCCTGCTGTCCGAAAAACCTTTCGAATCCAGCGCCAGAAACCAGTTCCGATGCAAGGTCATCGGATGGGAATCGTCCGGTCGCTTGCTGGAGGTCAAGATCGCGGTAGGTGATCTCGCCCTGTCCGCATTGATCACCCGAAGCTCGTTCGATGATCTCAAAATAGAATCAGGCACTATTCTCTACTGTACCTTCAAGAGTTCCGCGATTTACTGTTTTTGAGAACGGCCAACTTGTCCCGGAATTTACTGCGAATCTCGATGAACTCGTCGTGGGATAAGAACAGCGAACGGGAGATCATTCGGATTGTGGCGTCCTCGTTCTGCCGCACGATATCATCGGCCGCGGCCACGTGAAACAGCGACTCCAATAGCGCGAGCTTCTCCTCCCTGCCGGCAACGTCGTTGATCATCCGGGTGTAGAAATGATCCTCGACGGACAGCAACTCGACCCGTTTCCCGGCAAGCAGGTCGGTAATCGCCGATACCGATGTCGCGTCGAGCCCGTGGATCTTCTCCATGATCTCTCTGATCCCGGCGATCTCCTCACCGCTCAGATCCATGTCCGCGTTGGCCACGCGTCCGAGCAGCCCCGCCCAGCCGGCGACCAGCTTGATCTCGTCAACGGATTTTCCCGCGAGCATGTCCTCGAGGGCCGCAAACAGGCTGCCGAGATTTCTGTCCCTGGCTTCCTTGTGCTTGCCCATGCCGAATATTTTCTTGAAGTCCATGGGCACATCTTAATGACGGATGATCGTTTTACAAGTGGGACAAGCTCGGCGGGCTATTCTACTCGAACTCGGGCTACGGACAATTCGCCGGAACCGGAGTGCATGTGTCATCGAGGTTGTTACTAATACTTGCAGATGTAGGTCCGGTAGTGAGCTGGGCTATCAGATCGCACACCTCGCAGTCGGGCAAGGTGGTGTTCCAGTAGATGTCCAAGGTCAAACCCACCGAAGTGAGTACGCCAAGGCTGTCCAGGTTGGTGAGGGCGTGATTATTGGAGATCCTCAAATCCCCGCCCACCGAGGTAAGAGCGTTCAGGCCGTCAACGCTGGTCAGGGCGTTGGATGTGATATCAACCTGCCCACCCACCGAGGTAAGGGCACCAAATCCATTCAGGTTGGTGAGAGTGTTCCAGAAGATGATCAAATCCCCACCCACCGAGTTAAGGACGCTCAGACCGGTACTTGTCAGAACGGTATTTTCGGATATTTCCAAGTAACCACCCACCGAGGTGATGTTGCACAGACCGTCAAGGTCTGTCAGGGCAGTGTTGTTTTCGATCCGCAAGTAACCAATCACCGAGGTGAGGCCATTTAGCCCGTCAAGGTTGGTCAGGGCGTCGTTATAAGTGATTGCCAAGTCCCCGCCCACGGAGCCAGTTACCCCGCTCAGCCCGTCCAGGTTCGCCAGGACTGTGTTCCCGGAGATTTTCAAGTCCACAATTACCGAGGCGAGGGCGTTTAGCCCGTCCAGATCAATGAGGGCGTCGTTTCCGTAGATGAACAAGTCCCCGCCCACAGCGGTGATAACGCTCAGGCCGTTCAGGTTGGGCAGGGTAGCGTTACCAGAGATGAACAAGTCCCCGCCCACAGCGGTGATGCCGCTCAGGCCGTTCAGGTTGGACAGGGTAGCGTTACTAGAGATGAACAAGTCCCCGCCCAACGAGCCAGTGATACCGCTTAAACCGTCCAGGTTGGTGAGGGCGGCGTTTTCGGAGATACTCAAGGACTCAACCGCCGATGTGATACCGCTCAGCCCGTCAAGGTTGGTGAGGATGTCGTTGAACCAAATAGCCAAGTTCCCACCCACCGAGGTGACGGCGCTCAGTCCGTTCAGGTTGGCAAGGGCGTCGTTGTCCCAGATAGTCAAGGCCTCTACTACAGAAGTAATATTGCTCAGCCCGTCAAGGTTGGTCAGGGCGGCGTTGGTGAAAATCGACAAGTACTCGCCCACCGAGGTGAGAGCACCAAGACCGTCCAGGTTTGCGAGAACGTCGTTGTCCCCAATGAACAGATGTCCGCCCAACGAGCCGGTGATACCGCTCAAACCGTCCAGGTCGGTGAGGACGGCGTTTGTTGATATTGACAAGTCCCCACCCAACGAGGTGAGGGCACCAAGACCGTCCAGGTTTGCGAGGACGTCATTGTACCAAACGTTCAAATCCCCGCCCACCGAGGTGAGACCGCTCAGACCATCAAGGTCGGTGAGGACGGCGTTCTCTTGGATGTAAAAGTACCCGCCCACAGCGGTGAGGCAAATCAACTCGCTCAAGTCGGTGCACGAAGGGCAGTAGATATTCAGGTCTCCCGAGACCGAGGTGTACCCAGCGAAGGTTGCGACATCCGATTGTGTACCGATCGTGAAATCGCCGCTGTACTCCCCCAAGTTGCACTCGATCGGGCCGGTGTCGGTATCTGTGTCAGTATCGGTGTCGGTGTCCGCGTCGGTGTCGGTGTCCGCGTCGGTGTCCGCGTCGGTGTCCGTGTCCGTGTCGGAGTCCGTGTCCACGTCGGTATCCGTATCCACATCCGTGTCCGTGTCGGTCGTCCCACCGTCGTCGCTGCCCGACGAGCCGGGCGAGCATCCGAAAGACGCCACCGCGAGTAGTGTCAATAGAAGGTTCTTGATATCGATCATCATGAGCCCACCTCCATCTATTGGGGAGATCATAGCATCTTTGGAGGACGTTTTTTGAAAACTCTACCGTTCCCCGGCGAGCATCTGGGCTACGTTGAAGGCGTGGTCGCCGATCTTCTCGAAGCTGGTGAGCATGTCTATAAAGATAAGGCCGGAGCTCACGTCGCATGTGCCCTGTTGCAGCCGGCCCATATGACCCTTCCTCATCCGACCGCGCATCTCGTTGATCTTGTTCTCCAGGTGCCTCGCCCTCGGAAGGACGTCCTGCGCCGGTTCGTAGAGATTCTCATTTATGAGGGCGATGAACTCGGTCACCGTGTCCCCGATTTCCATGAGCTCCATGATCGCATTGTCGGGAAGTTCCAGGTTCTTGTCATAGCGGCGAGCCAGGAGCTTGACCATGTTCTCGCAGTGATCCCCCATCCGCTCGATGTCGCTCACCGAATTGATCAGCCCGGTGATCTCCTGGCTCTGCATGAGCGAAGTCTCCAGCCGCGTCACCGAGACCAGGTACTCGGTGATCTCCTTCTCCAGGTAGTCCACCTTCTGTTCTGACATCAGGATGGCGTCCGCCACCACGCCCAGTTTCTTTTTCGGAGAGGAGACAAGCATCAGGACCCTGCCGAGCATGGACTCCACCTCGCCGAGCATCCGGCCGAGCTCGCTACGCGCCGCGTGGAGAGCCATGGGAGGCGACGCCATCAGCTTGGGGTCCAGAAATATCAGACCGGTAGTCTCACCCTCCTTCTCCCGCACAAGAATGGTCGCTCCCTGGGCCAGCTGTTTTGTAAACGGCAGAAAGAGCCCGGTGTTGAAGAGGTTAAAAATGGTGTGGAACGCGGCCAGGGTGGCGGCGATTTGGGCCTGAGACGCAACGCTGGACATGGCGCTCTGTCCGGGGACGATGGCGTCTACCAGGCTCAGCAAGGGTGTAAACAGCATGACAGCCCATAGTGCGCCGGTGACGTTGAACAGAAAGTGGGCCCTGGCTGTCCTTTTCGCCGAGGTGGATGCTCCGATGGCCGCCAGGTTGGCCGTGATGGTGGTACCGATGTTTTCACCGAGGACGAGCGCGCACGCGGTGGGGAGATCGATCATCCCCTGGGCGGCGAGGGTCATGGTGATGACCATGGTGGCCGACGATGACTGCACGATGAGGGTCACCAGGGCGCCCACGCCCACGGCGGCCAGGCGCCAGACAAACATGTCCGCGCGGGTGGACGCCATCCAGGAGAGGATGGTTTCCGATTCCCGAAGTTGTTGGACCGAGTCCTTCATGAAGTCGAGGCCCAAAAACAGTATCCCGAACCCCACGAGAACCTCACCCCAATCGACAAGCCTCCGTGTCCCGAGCAACCTCGGAAAAAAACCAATGGTGATGGCCGGCAGCGCCATGGCCGTGATCTTGACCTTGAAACCCAGCAGGGCAACCAGCCACCCGGTGACGGTGGTACCGATGTTGGCGCCCATTATCACACCGATGGACTGCGTAAGACTTATCAGGCCGGCGTGTACGAATCCCACGAGCATCACCGTGGTTGCGCTGGACGACTGGATCGCGCAGGTCACGACCAGGCCCGTTCCCACTCCCGCAAAGCGATTGCTGGTCATGGCGGAGAGAACAGACCGCATCCGGTCGCCGGCTACTTTCTGCAAGCCCTCGCTCATGATCCTCATTCCGATGAGGAACAGGGCCAGACCACCGAGTATCGTGATCGTCATGTCAACTGAATCCATGTCGAAACACTAGAATTCAAATGTGACGGTCGTGTGACGGATTGGAAACAAGTGCGACGATCGTGTGTCCGCTAAATCTACCGCTCTCCGGCGAGCATCTGGGCGACGTTGAATGCGTGGTCGCCAATTTTTTCGAAGCTGGTGAGCATGTCGATGTGGATGAGCCCCTGATTCACGCTGCACTCTTGCTTGTTCAGGCGAGCCACGTGTCCCTTTCGGGATCGTTTTCGCATGTCGTCGATGGAGTTCTCGAACTCATGGGCCTTGTCCATGGGGAGATCCGACGACGCGAACATGTTTTCCCTTAACAGCGCCAGGAACCCCTGAACCCGATCGCCGATCTCGTTGAGTTCTTTGACGGCCTCCTCGGTCGGGGCAAGCTTCTTGTCATATCGCCGTCTGGCGAGCTTGAGGAGCGCCTCGCAGTGATCCCCCATCCGCTCGATATCGCTCACCGCATTAATTATCCCGCCGACTTCCTGGCTCTGCCGAAAGGAAATATCCATTCGTGTAACCGGAACCAGGTATACGGAGATCTCCCGCTCCAGCATGTCCACAATCTGCTCGGAGGCGAGGATCTCGTCCGCCACCTTGCTCATCTTTTTATCGGGCGATGCGATGAGCTTGCGCACATTGATGAGCATGGACTCCACAATCTCTAGCATACGCAGCAACTCGCTACGAGCCGCGTGTAGAGCCATGGGCGGTGAGTTCATGAGATTGGGATCGAGGAACCTGAGGTGAGCCTCCTCCGTCCCCTTGTCCCAGACGAGCTTCTTGGAAAGCCACGCTAGCTGCCTGGTGAAGGGCAGGAAGATGAGGGTATTGACCACGTTGAATGCCGTGTGAAAAGCGGCCAGGTATGACGCCAGGAGGGCCTGGGAGGGCTCACCCTTCAGCGCGCCGGGAACGACAAGGTCAATCAACCCCATGAACGGTCCCAACAGGATGATCGGCCAGATCGAGCCGATGATGTTGAACAGCATGTGAGCCCGCGCAGACTGCTTTGCCGCCGCCGAGGTGCCGATGGAAGCCAGATTGGCGGTGATCGTGGTTCCGATGTTCTGGCCAACCGCCAGGGCGCAGGCCGTCGGAAGATCTATTATCCCCTCCGCCGCCATCGTCATTGTTACCGCCATGGCCGCCGACGACGACTGGATGATGAAGGTGACAATCATGCCCACACCAACAGCGATCATTCTCCACCCAAAAGCGTCCGCCCGGCACTGGGCGATCCACGCCAACACCTCCGGAGCTTCCCTGAGATCGGCCACCGCGTCTTTCATGAAATCGAGGCCCAGGAAAAGCACTCCGAATCCCAGGATCACCTCACCCCAGTCAGCCAGCTTCCGAAAACCGAACAATCGCGGGAAAAAACCCAATGCGATCGCCGGGAGAGCCATAAACGAAATATGGACTTTGAATCCGACGACCGCCACCAGCCAGGCTGTCACCGTGGTGCCGACGTTGGCGCCCATGATCACACCGATGGACTGGGTAACGTTGATCAGGCCCGCGTTCACAAACCCCACGAGCATCACTGTCGTCGCGCTGGATGACTGCACCACGGCGGTGACCAACAGGCCTGTTCCCACCCCGGCCAACCGATTGCTGGTCATGGCGGAGAGAACGGCGCGCATCCGATCGCCGGCCACCTTCTGCAGACCCTCGCTCATAACCTTCATACCGAAGAGAAAGAGGGCGAGACCGCCGATCGCCGAGACTGCCATGGAAGTGATGTCCATATAGTTCTCCAATAATTAGATCACCGGCGCCCTCTATGTATCAAAAGCATGGTGAGGTGTAAGTGAAAATCGGAGTTTTTTTTAACGAACGACAGATGGTCAACTTTGTCATCAACTGGCATGAAATCCTGGCGTCGATTGTCGACAGATAGTAGAGTGAGAAAATGGCCAACACAGATGCACCGGAAAGCTCTCGCCGAGTCTTGTTCGTCGACGATGACGATCTTGTTCTTCGAGCGTTCAAACGCGATCTGTCCGGCACCGATTTCGTAGTTTCCCTGGCCAACTCCGCAGCGGAAGGGCTCGTCGAGATCGAACGTCATCCCTTTGCTGTGGTGATCTCGGATTTCAACATGCCCGGAATGGACGGCATCGAGTTTTTCGAGGAGGTCAAGCGGCGCAATCCCGCCATAGTTCGCATCCTGACCTCGGGGATGACAGATTTTCAGACGGCCATCGAGGTGATTAACCGGGTCGGGTTGTTCCATTTCGTGGTCAAACCCTGGGCTCGAGTGGATCTGATAGCCATGATTTCAAGAGCATTGGACCACTATTCCCTGGCGGTGGAGAACCGTCGACTGACCGAGCAACTCGCTCAGAATGTGGGCGATCTGCGGCAGTTGAACCAAACCCTCGAAGAACAAGTACAGGACCGCACCTCCAGCTTGTTGCTCGGCCTGTCCAACGCGCTGGACTTTCGCGATACAGAAACCCAGACCCACTCGCGCCGGGTAGCCCTCTATACTCGGCGATTGGCCCAACAACTCGGTATCCAGGGCGATGAGCTGCTCGCCATCGAACGAGGCGCGCTTCTCCACGACATTGGCAAGATAGGCGTCTCTGATACTATTCTGCTCAAACCCGGCAAACTCACCGAGGACGAGTGGGTCGAGATGCGCAAACACTCGGAGCACGGCTACCGGATCCTCAAGGACAGCAATTTCCTCGGGGACGCCCGTCAGCTCGTGTACGAGCACCACGAGCGATGGGACGGCAAGGGCTATCCCAGGGGGTTGAGTGGTAAGGAAATCAGCATCGGAGCCAGAATGTTTGCCGTGGTGGACACGTACGATGCCATGACCACGGATCGTCCATATCGCAAAGCGCTATCTCATCTGGTGGCTGTAACCGAGATCGAAGAAATGCAGGGCACTCAGTTCGACCCCGAGGTGGTAGCGGCCTGGCTGGTCATCCCCCAGCCGGAACTCATTGAATTGTGCACACAGATCGATTCACTTCTCGACGAAAACAAATGAAGTACGCCACGCTCATCATAGAGGATGATGAGATTTACGCTCGCAGCCTCGATCGTTTTCTGAGGCACGAGGGGTTCGAGCCGACCATCGCCCACAGCGGCGAGGAGGGGCTCAAGCTGCTGCCGGATATCCGGCCGGCGCTGGTCCTGGTTGATATCGGACTTCCGCACATGGACGGAATCGAGGTGATCCGAACGATCGCCGAGCGGGAACCGAGCACAGTGTGCATCGTCGTGAGCGGCCAGATCACTCTGGAGAACACGGTCGCCGCCATGAAGGCCGGGGCCTTCGACATCATCCAAAAAAGCTCGGACGAGACCGAATTGCGGCTGCGTCGAGCCATAGAAACCGCAACCCTCAAGCGACGGGTCGCCCACCTGCAGAATCTGGAGACATCGACTTCAAAGATTATCGGCGAGTCCCCTGAGATGCAGCGCCTGTCGAGGCGGATCGACGAAGTTGCGGCCGCACCCTCGAGCACCGTGCTCATCGTCGGCGAGACCGGCACGGGCAAGGAACTCGTCGCTCGTGCGGTGCACCATCAGTCCGAACGCCGGGAAGAACCGCTTGTTACGGTTAATTGCGCAGCGGTTCCGGAGAACCTGATTGAAAGCGAGTTCTTCGGTCATGAAAAGGGAGCATTCACGGGAGCAGATCGCGCAAAGACGGGCCTGTTCGAGGCAGCCCACGGAGGGACACTGTTCCTCGATGAAATCGGCGATCTGGATCTCAGGCTGCAGGCGAAACTGTTGAGGGTCATCGAGGAGCGTTCGATAATGCGGGTCGGAGGATCAAAGGAGATCAAAGTAGACGTGCGCCTCGTGGCCGCCACCAACCGAGATCTCGAGGTGCTCGTCGGCGAGGGCACCTTTCGGGAGGATATGTACTATCGTCTGAATGTTTTCAGAATAGACGTGCCTCCGCTTGCAAAGCGCGACAGGGATGTGGTCCTCCTCGCGCATCATTTCATGGCCGAATTCGCCCGGCAGACGGGAAAACGCATCACCGAAATCGAGCCAGCGGCAGAACGCGCCCTCCTCGCCTATCCCTTTCCCGGAAACGTCCGGCAGTTGCGCAACCTGATCGAACAGGCGGTCATCCTCGCCCACGGTGAAGAATTGACCGTCAATCTATTCAGGGGGATCCACACGCCGATCACCGACGACCAGAAGTATTCTCCACTTGTTTCCCTGCCGCCGCCACCGTGCACAACGGAGGATTCGGGCGCGATGCTGGCAACTCTCCGAAAGCGTCAGGCGGAGCTAGAGAGATTTGAATTCGATATCATCGACCGTGCCCTGGACGAAGCCAGGGGCAACAAGACCAGGGCCGCCGAACTTCTTGGAATGAGTCGCTATGCATTACAGCGACGCATCCGCCACCTCGAGGACATCCTGAAATAGTACCTCGTCATATGATTATCAAGAATTTGAAAATTGAAAAAATGGCCAACAAGGGCTACGGGCTGGGGTTTGCAGATTCCATCCCGATTTTTGTTTCGCAAGCCATTCCCGGAGAAATTGTGGATGTGGAGATCACGGAATCGCGCAATAAAATCCGCTTTGCCACAGTAAAGAAGATTGTTGAGTCCTCGCCATCGCGACAGAATGCCGCGTGTGAAAACTTTGAAAACTGCGGTGGTTGCGACTGGTTGAATATAGATTATCCTGCCCAACTTACTTATAAAGACCAGGTTCTTGACGAGTTGTTTCGCAAAATTTCAGTTCCGATTATAGAGCCAATCGACCCTGCGCCCAGACCTCAGCATTACCGAAACAAAGTCTTGTATCCGGTGGGACTTGCGGCAAAGCAGATCAAAATTGGAATGTTTGAGCGCAATAGCCACCGGGTGATCTCCCAGTCTACCTGCAACCTTCACCCTCAGCGCTTTGACGGAATAATTGAAACGATAAAGGGTTATCTGCAGGCAGCAAAAGTAGCTGTTTATAATGAAAATTCAGGGGCGGGAAACATCCGTCATATCGGGATCAGACTTGCAAGGAGCAGCGGCGATTACCTGGTGATATTGGTAACCAAAAAGCGCAAGATGCCGTTTACTAATCAGCTCATCAGAGTCCTGGAAGAAAAGCATCCGGGATTGAAGGGCGTAATTCAAAACATAAATCCAGGTATTACCAACGTGATCCTGGGTAAAGACGAGAAACTTCTTTTCGGTGATGACTTTATCCTGGATGAGATGTGCGGCTGTAAATTCAAATTGAATTACCGCTCTTTTTTTCAGGTAAATAAAGATGTTGCTGAGAAAATGTATACTTTTGCCGGTGAGCATATTGAAGCCGGCTGCAGACTTCTGGATGCATATTGCGGAGCGGGAACCATAGGCATCAGTCTGGCCGCCAAAACCAGGTTTTTGTTGGGTCTGGAAAGCAATGATTCGGCTGTGGCCAACGCCCGGGAGAACGCACTTGCCAATGGGGTTGCGGACTGCATTTTCGAGTGCACGGACATCGAGCAAAATCTCGCCGAGTATTGTAAGAAACATCAGATAGACACTATTATCTTCGATCCACCTCGCAAGGGGCTGAACAAGCCGGTCATCGAAGCGATTCCAGCAGAAGTCAGGAATATTGTTTACATCAGTTGTGATCCTGCAACGCAGGTTCGTGATGCCGGTTATCTTCTGGATTCAGGGTTCAAGACTGTCAAACGCAAGGGGTTTGATATGTTTCCCCAGACTTATCACATGGAGAATGTTCTGATCCTGGA
>JAUVDV010000125.1 GCA_030595125.1 Deltaproteobacteria bacterium
TGTCTCGGGAAGTTTCTTCGATGGTCTCTTCTTGGGATAACTTCTTGAGTTGCTCATGCAGACCAATATACCACACATGCCATATACTTCAAACTATGCTTCGGGTAGAAAAGCGACACCCTCCCCTGCGACGGCGGGCAAACCAAACTCCAAAGTCCAAGATCCCGCCGCCTGCCACGCCATAGGCCCTGCGACGGCGGGTAGGCCCGGCGGAGGCGGACAAACCAAACGTCCTCATTGAGAATCTCCAGAACTTGGTGGATAATGGGGAATCGTTTTTCAGGGGCGGACAGAACTTGACCCGGGGGTGGGGTAGGGAAGGAAACACATGTTCGAGCAGACTTTCAAGAACATCGACGATGTCCTCTGGAAAGAGGCCGGTTGCGGCACTGAACTCGATTACACAGAGCAGACTTCATGGATGCTGTTTCTCAAGTACCTCGACGATCTGGAGAGAGAGCGGAAGATGGAGGCCGAACTTGTAGGCAAGAAGTACAAGTTCCTGTTGGACAAGCCACACCGCTGGTCGAGCTGGGCGGCGCCCAAAAAGAAGAACGGCGCCTTCGACCACGACAGCGCGGCGACCGGCGAAGACCTGATTGAATTCATCAACGGGGACCTGTTCCAGTACCTCAAGGGTTTCAAGGAGCGGGCGAGCGGGCCGGACACAATCGAGTACAAGATCGGGGAGATCTTCAGCGAGATCAAAAACAAGTTTCAGAGCGGTTACTCGCTGCGCGACGCCCTGGAGCTTATGGACGCGCTCCAATTCCGCTCCCAGAAGGAGAAGCACGAGCTGAGTCATCTCTACGAGGCCAAGATACGCAACATGGGCAACGCCGGGCGCAACGGCGGCGAGTACTACACTCCGCGCCCGCTCATTCGCGCCATGGTCGAGGTCACCGCTCCCAAGATCGGCGAGACGATCTACGACGGGGCCTGCGGTTCCGCGGGATTCCTCTGCGAGTCGCACGACTACCTTCGCCACGGTAAGAAGAAACTCACCACCAAAAACCTGGAGAAGCTTCAGACCCGCACCTTCTACGGCAAGGAGAAGAAGTCGCTGGCCTACATCATCGGGATCATGAACATGATCCTGCATGGTATCGAGGCGCCGAACATCATCCACGCCAATACTCTGACCGAAAACCTCGCCGACATTCAGGAGAAGGATCGCTTTGATATCATCCTCGCCAATCCGCCTTTCGGCGGGAAGGAACGCAAGGAGGTTCAGCAGAACTTCCCGATAAGGACCGGCGAGACCGCCTTTCTCTTCCTCCAGCATTTCATCAAGCGACTGAAGGCCGGCGGCAGGGCGGCGGTGGTGATAAAGAACACGTTTCTTTCCAATTCCGATAATGCATCGAAGGCTCTGCGAAAGGATCTGCTGGAGAGTTGTAATCTGCACACCATCCTCGACTGTCCGGGTGGGACGTTCCTGGGTGCGGGTGTGAAGACCGTAGTGTTGTTTTTCGAGAAGGGCGCTCCGACGCGGAAGACCTGGTACTACCATCTCGACCCGGGACGTAGTCTGGGAAAAACCAACCCGCTGAACGACGACGACCTGGCCGAGTTCGTCAAACTCCAGAAGAAGTTTGCCGACTCCGATAAATCATGGACGATCAAGAGCTCCGACATCGACCAGGAAACCCACGACCTGTCGGTTAAAAACCCCAACGCTCCCGAAGAAGCCCCCCTTCGTTCACCAAAAGAAATCCTCGACGAAATCGAAACCCTCGACGCAGAGACTGCTGAAGTTTTGGCGGGGATAAGGAGCATGCTGTGAGGGAGGGGTGGGCGATGACAACACTGGGTAATGTGTGCGATCTCAGAAATGGTCGGGCATACAAGAAAGAGGAACTGCTGGAGCTTGGGAGATATCCGGTGCTCCGCGTAGGAAATTTCTTCACGAATAAACATTGGTATTACTCGGACCTGGAGCTCGACCAGACCAAGTATTGTGACGATGGGGACCTGCTCTACGCTTGGTCTGCATCCTTTGGTCCAAGAATATGGAATGGTGGAAAAGTGATCTTTCACTACCATATTTGGAGGGTGGACCATGATGAGAAACAAGCCCATAAGGGCTTTCTACGATATTGGTTCGAGTGGGACGCGGAGAGTATAAAGAAAGATCAGGGTGCGGGCACCACGATGGTGCATGTCTCTATGAAATCGATGAACGCTCGCCCCATCGCTCTCCCCCCCCTCCCCGAGCAAAAGCGCATCGTGGCGATCCTCGACGAGGCATTCGCCGCCATCGCCACCGCAACCGCCAACACCGAGAAGAACCTCGCCAATGCGCGGGAGTTGTTTGAGAGTGAACTCAACCGCGTCTTCTCCCAGCGGGGGGATGGATGGGTGGAGAAACGATTAGGTGAAGTGTTCGATATCGGATCGAGCAAACGCATCCTTAAGACTGATTGGACCTCTTCCGGCGTGCCATTCTACGGCGGCAAGGAGATCGTCAGGCTGGCTAAGTTTGGGTCTACAGTCAGTGATACATATATCTCTGAAGAGAAATACCGCGACTATGCTTCAAAACATGACATACCTCGAAAAGGTGATGTACTAATAACAGCACGCGGAACAATTGGTGTCGGCTACGTTGTGAAGGAAGGTGATAAATTCTGCTACAAGGACGGTAATATTATCTTTTTACGGGAGAAAACACCTACCAATCCACTCTTCATATTGTATGCTTTTAGATCGAAGTTAATTATAGAACAGTTTTCAGATTTGACGGGCACAACAGTTACGCACCTACCCATCGAAAAAGCAAAAATTCTCATCCTTATGATGCCAAGTTTTGCCACCCAAAACTTTGTTGTAGAGCATCTAAGAAACACAGAAAATGAAACCCAACGCTTGAAAACCATCTACCAACACAAAATCGCTACGCTGAAGGAGTTGAAACAATCCATTCTCCACAAAGCCTTCACCGGTGAGTTGACCTCCGACCCCAAAGCCGTTGACAGTAAACTCAAGGAGGCAGGGGTATGATGCAGGACCGCAACGAGGCCGAAACTCGTGCCGAGTTGATCGATCCCGCTCTTCGGGACGCAGGTTGGGGTGTGGTTGACGGCAGTCGTATACGGCGTGAGGTCATATCGATCGGTCGACTCCAGGGCGCGGGCACCCGGGCGAAAGAGGGTATCGCCGACTATGTGCTGGTCTATCGGAATCAGAAGCTCGCGGTGATAGAGGCAAAGCGCGAGCGTGCTCCCGTCACCGAAGGCCTCGGCCAGGCCAAGAAGGACGCCGCCAAACTCCAGGCGCGCTTCGCCTTCTCTACCAACGGCCACGGCATCTACCGCGTGGACATGCAGACCGGCAAAGAAGGCGACGTCGACCGCTATCCGACACCGGATGAACTGTGGGACGCTGCTTACGGCGAGAGCGAAGCCCGGGAACAATACTGGCGGAACCGCTTCTCGGCCATTCCGTTCGATGACAAGGGCGGCCAGTGGCAACCCCGCTACTACCAGCACAACGCGATCACGAAAGCACTGGATGCGCTCAACAACGGACAGGACCGCATCCTGCTCACCCTCGCCACGGGCACCGGCAAGACGGCCATCGCCTTCCAGATCGCCTGGAAACTCTTTAACAGCCGCTGGAACCTTACCGACTGGCGCAACGGCCTCGAAGAAGGGCAAGAGCCGAGCCGACGACCACGCATCCTGTTCCTCGCAGATCGAAACATCCTGGCCGATCAGGCCTTCAACGACTTCAGCGCCTTTCCCGAAGACGCCCTCGTGCGTATCGACCCGCAAATAATCCGCAAGAAGGGTCGGGTGCCCAAGAACGGCAGCGTCTTCTTCACGATCTTCCAGACCTTCATGACCGGGCGCGACGAGGACGGCAACCCCAAGCCCAGCTTCGGCGACTATCCTCCCGACTTCTTCGACCTGGTAGTGATCGACGAGTGTCACCGGGGCGGCGCGAACGACGAGAGCAACTGGCGCGGCATAATGGAGTACTTCAAGCCGGCTGTGCAGCTGGGACTGACAGCTACCCCCAAACGCAGGCACAACGCCGACACCTACGCTTACTTCGGCGAGCCGGTATACGTGTACTCTCTCAAGGAAGGCATTAACGACGGCTACCTGACACCGTTCAAGGTCAAGCAGATAGCCACCACAATAGACGACTACCGCTATACGCCGGACGATGACGTGATCGAGGGCGAGATCGATGAGGACAAGCGCTATATTGAGCCCGACTTCAACAGGATCATCGAGATAAAGGAGCGGGAGAAGAAGCGCGTCGAGATCTTCATGCAGGACATGGACCAGCGACAAAAGACCCTGGTCTTCTGCGCTACCCAGGATCACGCGCTCGCGGTCCGCGACCTCGTCAACCAGATAAAGACCGGCTCGGACCCGCTCTACTGCGTTCGTGTTACGGCAAACGACGGCAAGCTCGGCGAAAAGCACCTGCGCACGTTTCGGGACAACGAGAAGACCATCCCGACGATCCTGACAACGTCGCAGAAGCTCTCTACCGGTGTGGATGCACGCAATGTGCGGAACATCGTGCTGATGCGGCCAATCAACTCGATGATCGAGTTCAAACAGATCATCGGTCGCGGTACCCGGCTTTTCGACGGCAAGGACTATTTCACGATTTACGACTTCGTGAAGGCCTACGAGCATTTCAATGACCCGGAATGGGACGGCGAGCCGGAAGAGCCCGTGCCGTTAGATCCTCACCCGCCAGGACCGGATGTGCCCACGGAGCCGCCCGGTGAGCCTGACCCGGACGATCCCGAACATCGCCCTCGTCAGAAGATCAAGGTCAAACTGGCAGACGGAAAGGAACGGACTATCCAGCATATGATGGCAACGTCATTCTGGAACCCGGACGGGAAGCCGATGTCCGCGGCACAGTTTGTCGAGCGGCTCTTCGGCGACCTGCCTGACCTGTTCAAAGACGAGGACCAGCTCCGTGAGCTGTGGAGTTCTCCCAAAACCCGCAAGAAGTTACTCGAGAGCCTGGAGGAGAAGGGCTACGGCAGTGAACAACTGTCAGAGTTGAGACGGATTATCGATGCCGAGAAAAGCGACCTCTACGACGTGCTGGCTCATATTGCGTTCAACAGAAAACCAATCAGCCGTGAGGAAAGAGTCAGCACTCACAGGCACTTCATCTTCTCCTACTATGGCGACGACACGCAGCAGGAGTTCCTGAGCTTCGTCCTCGAACACTACGTCCAGCAAGGCGTCGGAGAACTCGACCAGGACAAACTGCCCAATCTGCTTGAACTCAAATATGAAGCTGTTGCTGACGCTGTGGAGATACTGGGGAACGTGGATGATATTCGAGAAATGTTCTCGGGATTCCAGAGGCACCTGTATGTGCAGGAATAAATGACGGATACAGTAGACAGGCAGACACGAAGCAAGATGATGTCGGCGGTTCGGGCAAAGAATACAAAACTCGAAATCGAGATTCGGCGGCGTCTTTTCGCCCAGGGCTTTCGCTATCGTCTACACGCTCGTGATCTGCCCGGCACACCGGACATGGTGCTCCCAAAGTACGCGACCATCATCTTCGTTCATGGATGCTTCTGGCATTATCACGGGTGCCATCTTTCCTCGATACCCGGGACACGTCGGTCCTGGTGGAAGAAGAAGCTCGAGGACAATGTGAAACGCGATTCGGAAGCCGTGTCAGAATTACAGAACCTCGGCTGGCGGGTACTGATAATCTGGGAGTGTGGATTCCGAAAACCGAAGACTAACCGGGCAGAGGCACTGGATATCATTGCTGTGCGAGCAGCGGGTTTCCTGAAGTCGAAACGGAGATTGTTGGAGATTCCGCGATTGTCTCGCAGTCGAAAGAGACTGGAGCCAGGAAAAGGTAGGTCATATGACGAAAAGAACAAATGAAGAGAAGGACGGATTCGAGCCGATACCGTTCCGCATGCATCCCAGGGTCTTCGCGGCACTGGGTGCGGACCTAGTGACCAATGATGTTGTAGCGGTGATCGAGCTTGTCAAGAACTCATACGATGCGTTCGCGCATAATGTCTGGTTGCGATTCCGCGACGATCCATCTCTGGGTATAGTTCTGGAAATCGAAGATGACGGCGACGGTATGACTAGAGACATCATTGAGGATGTCTGGTGCGTTGTGGCGACACCTTTCAAGAAGGAAAATCCGGAAACGAAACGCGGCAAGAAAGTGCGCCGCGTCGCGGGTGAAAAAGGACTTGGTCGTCTTTCCGTTGCGCGTCTTGGCGAAAGCATTCATATGCTGACACGGGCTCCCGGGGCTCCCTGCTGGGAAGTCGAAGTCAACTGGTCTGACATTTCGAAAGGCGAGGACCTTTCTAGGAGTTTTGCAACATGCAGACAGTATTCTGAAGACCCGCCGTTCAGAAAGTCCGGCACGCGCCTTCGGATTCTCGGCCTGAAAGTACCGTGGGACGAAAACCGTATATTCGATCTCGAGGAGAATCTTGCACGCTTGCTCTCGCCGTTTTCGGACCTTGGCGAATTCAACATCTTTCTGTCCGGCTTCGAAGATGCTCAAAGCGAAGAAGAAGAAGTGAAGATCGAGTTCCCCGAATTCCTGTCGAAGCCGAAATACAGGATCCGGGGTAGTGTCGACAAGACCGGCAACGTCAAGGGCACATACCGATTTTCGGACATTGTGGACGATACAACTCGCGAAAAGAAAGTAAACTATACTTGGGAGCGGATTTACGATGGCATCCTGAGTCGAGAAAAACCACTTCGATTCCCATATTCCTCAGACAAGGCGAATTGCGGACCGTTCTCATTTGAAATTCGTTCATGGGACATTGCTTCCGATGACACACAGGAAATTGCCGAACGGTTCGAGTTCAAAAAGAGCCAGGTTCGCAAAGCCATCCGCGCGCATAAGGGAATCTCCGTATATAGAGACGGTGTCCTCGTACTGCCGAAATCGGATAACGCCCGCGACTGGATGGGACTCGATCTCAGACGTGTCAGCAAGGTAGGAACGCGGCTGAGCACGAGCCAGCTGGTCGGCTACGTTTCGATATCTGCCGAAGCTAACCCGCAGATAGAAGACACCAGTGACCGCGAGCGTCTTGCTTCGTGTATTGAAGTGGCGGAGTTTGAAAAGATTCTCATAGCCATCGTAGCCCTTCTCGAAAACGAAAGAGATGCAGACCGGATCAAACCGGATCTGGAAAAACCGATGGATGATCTTTTCGCGGGATTGTCCGCCGAGGACCTTGTCGCAGAGGTCATCGCTCTTTCGGATGAAGGTGCCGATGTGTCGGAAGCAGTTCCGCTGCTTCATGCGTTCAACACATCTCTGGATTTTGCTCGCAAGACAATTCAGGAAAGGTTCGTTTATTACAGCCGCCTGGCAACAGTAGGAACCATCGCTCAGATGCTGGTTCATGAAATCCGCAACCGAACGACAGCCTTCGGCAGCTTCCTCGAATTCGTCAAGAGCAGATTCGGCCCCTTCAAGGATAGAAGCATCGATGAAGAGTATCGATGCACCGATAACGCCGTAAATGCTTTGGAACGTCTTGCAGATACGTTCGCTCCCCTGGCAAGTCGTACGTTTAAACGTCGAAAACGATACTCGATTCTGGAAGAACAGATCAGAGAATGCCTGATGCTGTGCCGGGGAGATATAGAGAAGAAGAACATCCGATGCCGCGTGCCTGATTCCGAAACGCTTGTGGCTGCGGATCCCGGTGAATTGGATGCGATTATCCTGAATTTGATAACAAATGCCGTCTACTGGTTGGGAGATGTACCGAAGGAAAACAGAGAACTGGAGTTACGTCTTACATCCATCAGCAGTGGGGATCGCGTGCGAGTGTGGATTCACGATACCGGGCCCGGGCTTGATGCGGATGACGTTGAAAAGATTTTTTGGCCCGGCGTGACCAGAAAACCCGAAGGAATCGGCATGGGGCTTACGGTAGCATCGGAGCTGGTGGCGGCATACGGCGGCCGCATGTTCACAAAGTATCCTGGCACGAAAGGCGGGGCGTCATTCGCCTTTGATCTGCCTTTGAAAAAATAGACACATTGGAGCTGATAATATGTTGGAATTACTCTTTGTCGATGATCAACTAAATGACGACTCGAGCAGTGCGTCAATTGCGGCAAGAAATCTCAAGGCAATTGATGAATATTCCGTTGCCGAAGCAGATTTCAGCAATGCAGAACAGAAGATAAGTGACAACGTTCCAGATTTGATAATACTTGATCTCCTTGAATTGACTGCTTCAGGGGATAGTAGTTTCCCAGGAACCAGCACATGTGAATGGATTTGGGAGAACCGCTTTTGTCCTATTGTCGTTTATTCGGCTTTCCCGGATCAACTCTCGGAGGCGTATAGATCTCACCCCTTTGTTGAAGTTGTCCAAAAAGGAAAAAGGGGAGTGGAGAGCCTCAAAGAATCGATTACCAGGCTGCGGCCTCACATTGAATCGGTTCGAGAAGCTGAAAGAAGTATAAGGAGAGAATTTTCAGTCGCCATGCGTGAAGTGGCACCTTATGCATACGACACTTTCAAGGATGATCCTGTTAAACGCAACGATGCAATTCTCAGATCCGGCAGACGCCGTCTTGCCGCTCTTATGGATGGACTTTCGAAGGAGGGTCCCGTGCTTGCCAGCTGGGAGCAGTATCTATGCCCGCCGGTTTGTCCAGACATTCAATTGGGTGACATCCTGATGAAGGTCAAGGGGAAATATGATGATCCAGCTTCTTTTCGCGTGGTCCTAACGCCTTCCTGTGATCTGGTGTCCTCTGGCGGCCGTGAACCGAAGGTCGACAATGTACTGGTTGCGTGCTGTTGTTCCATGAAGGATGGGCTGAACCTCACCAGCCTGAAAGGCCTTGGGCTTTCGAAGCTGAAAGGCCGTTTGCCCGGCACTGTCCTCTCGCAGGGATATTTTGAAACAGTGGTTCCATTCCCTTGCCTGGAGGGACGAATCCCGACAATGGCGGCCGACCTGCGCGGTTTAGAGTTCATCCCTTTTACCGACATAGGTCTTTCGGACAAAACTTTTCTCAGAATTGCTTCCATCGACAGTCCCTTCCGGGAACTGATTTCGTGGGCGTACCTGCAGATTGCCTGCCGACCGGGACTGCCGGATCGGGATTTCAATTCGTGGTGTGACGAAATCGTCGCGTTGCTGGAAGGTGAACGTGACAGTGAGCGAACATGAAGGCTCTTGATTTTTTTTGTGGTGCCGGTGGTCTGACCCGCGGGTTGCTCGACGCGGGTATAAAAGTAGTCGCAGGATTTGACTGCGACGAGCACTGCCGATCCACGTATGAACACAACAACCCAGGTGCCCGATTCGTCCAAGCCGACATTAGGAAAATCGGCTTGCAAGATCTGGTCATGAAAGGCCGACTGCGCAGGTACGATGACGTGCTGTTTGCAGGATGTGCTCCGTGCCAACCCTTTAGTTCGCAACGCAAGGGAAACGGGCGACGGCATGATGCAACATTGCTGAGTGAGTTCGGCCGCCTAGTGAAGGCTGCCTTGCCCGGATATGTCTTGATAGAAAATGTTCCGGGCATTGCCAAGATGCGCGGCTTCAGCACTTTTCGCCGTTTTCTTCGCATGCTGAAAGCAAACGGCTATATGTATGCCCACGGCGTTCTCGATGCGAAACGTTACGGCGTTCCGCAGAACCGGCGTCGTCTCGTATTGCTCGCGACCAGACACGTACAGCCAACGTTGCCTGAACCCAAATACGGAAACTCTTTGCGTCCCTTCAGGACGGTACGGCAGGCGATATCCCATTTTCCGGCAATCAGCGCAGGAGAATATCATCCGAACATCCCGAACCATGCTGCCGCGTCCATTATGGAACTGAACCTCGAACGCCTCCGCCATACGCCACACGACGGCGGGGACAGAAGATCGTGGCCAAAGCACTTGAGATTGAAATGTCACAAAGGAAATTATAAAGGTCATACCGATGTATACGGACGAATGTCATGGGACCAGCCTGCTCCCGCGCTTACAGGGCGCTGTCATAGTATTTCCAATGGCAGATACGGTCATCCTGAACAGGATAGGGCCATTTCGCTACGCGAAGCTGCAGCGTTACAGTCGTTTCCCGATGGTTATGAATTCTTCGGTTATAACAAACAAGTCGCCTTGCAGATCGGTAACGCGGTTCCAGTTAGACTGGCGGAGCACCTCGGGAAGCATTTTATCCAACTGGAGAACAATGGAACGAAGAGCGAAGATTAATCGAGGATGTTTACCTGAGAATCTACCGGGGCTGTCCAGGGATAAATTCCCCTCCGCATAGGCTCCAGACACATTATGGCAGAAAGAATCGTCAAGTGTTAGCCCATGAGAAGACCGGCGACCCTCCGGCCGGGTGTGTGACGCCCCTTCAGGGCTTTTTCTTTTTTTGTATCCACAGTCCCCGGGGCGGTGCCCCGGGCTGGTATGTGTCAGGTTGTCGTGACGTGTCCGCCGTCGCTCGCGGACGCGAGCTATGGCGAGATCTTAGACCTTGGAGTTCATGACCTCCCCCAGATCCACAACCAAACCCCAACAACCCCCCCAATAGCATCAGCAAAAATCTCCCTGGTCAGCTCCCCGAGAAGATCCTTTCTCCAGCTCCCCGGGTTCCCGACAGGAAAGAGTTGAAGGCTTCGCTCTTTCGATCTGACGCAGACGGATATCATATGGTTCATGAGTCCTCGGTTGGGGATGTTGGTGGGGGTTATAAGGTCCCGGTGCCTTCGGTTGCCGACGTCGAATCTGACGCAGGGTGAGAGGTCGGTCTCGGCTTTGCAGTCTTTGTATGTGTCGGCGACTACAATTCCCTGTTCCATGGCGACGGGGGTGACGGCGGCGTCCCATATTCGTTCGATCTCTCCGTGAAGAGCGTCGCTGTAGTACTTTTTCTTGCCCGGCGGTTTGGTCTTGTCTTTTTTTGAGGGGGGATCGTCGCGGATATCGCAGTGCATGGGTACGTGGGCGTCAACTACATAGTGTGAGATGAGAAACAGCAGGTACATTATCTGCTTCTGGGAGAACTGGTCGTTGTACTCTCTCAGCTTCTGCATATCGGCGATGGTGCGGGCCAGGTGGTCTACCTTGTAGGGCAGGCCGCCGCCGCCGCTGATACGGTGGTAGTCCACGCCGCTAACGTTGTGCGTCTCCCTGGCGTAGCGCCGGCCTCTGGGGAACTCATTGTCGGTGAAAAGCTTGAACGTGTGGTAGAGCGCCTTGTCGCACAGGATATCGTCGGGCGCCCAGGAGGCCTCGGCCATGTCCTGAGCATGGTAGCGCAACAGGTGCTGCAGCTCTTTGGCTCGTGTCTTTACTTTTCTTTGCGTCTTCGCAGACGCCATGCGACCGGTCCGGGTATGCAGGTTGTTTACCGAGTCGCGGAGGAACTCGGTTGCCTTTGCGGCTATGTATATGTGGGTGTTGTGTTTCATTCTTTTACCTATGGGGCTGGGGGGTGGCATCGAAAAACGACTTTGGTTTGTCCTGCTTCGGCGGCCCTTCGCAGGATCTTACGAGTTGGAATTTGGTCTTTGGTTTGGCCTGCGGAACTCGGTTCGCCATGGGGCGCTGCCCCTTTCGCCGAAGGCGCATTTCTGGCCGCGGGATTTACTTCCGCGGGAGAAGAGAGGACGTCAACGTCCATTTGGTAGCCCGGAGGGCTTGACGGCGGGGCCGTTATCGTTGCCGCGTTATTCATAACGCGGGCACCGTTCCCAGGAAGACCCCGAGCCATCCTTTTGTTACGGTGATCCGATGCAGTTGATGGTCCGAGCCTTCCCCTGAAGTACTCCCGGGTCCCGGCAGGTACAGTGAAGTTTAACTTTGAACGGGTATGACCACTCGAAATGATAGCCCGAGCCATCAGGGAGTTTGCCTGCGGGCTCTGAAGGGTCGACTCGATCGTCTCCCGACCCCGGTTGTGCCGATGGGCGGAACAAGCAACAGCTCCTTCAAGACGCCCATATCGGTTGGAATGAAGGCCCGGACCCTCGAAACACTCTGGTATGGCAATGTCTGTGAAGGTCCGGGCCATGATCGGGGTTGGGGGGAGTACTTTCATGGATGGTCCGGCCTAAATCGGGGAGAGCTGAACCTCTGCCGGCTGAGACTCGGTTTGTATCTCGACCACGGTGGGCGTGATCGCGGCATCGCTCGG
>JAUVDV010000035.1 GCA_030595125.1 Deltaproteobacteria bacterium
AAACCCCACCGCTTCGGAAGACCCTCCAGAGGGAATTTGGATCTGGATGGGTATAGTGACCACTTTCCGGTTGGTGTGAGGGTGGGGAAAATACGATGAGCAGTTCTCAACACAGAACGTTACTGGTTGTCGATGACGAACCGCGTATTTGCAAGCTTGTGGCGCGATTGCTGGAGAAGTCATTCGACAGCGTTCACACCGCCACGTCACAGAGTGAAGCGGAGCGGATCCTTGGCGAGGAGCGTGTCACACATCTGATCTGCGATTACAATCTGGGAGATAATACGCCGTTGGGAACCGAGCTGATCTCGGAATGGCGCGGTAGATTTCCGTCGATCGTCCTGGCCGTGTTGTTCACCGCATCTGCTGCGTTCCAGGTAAAGATCTTGCCGGGCGTCGATAAAGTTTTCTTCAAAACGAGGGACATTCCCGAAATGATCGCATTGTTTTCCGAGCGGGAGTAGGCTTCCCCGCCCAGGTGTGTGACGCCCCTCCAGGGCTTTTCCTTTTTTTGTATCCACGATTCCCCAGGCGTTGCCTGGGGCTGAGATGTCTCAGCCTTTCAGGCTGGTCGACCAGCGCATGATGACGAAATCCTTTTGTTCTAAATGGAAATGCCAAAACACCGGGCGGTGTTTTCGACGGTGATGCGTCCTATTTCCTCGGGATCGACGTCGCGAAGCTCCGCGAGTTTATCCACGATGCATCGTACCCGGGCGGGTTCGTTGACCTTTCCTCGAAAGGGAATCGGGGAGAGAAATGGTGAGTCGGTCTCGGCCAGTATTCGATCTTCGGGAGCGGTGGCGGCGACTTCCTGAACGGGGATAGCCCCGGGGAAGGTGACGATCCCGGAAAAGGACAGGTAGAATCCCATATCCAGAACCGCGCCCGCCAGCTTCTGGTCGGAAGAGAAGCAATGGATGACTCCGCCGATCTCCTGCGCTCCTTCGTCCCGAAGGATCGCTATGGTGTCGTTGTCCGCGTCCCGGGTGTGGATAACCACCGGCAGCTTTGCATCGCGAGCCATCTTCAGTTGGCTGATGAATGCTCGCCTCTGCACCGCAGGCTCCGAATGATTGTAATAATAGTCGAGGCCGATCTCGCCCAGAGCGACCACCCTGTCTCTGTCCAACACGAACCTGAGGCTATCCAGGGCGTCCGGGGTGGCGCGTGAAGCAGAGTGGGGGTGGATTCCCGCTGCGACCCATATCCTTGAATCATTCTCGGCGATATTGAAGGTATCGTCGTAGCCACCTGTTTTTGTAGCGCCGGCTATGGTGAGAATCCCGACAAGACCCTCGGCCCAGGCGTTGTCGAGTAAAGTGGCGACACCGTCCATCCCTCCACGGGTCATGTCGAGGTGCGCATGCGAATCGAACAACCTCATTCCCCGTCGCCCTCCAGTTCCAGTCTCCCCTCCTCAAGTTCCCCGGCAAGATCGGAGTCGAGCTTGCCCTCCAGAGACTGAAACGCACGTTCCACCTGGTTGCTCTCCACGGTCCAAAGAGAGAGGAGCGCCGAAATAGCGGCGGAGGCCTCCATGGAACTCGACCGAAGAACGATGTCCGCTACGGCATCAGCCATGCCGGTCACCGGGGTACCCACGAGGGCTTGTAACGCGGCCATTCGAACGGTTTCTCTCCGTGAGGACAGCATCTTCCCAAGAACGTTTCGCCCCTCTTCGCTTCCGCAGCGAACCAGCGCGGCGGCCGCAACGGATTTGAGTTCGGGATCGATCAACCAACCGGAAACAACTTCTTTGAGGGCCGACACCGCCGCATGGTCCCCGAGTTCCGCCAGTGCCTGAGCTGATCTTATGGCCGTGGGAAGCCCTTCTCGCAACATATCGATTACCCGATCACGCCCTCGGACATCTCCGAGAATGACCATCGAGAATGCGACTTCTTCACTCACCACATCGTCATCGTCATTCAACAGGCGAGCCAGATTCTCAAGGTATTCTCCTGCCCGCAGATCGGCGAGCATCCGCGCGGCTGTCGCTCTGACCGACGGCTGCGAATCAGCGAGCATCTGTGATGCGCGAGCAGCGGCGTCATCCATAAACAGATCGAGATTGGCAACTGCGGCGCAGCGGACCATGTCACTATCGTCCTTGAGACCTTCCAGAATTCTCCGCGAGGATATCTCGGCGCCCGCCCTTACCTGCTCGGCCAGTCCCTCTATGGCCTGTGCCCTCACCTCCTGCACCTCGTCGTCGCAGAGCGCTTCCAGCGCCTTTACGGATTCTCCCCTTCCCCCCACGTCCTGCACCCCCAGCGCCATCGCCGCGACCCATCTGACCTCTGCAGACGCGCTGCCGCAATCACGTAGCGCCGCCTCCAGATGGGGAAGTTTCATGGGTACTGTGTAGCCGGAGCTCATGAGCAAACTCAGCGTTTCTCTGCGTCTTCTTGCTCGCGTGGCGCTTTATTGTCGCCGCCGGTGACCGGTTCCACCTCGGATGCCGGAAACTCAACAAGGCCCGGTTCGGTGGCTATCTGAACTCTCACGACGCGCTTCAGCACATCTCGGTCCCTGATCCTGCCCTCGCCCTTCGGAGTCATGACCCTCCGTCCGACTCGGGGCATGCTCTTCGCTTCTTCCCTGTACACCCCGTCCTCGTATGCGAGGCAGCACATCAGCCGACCACACAGTCCGGACACCTTCTCCGGATTGAGGACAAGATCCTGATCCTTGGCCATCCGGATGGAAACGGGGGCGAACTCTCTGATGTGGCGGTTGCAACAAAGCCGCAGTCCGCACGCTCCCAACCCCCCGAGCAACCGGGATGCGTCCCGCACGCCTATCTGGCGCATCTCCACGCGAATGTGCAGCCGCTTGGCCAGTTCGCGGACCAGGTCCCGAAAATCTACTCTCCCATCTGCAGAGAAGTAGAAGACCGCCTTGTTCCCGCCGTGAAGATAATCCACTCGAATGAGCTTCATGGCCAGCTTGAACCGCTCGATGCTCTCCTTGCAGAGATCGTACGCAGCCTCCTCCTTGACGAGGTTGCGATCACGCTGGCGCATGTCGTTGGAGCTGGCCTTTCGAATAACTCGTGAAAGCTTATCTCTCTTGACCTGGCGCCTGGTGGTGGGCACCACGACCTTCCCCAGTGCGAGACCTCGCCCTGTCTCCACAATCACGACATCGTTTTTGTCGAGGATCATGTCCTGGCAATCATACAGGGCCAGGGAACCCGAAGAGTGCAACTTCACTTCGACCAGATCCATCAACGTGCCGTCCCTGAAGTCGTACTCCTGAAAATCATCGAGCAAGGTGTTCTCATCAGCCATGTGAGGCTTGAGAAAAACCAGCTGGTCCGCGGTCATCGTCTCGAAATCAGGCCTGGGCCCATCGGGATTGGGCTTGTCGGATTCGCCATAGGACGACTCCGAACGCTCACCCCACAATTTATCTTCCACGCTGTTTTGGGGGGATGGTTCCTCGCGCGTATCCGAGCCACCCGGCTGAAATCGTCGGTCCTGAGGCTGGGGCCGTCCATCCCTGCCCCGGGAATCACGCCGGGGAGATTGCTTTGCTCGCGTGTTCTCTTTTGAACCGGTCGAAGGCTTCTGCCTCCTTCCCGATCGACGCCTGACAGAGCGTTCTTGCCCTCCGGACGATCCGCTCGTGGCCACGTTTCCCGATTTCTCGGAGGTCTTCGACTGCGCCTGAGGCTGATCAGTTCGATCCTTGTTTCTGCGCCGTCGCGACCGTCTCGATCGCCTTCGCGGGCTCGATCCTCCACCGTCACCCTGGCCTCCGCCGCCACCCTGGCCTCCGCTTCCACTTCCACCGCCTGTAGATCCGTCTGTCATCTCGCACCGATCCTGCCCCAGGCCTCGCCACCGGATGTCCTGCCACGCATGGCCATCACCATCCCTTCAACGGCAAGTTGTGGGTTCATGTTGTTTCTCGTCATGGCGGTAATCGCCTTGTAAACTGCGGCAATGTACTGTGCCATCCGCCGCGGAGATCCCCTTTGCGCAAGATCTTCCAGCAGATCTCCGAAGAACCTCACGATGGCTGATTGTGCCACCGTTTCATCCGACGGGCTCGATCTCAGCCACATGAGTTCGTCGAGAACTTGCAGCATGAGTTCCAGCACAGCGAGCGTCTCATCACGATCTCCCCTCAGGGCCGCAGCGATCGCCATGGCATTCTGAGGCGTGTTGTCGGAAGCGGACCTCAACAAAGCCGTCACCGCTTGCATGCGTTCGGCCAGGTCCTCTCCCGTGTAGCGCGCCGCACGCTCCATGCTCCCCGAACAGAGAGCGGCCACAACCGCCGATTCCTTCTTGTCCAGACCCTTTTCCAAAAGCAGATCCACCACTGTCGATTCATCCAGAGCGCCGAACCTGACCGACTGACAACGTGACCTGATCGTCGGCAACAGTGAGGATGCATGATCCGAAATCAGTATAATGAGGCTCCCGGCTCGCGGTTCCTCCAGTGTTTTCAGCAACGCGTTGGCGGCCTGCTCGGTCAGGAGATCTGCGGGATCGATGACCAGCACCTTGGCCTTGCCTTCGTGTGGACGAATCTCCATCCAACCCTGAACATTCCGAACCATCTCGATAGGAATTCGTCGCTTGCCCTCCGGAAGACCGAGAAAACGTACGTCCGGATGAACATCCCCTATTATTTTACGACAGTTTACGCACACGCCGCAGGAGTCGTCACCCGGCTCATCGCAATTCAAAATCATGGCGAGTGCACGGGCCGCAATATTTTTGCCCACCCCTGGCGGCCCTTCGAAAAGATAGGCGTGGGGTACTTTATCCCTCGCGACAGCCCTCTTGAAAATCTCGAGGGCGCTATCCTGATCTCGTATGTCCGCAAAACGCATAGAAAAACCCTCTTGGGCTTGACCCCATCCCGACTTTAACCGGCAACTAGCATGCGCCCCCGCAGGGGTCAATTGCCGTGATGCGGGATTTCTAGCTCACATCGATGGGTTCTGGCGGAACCAGGATAAGGACGACGCGATCGTCGAGGGGGAAACAGCCGCCCGCGGTTACGGTGATCTTTGCCTCGAAGAACTGGGCATCGTCTGTCTGCTCCACGAAATCGTTGAACGCCGTCACGTCGAAAGTGACCGTAGTGCCTGGGGTCACGTTTTCAAACCCGGTCGACGTCATCGTCGGAGTGGGCAGTCCGGGTGGATCCACGGGAACCACGAAGGAAACGGGAACGATAGCAACAATGAAATCAGCCGTTGTGGTTCCGGCCGGCAACGGGTTACCGTCCACGTCGGCGGTTTCGCCGCTGGTCTCGGTCTCGCAGTCGAACGCCGCGTAGTGAGTGAGCATATCGATGCCCGTTACGATGGTGTCGCCTAGCCCCGTGCCTCCCGAGTGGATGTATGCGAGAGGACACATGCCCGCCGCGTTGGTCGCCCTGCCCGCTCCGCTCGTGCCGGTGCAACACATACCCGCCGCACATCCTGGCGGGCGGCTGGCCGCCGGACCCCACGCCTCTGGAGGAATGAGCGCGCCGGTGTCCTCGGCCATGGCGACCATATCGGGGTCTCCCGAGGTAGTAGCGACACCCACGACCCGGGCGCAGATGTCTTCGAGGGCTACTACCGCGTCCGCCCTGGTTGCAGCCACTGCGGCCACAGAGCCGGCATAGTCGTAGGCGGGGTTGATGCCGTTATGACTGTAGATGTCGGTCAACGGGACTACCACGGGCATGCTGTTCGTGCGGAATCCGACGCCGCCGACCCCCGAGGTGTTGGGCGCGACACTGGTGGGAGACGGACCGGTGAGGCCGTATCCCGTCGAGATCTGGAAAAGCGCTTCGATCATCGACTCGGCTCCGTCCCCACCATAGTGCAAAGGAAGGGCATTGACACCCGCCTGGGCGTCCGCCGCTACACCGGTGACTTCCTGTAGAAGATAGAACGGTTGATCTCCGGACGAAAAACTGCCGTATGGAGATATTGGGAAATCATCGAATCCGCCGACTCCGAACCATGCGGTCGCCATCGAGGCCTGGATGCCCGGGATGATCGTTCCGCTGAGCGATGCCTGGAGACTGGAAATTGTGCCCCCCATGGAACCGGTAGTGTCCATGGCGAAGAAAACATCCACGTCCTGCACGTCGGTGGAGAAATCAAGCGGCTTTTCCTGGGGGCCGCCCTGATCGTTATAGGGCAACTGGAAGAAGAAGTCCTTATTGGGACCGGTCATCTGATAGGTCACCACTGTCAACTGGGCATGGGTCTGAAAATCGGCACTGTAGGTTGCGGACACCTTTCCCACGTGGGCTCCCACCGCACTGATGGCCGGGATGTCCAGCGTAGCGTCGCCACCGAAATCGCCGAGCGTGGCGTTGTCGATATCCCACGTTACCTGGTCAGTGAGATCCTCGTTTACGCCGTCGGCGAAATATCCGATACACTGGTAAGGCATGGTCGCCGTCGCGTTGAGGTCCATCTCGAAAATGAAGTTCGCGGGCTCGATGGAGATGCCCTCCAGGACGTGATCAGGGTTCCCAGTATCCGAATCGCTGTCACCGTCACTGTCGCCGTCGGTATCGGCGTCGCCATCGGTGGTCGCCGGATTTGTTCCCTCGCACGCCGCCGTGAAGTACACCGAGAGTAAAAGGCCAAACACCACAACCATAAACAAACGGAAAGTGCTCATTACGTTCTCCTTTTTACTTTTCCATTCTAGATATTAGTGAACAGACAAGACCATAATCACTATTTTTATAATTCTTACATAATTTGCAAAAAATTGTAATCAAATTGTAATAATGACGTCCATGGGTAAACTGTTCGCTTGTCCCACGAAACCGTCGGGTGCATAGTTCAGATCATGAGCACTACCGCCGATCAACAATCAATCAGAATCTGCCATATTTCGGATATTCATCTGCCTTTGTCAAAACCGGTGCCGCCGTTGAGTCTTTTCGGAAAGCGCCTGCTCGGATGGGCCAACCTCAAGCTGATCAGGGGAAAGACCCACAAGCAAGAGGTCTTCGAGTCCCTCATTGGTGAACTTGCGAGGGAGCGCCGGGACCTGATCCTCATAACCGGTGACATCGCCAATCTCTGCCTCGAATTTGAATATCGGCAGGTCGAACGTATCCTTCGAGCCAGCGGTATTGCCCCCGAGGAGGTTATCATCCTCCCGGGAAACCATGACAGGTACACGCCCCTCGCAGACTCCACGGGATCTTTTGAGAGGCACATGTCCGACTGGCTTCCTCCCTGGTTTTCACGCAAAACCGGATATCCGATAATCCGCACCTTCGAACAGGTTGCGGTGGCCGCCATCGACACAGCTGTCTGGCGTGGTCCAATCCGGGCGGCCGGAATGGTGAGCAAAGGTCAAGCCTCCCGTCTGGCGGACTTCCTGGAAGAATGTGACCGCGCGGGGAGATGGCCCGTAATCGCAATGCACCATCCACCTTTCGAGCTGACCGGTTCGTTTTTCCGGGACTACAGATCGGGCCTGGCACACAGGGGGCGCCTCCTCGAGGCCATCGGACGCGGACGCGGCACGATGCTCCACGGACACCTTCACGTCCTCTCCCGCAGCAAGGTGGCGGGCCTCGATACCATCGGCGTGGCCTCCGCCTCCAACGACATAGGGCGCCCGGATGTTCAGGCGGCATATCACGTCTATACCTTCGACAAATCGGGCCTCGTGGATGCGGAGATCGTGCGCCACTGGCCGAACACGCCGGGAAAACCGGCCTTCGAAAGATCTTCGCTTCCCAGGGAGGCAAAAGGAGAACGATCATGAGCATAAAGACAATTTCGACAACACAGGCCCCCGGCGCAGTGGGACCGTACTCTCAGGCGGTCGCGGCGAACGGCATGTTGTTCGTGTCGGGACAACTCGGCCTCGATCCTGGGACCGGCAAATTTGTGGAAAGCGGGGTGGAGGCCCAGGCCGAACGCGCCCTCGACAATATGGAGGCAATCCTGAAAGCCGCAGGCCTCGGCATGCGCGACGTGGTCAAGACAACTGTTCTCCTGGCATCCATGGACGATTTTGCCGCTGTCAACGCGGTGTACGCCGTGCGTTTCCCCGAGAATCCGCCGGCGAGGGCTGCCTTCGCGGTAAAAACTCTGCCCCTACAGGGTCTGGTGGAAATCGAGGCTATTGCCGTTACCGGGGATTGACGCGGCAGTATTAACTCACATCGATGGGATTTGGCGGGACCAGGATGAGGACGACGCGGTCGTCGAGTGGGAAACAACCGCCCGCGAACACGGTGATGGTTGCCTCGAAGAACTGGGGATCGTCGGTCTGCACCACGAAATCGTTGAACGCCGTCACGTCGAAGGTGACGACCGTACCCGGGGTCACGTTGTCGAACCCGTCAGTCGTTATTGTGGGAGTGGGCAGTCCGGGTGGATCTACTGGAACCACGAAGGAAATTGGAACGATCGAAACTATGAAGTCGGCGGTGGTGGTTCCGGCCGGCAACGCGTTCCCGTCCACGTCGGCCGTTTCACCGGTAGTTTCGGTATTGCAGTCGAACGCCGCGTAGTGGGTGAGCATCTCGATGCCCGTGACGATGGTGTCGCCAAGCCCCGTGCCTCCAGAGTGAATGTACGCGAGAGGACACAAACCCGCTGCGTTGGTCGCCCTGCCCGCTCCGCTCGTGCCGGTACAGCACATGCCCACCGCGCATCCGGGCGGGCGGCTGGCCGCCGGACCCCACGCTTCGGGAGGAATGAGCGCGCCGGTGTCCTCGGCCATGGCAACCATGTCGGGATCTCCGTTGGTGGCTGCGACGCCCACGACGCGAGCGCAGATAGAGTTGAGGGCTATCACCGAGTCCGCCCTGGTTGCGGCCACTGCAGCCACATCACCGGTATAGTCGTAGGCCGGGTTGATCCCGTTGTGGCTGTAGATGTCGGTCAACGGCACGATTATAGGCATGCTGTTGTTGCGGAACCCGACGCCGCCGACACCCGAGGTATTGGGCGGAACAAGTGTGGGAGGCGGAGCGCTGATCCCGTATCCCGTCGATATCTGGAAGAGCGCTTCAATCAATGACTCGGCTCCGTCCGCGCCGCTGTGCAAAGACAGAGCGTTGACACCCGCTTGGACGTCCGCCGCCACACCGGTGATCTCCTGCAGAATATAGAACGGCTGATCTGTCGATGCACTGCCGTAGGGAGATATTGGGAAATCATCGTACCCGCCGACTCCGAACCATGCGGTCGCCATCTGGGCCTGGATGCCCGGGATGATCGTTCCGCTGAGCGATGCCTGAAGGCTGGAAATTGTGCCGCCCATGGAACCGGTTGTATCCATGGCGAAGAAAATGTCCGCGTCCTGCACGTCGGTGGAGAAATCAAGCGGCTTTTCCTGGGGGCCGCCCTGATCGTTGTACGGCAACTGGAAGAAGAAGTCCTGATTGGGACCGGTCATCTGATAGGACACCACTGTCAACTGGGCATGAGTCTGAAAATCATCGCTGTAGGTTGCGGACACCTTTCCCATCTGGGCTCCCACCGAAGTGATCGCCGGAATGTCCAGGGTCGCGTCGCCGCCGAAATCACCGAGCGCGGCATTATCCATATCCCATGTCACCTGGCTCGTAATATCCTCGTTCACGCCATCGGCGAAATACCCGATGCACTGGTATGGCATGGTCGCCGGCGCGTTGAGATCCACTTCGAAAATGAAGTTCGCCGGCTCGATGGAGATGCCCTCCAGGACGTGTCCGGCGTTTCCGGTATCCGAATCGGTGTCGGTGTCGGAATCAGATTCGCCGCCGGAGCCGGCCACATCTATTCCCTCGCACCCTGCCATGAAGCACACCGAAAGCAGAACACCAAATGTTACAACCATAAACAAACGAAAAATATTCATCGTGCTCTCCTTTTTTCAACTTAATACATCGCTTATTATTAACCTCATACTATCATAAACATGATTTCCAGAATTTTTACATTTGAAAATTTGCATTTATGCGCCATTCGGATTGTCATAGTACTATGAGATGTCGAACTCAAAAGCCTCCATTGGCTGACAGTTACCTCAAACATGCCGCCTGGGGACAGGCGCTGACTACAATGCTTGCTTGCATGGCTACGGCGTTCGTGATCTCCGGTTTCGCGTACGCAGAACCCGCTCCCTCCAACTTTACCGAGAAGGAGGTGGCCCTCCTCAAGAATGGAAAGCCCGTGTTCCGCCCTCTACCCACCTCGCGGAATAACGGTTTCTACGGTGGCACTGGATTCGCCATCATCAACGCACCCATGGATGTCATCTGGAAGGCAATCCAGGACTGGGCCTCGTATCCCAAAGCCTATCCCAATACTATTCATGTGGAGGAGGTCTCACGAAAAGGAAACCGTCACCTTGTCAAAATGGAACTCGGCCACAAGCTCCTTCGCATCACCTATTTCGTGGAGGTCGATTTCGATAAAAAGCAACGAAAAATCAAGTTCAATCTTGTTACCAATCGCGTGCACGACATTGACGCATCCCAGGGGTACTGGCGGTTCTTCCCGCAAAAAAACGGCTCGACCCTGGTGGCCTACGTGGTCGCGGTGAAGGTTCCCATGGGCGTGATCAACCTCCTGTCCGAATCTGTAGAACGCAAGCTCGAAGGCGGCTTGCTAAACATCCCCACGCGACTCAAACGATGGATAGAAGGCTCGAACGGGACGAGATACCGTTAGTTGCCGCCCATACGTCCCTTGACGCGTAGCCTCGCTCCCGCCTAATAGTAAATTGAGTCCACAACATGAGAACATTCACCTCAAAGGGAGGCCCTACGTGAAACGTTTGCTCTTACTATCGGCGTGCCTGTCGTTTTGCCTCGCATCGGTCATTGTCCAGGCCCAGGTCCTGCCTCAAAAGCCGCAGGTAGAGACCCTCAAGAACGGCCTCACCGTGGTCACGATGCCGTGGGATTCGCCCGGGATGGTGTCGTACTACAGCCTGGTTCGCACCGGGTCGAGAGACGAGGTCGACAAGAATCACACGGGGTTCGCCCACCTCTTCGAGCACATGATGTTCAGGGGCACCAGACGCTTTCCCAAAAAGAAGTACGAGGCAAAGATCCAGGAGTTCGGCGCCGACAACAACGCGTTCACCTGGTTGGATCTCACCTGCTATACGATAACCGTGCCGCGAGAGGTCCTGCCGGAGATCGTCGAGATCGAGGCCGACCGCTTTCGCAACCTGCATTACTCGGAAACGGACTTCAAGACAGAGACCGGCGCGGTCCTCGGCGAGTACAACAAGAACGCCTCCAACCCTGCTCTCATCATGGAAGAGAAGCTGCTCGAGACAGCGTTCGAGCGTCACACATACGGCCACACTACCATGGGTTACATCGCCGACGTGAAGGCCATGCCCGGCTACTATCGCTACTCCAAAAAATTCCACCGCCGCTTCTACACCCCGGACAACACCACGCTGATCGTTGTGGGGGATTTCGACCGGGCTGCGCTCATCGAGAAAATCGAGGCAGAGTACGGCTCATGGAAGGGCAAACGCCGCAAGACGCGGACCAAGACCGAACGCCCCCAGAAGGCGCCCCGCTCGGTGCACGTGGAATGGAGCGGCCCCACCGCCCCCAAGATGACCATCGCCTACAAGATCCCGGCGTTCGAACCCGGCCCTTACAGCGCCGCGCTCGAAGTTCTGGCCCATCTGGCCTTCGGGAAATCGAGCCCCCTCTATCGCAAGCTCGTGGTCGAGGATCGCAAGATCATAAGCATGGAGGCTTCTCACGGAATCTTCGCCCCTCTCACCAGGGATCCCTTCCTCTTCAAGGTGGAGGTTACACTCAGTGAGGAAACCACTTTCGACGAGATTCGCGACGCGGTGACTGCGGCCATCGAGGAAGTCGCAAACGGGACGATCGCGGACAATCGCATCGACGCGGTCAAGTCACATGCCAGGTATTACTTCGAGCTCGGCCTCGAAACCCCGAACGACGTGGCTGTTTCACTGGCGATGCTCATCTCTGCAACCGGGGATCCCTACTCTCTCGAGGGGTTCGCAAAGGCGCTCGCGGAGGTGACCCCGGCCGATGTGACCGATGCCGCCAAAAAGTTCCTGACCGAGAAGCGACGCACGGTTGTCACGCTATCCACGAAGGAAGGAGGCTCGAAATGACTCGCTTCAATATTGCAGCGGCCTTCCTCGCGTTCTCCTTCGTCATCTCCGGATGCTGCGAGCCGCTCCCTCCCAAAAAACCGACGGTCCCCAAACCTCCGGTAGTAGAGGTGGACACGGAGCCCGAGCCGCCGCCACCGGTAGACATCCCGTTCGTGATCCTCCCTGCGGACAAGTCCGGCTCGGTGAGCTTCAGGTTCGTCTTCGACACCGGGTCTTCCGAAGATCCGGCGACAATGCGGGGCATCGCCAACCTGACCGCAACCCTCATGGCGCAAGGCGGAACAACCGATCTGACTTATCCGGAGTTGACACAGGCCCTCTTCCCCATGGCGGCCGAGATCGGCCTTCACGTTGGAAGGGACCAGACCGTCTTCTACGGTCGCGTGCACGCCGATATGGCACAGAGGTACTACTCCCTGATGCGGGACGTGCTGGTCAACCCACGACTTGACCAGAAGGGTCTGAACCGGGTCATGGACAAGACGAAAACAGCCCTCACTCTCTCCTTGCGCGGAAACGACGACGAGGAGTTGGGCAAGGCGGCCCTGGCCCTGAAGATGTACGGCGATCATCCTTACGGTCCACCCACGCTGGGTACCGAGGCAGGTCTGTCCGCTATTACACTCGATGACGTCAGGGTCCACAGGGCGACGACTTTTTGCGCTTCCCGCCTGACAGTCGGTCTCTGTGGAAACATCCCGGAGGATCTGGAGGAACGGATCCGCGAAGACATGAAGGACCTGCCGGGGGATTGCGAGGAGCGCGCGCAGCTGCCCGAATCTCCGGAACCCAACGGTCGAGAGGTGTTGCTGGTTGATAAACCCGGCGCGGAATCGACCGCCATCTCCATCGGATTTCCGCTGCACATAAGGAGAGGTGACCAGGACTACGCCGCGCTCAAGCTGGTGGAGGCGTACTTCGGCCAGCACAGGACCTTCTCCGGCAAGCTCCAGGAAGCCCTCCGGGTGCAGCGCGGTTTCAACTACGGCAACTACGCCTATGTCGAACACTTCGAACAGGAGGGATGGTCCCGGGTTCCCAAAACGAACCTCGGGCGACGTCAACAGCACTTCAGCATATGGATAAGACCCGTCGGGGACCAGAACAAGCACTTCGTTCTGCGCATGGCCATTAGCGAGCTCGACGCTCTCGTGCAGAACGGTATCACTCAGGAAGTTCTGGACAGAACGCGCACATTCATGAAGCGCTACTATTTGACGTTCGCTCAAACGGAACAACAGCGCCTCGGTTTCGCGATAGACGACCGTTTTTACGGACAGGACTCCGAGTACTTCGAAACCCTTTTCGCCGCGCTCGACAAACTCACCGTGGAAATTGTGAACACCGCGATCAAAAAACACCTCACATCGGAAAAACTGTTCATAGCAATGGTCACAAAGGACGCCGAGAAACTCGCGGACGCCATCGCGGCGGACACCCCCTCCCCTGTCACGTATGAATCGGCAAAACCCAAAGAGGTTACCGAGCACGACAACGAAATCCAGAGCATCGGGCTTTCCATCCCGAGGGACTCTATTACGATCATTCCGGTGAACAAGATCTTCGAGTAATCTGGCTCATCCTGATCGAGATGTGCTGACAGACCTTTTCACCGCGCCCTTATGAGGGCGCGGTCAGGATGGCCTGGTGCCGAATGATCTCTGCGTACCGAACGGCCAAGCCCAGAGGGCTTCAATCCTCGGGTTCCCATTCAGATACGGTGGTTCGAGCTTCGTGGTGTTTTCGTTGGTTGCGAATATATGCCTTCAACCCATCGTAGTTTTCCGGATCCACGGTCACGGCGTACACGCCGTCCGCCCATCCTCCAGAATGTACGCATCGAGGTGGTGCGCTTTGACTTCGAGGAAGCCGAAAAGCGCGTGTTCGACCTCGGGTGTGGTGATGAAGTGCTCCCTCAACTTGGTGCGAAAGACCATGTGATACAGGAGGTTCGTGAACGAATGTCTCTGTTTCATGCGGATCGACTATCCGCGAAATGTTTCTTGGTCAACCGGAAAGCCCACCGGGCTTGACCGGTAGCGCCCCCGGGGTTCACCGGAGCATAGGTCATCCTGACCGCGCCCTCATAAGGGCGCGGCGCGAAGGTCGAATCTCCTCTCCGGCAACCGCCAACACCCTTCATTCAAAACAGAAACTTTGTGTTATACTGTATTCGTTCGCGAGATTTTCGAGCAAGGTCGGTTTTCACAAAGGAGAACATTTCATGGATGTATTCACGCCCAAAAAAATGACAGCAGGGTTTGCGCTACTCATCCTCGCCGCTCTCTGCATGGGTTGTGAGAACGCGATAACCCCTGTCGGCAATGATGATCTCGACGGCGGCTCCGACACGGACACCGACGCGGACACGGATGGCGATACCGACATCGATACCGACACCGATACCGACACCGATACCGACACCGATACCGACACGGACACCGAGACGGAACAACCGGATCAGGACTCGGACGGAGTCCCGGACGATCAAGACGAATTCCCGACCGACCCGACCGAATGGAACGACAACGACGACGACGGCACCGGGGACAACGCGGATACCGACGATGATAACGACGGCCTCGGGGACGCGGAGGAACTCGATTACGGCGACGACTGCGTGATCTCGGATCCCATGAGCGCCGACGGGGACACGGACGGGATCCTCGACGTGGATGATCCTTACCCGCTGGATCCGTTCCCCGAATTCATCATCCAGTCCTCCAGTACCCTGGACACTTTCTACTTCTATCTCTCAAACCAGGACGGCACCTTTCAGACCCAGATCGCGTGGCCCGCTCTGTCCATCTCGGACAACTACCGCGCCTTCGCCATCGCCGATTTCGATGAGGACGGGCGCACCGACTTCATCGCTCACAACAACACCGTTGACTTGAGCGGCGATTACGACATGTACTTCTTCTATCGCACCCTCAAGGAGGATGAGTTCGTTCAGATATACGTTGGAACCACGGACCTGCGCGCCTCGGGCATCGTCGCGGACGTGAACGACGATAATCTTTTTGATGTTATCACCCACACCAAAACGCCTTCGAGCGGCTACATCGATACAGTCACGGGCTGGGTCTTCCTCAACAACGGCACCATTCGCACGGCTACCTGCGCGGTGGCGGACTACCCGGACACCTCCTGCGCGTTCACAAAGAGGCAGGCCTTCCACCTGGGATCCGGCTCCGTTGTCGACGGCCAGTGGGGGTTCTCGCGCAGCCGTCAGGCCATGGACATCACCGGGGACGACAAGAAGGACATCATTTTCGCAACATACGCCAGCGGCGGATCTTCCTCGGCTCCGTTGTACCGGCTGAACGGAAACGGCGACGGGACCTTCAGCTCCACCCCTACTCTGGTTCTCACTCACATGTATCCGGTGAACTCCACGGTATTCGGTGACTTCGACTCGGACGATATCGGCGACGCGATAATGGGATTCGACGATGATGGAGATCCCGGTCAGGGATGGCTGTACCTTGGCGACGGAACCGGCGGATTCAACTCCACGGCGGCCGAGGCGTTCGACATCGAGCCCACCATCGAGTCCGGCTCCGATCAGCCCGGCACCACAGGCAGCGCGCGGATCTACGACTTCGATTTCGACGGCAATATGGATGTCATCCTGGGCCACAGCTACACGGCGGCCTGGTCAGGCCCGTCGATTTTGGAGATCTACATGGGTAACGGCAACGGCACTTTCGATTTGCCCTACCAGGTGGGACCGACGTTCCCGGATACGCTGGCCTCCTCCTTCGAGATCCCCCAGCGCCTGTGCCCCTGGTACACGCCCTAGCTTACGGATTCTGGCGTTGAACGCTGATCGCCGTGAATATCAATCCCACCGAAACCTCCTGACAAACGCCAAATGGTCCGCAATCGATGTCGGCAATAGCGAGCAGAGTAGTGTTCAGGGCGGCCTGTTGAACAGGATCCAGCTCCAGCTCGATGGAGAGAATATCCTGCAACAACACCCTGTCCACGGAGCCACAGATCAGACCGCTTTCAATTTTTCCGTTCAACATCTGGGTATCCGGAGCCTGCGTTATCTCTCCGAGCATTCGTCCATCCTGCAGGGTCATGGTGGTAGGCGAATCTCCCAACGGTATTGTTACCGAAAAGTCTGCCGTCGGAGTAAGCAGGAATGAATCCACAATCGAGGTTCCGTCGATGTTCGTGTGTGGAGGCTCCACAACCCAGACAGTACCGTGCCCGCTGAAAAGCTCCGGCGGCACACCGGCATCATCCACGCCTCCGTCGTCGCCTCCCGCATCCGGCGCATCCAGCGCGGCCTCGAATACCGAGAGGGTGACATCTGCGTCGTCTGTGAAACTCTCCACGTCAAACAGGCCCATGGCGACCAGTATGTCCCCCGAAGCCAATCCGTCACTCATGGCCACATTGGGATCTTCGTCGATGTAACCCTGATTGTAGAGCCACGTGGCCAGGCCGCCGAGTTGATTGTCCACCTGCGAATCGCCGTCGAGATCGCAGCCCTCGGTGCTATCTCCAATTTGCATGTAGTCCAGCAGGAAATACGCATCGGCGAACGACCCGGTGTCCGTGTCTGTATCGGAGTCGGTATCCGTGTCCGTATCAGTGTCAGAATCCGTATCAGTATCCGTATCGGTATCCGGCCCCGAATCCATTCCCGCGTCAACGGTTTTGGAACTGTTGCTCGAACAACCCGCGCACATCAACAATGCAAGAAGAAACAGGACAACACTGGCTTTCAAGCTCGCAGAAATTTGACGCATCGGTTTTTTCTTTCGCGCTGTTATTGCAGGTTTGGTGCACTTAATATCCAAACGGCAATCGGATGTCGACATGAAAACATCAGAGGATTTGAGTTTTACTTTAACTGGGCAAATAGATTTCGAGGAGAAAAATGAGAAATTACCAGGTGATTGTATTGACGTTCCTGGTCATGATATCCGCTTTTACCGGATGCAATGACGATCCGCCCTTCGCAATGGGGCTCCCTCCTTCGACAGACAGCGATTCCGATTCGGACTCCGACACCGATACAGACTCAGACACCGACACTGACACCGACACTGACAGCGACACTGATACGGACACCGGTCCCCCGGCGTGTGCGGATTCCTTCAACCCTGCCAACGAATGGGGCGGTGCGTGGCGGGAAGAAGATCCTGACACGGATCCCGACCCCGATCCCTCCGATGATCCCTGGGTCGTGTACTGGAACGCCGAGGAAGGGGTCACCGACGCGCCTCCCATGTACACCGTCAAGTGGTACATGGACTTCTCCGCGTGGGAGAGCTACAGCGCGCCGATGATACCGGAGACCGCCAGCTTCACCGGGGGAAATTCGAGCTGGGATACCTGCTGGTACTGCCTGTTCCTCGACGAAAACATCACCTGGGACACAAGTGACGACTGGAGTCTGGTCGGCAAGGATGCACGCTACATGGCCTACGAAGGCGACATCGATATCACCTCCATCGACGTCAACGGAATGTTCACGGCCGAGATGACCGACGTCTATCTGAGGGAGGTCAACGAGGACAACGACATCGTTACCAACGGCAAGGTGGTTTGTTGGGATTCAATCAGCTTCTCGGTGGACCTGAGCAGCACCGATGAGGGTCGGTAGCATCAAGCCTCGCTAGCCTATGAGTCCGCGCTTTTTCAGCTCGTCCATGACTACCTTGGCGCTATCTTCGATGGAGAGCTTGCCGGTGTCGACGACGATCTCCGCGTTTTCCGGCTCCTCGTAAGGATCGTCGATCCCCGTAAAGCCCTTGATCTCACCTGCGCGGGCCTTTTTGTAGAGCCCCTTGAGGTCGCGCTTCTCGCAAACCTCGAGGCCGGCGTCGCAGAAAACCTCGATGAAGGTGTCGGGCTGGAGAGCGCGGGCGTTGTCGCGGTCGACCTTGTACGGGCTGATGAACGCGGTCAGGTTGATGATCGCGGCCTCGGTGAAGAGCTTGGACACCTCGCCGATGCGGCGAATGTTCTCTTCCCGATCCTCGGCGGAGAATCCCAGGTTCTTGTTGAGCCCGTGGCGGACGTTGTCTCCGTCGAGTACGTAGGTGGAAACCTTCATCTCGTGGAGCATGGCAGCAACGGCGTTGGCCAGGGTCGACTTTCCACAGCCGGACAGGCCGGTGAACCATACTGTGGCGCCCTTGTTCCCGTGAAGCTTCTGAAGATCCTCGGTGGTGACATTCTGCTCGTGCCAGGTGATGTTTGTGGATTTTTGCTCGGTCATGTTCTTATGCTCCTCGCGCTCCTCGCGCTTTGAATTGTGCAGGCTAAAGCTTGCCCTCTTTGTGACGCTTGCCGAGTTTCTCGAGCATATCCCTGGTCATGGACTCGATATCCCATGAGGGGTTCCAGCCCCACTCCTCGCGAGCGGCGGTATCGTCCACGGACGACGGCCAGGAATCGGCTATGGCCTGGCGGAAGTCGGGATCGTATGTAACCTCGAACTTGGGGATGTGTTTTTTGATTTCGTTTGCCAGAGCTATGACATCGAAACTCATGGAGCCGACGTTGAAATCGGAGTGATGTTTCAGGTTGTCGAAAGGTGCCTCCATCAGATCCATGGTGGCCTTGATGCAGTCGGGCATGTACATCATCGGGAGACGGGTATCCGCCTTGACAAAGCAATTGTATTTCTTGTTCTTGATGGCTTCGTAATAGATGGCCACAGCGTAATCGGTAGTGCCGCCGCCCGGAAGAGTCTCGGCGCTGATGATGCCGGGGTAGCGCAAGCCACGGACATCGAGGCCATACTTGTTGACGTAGTAATCACACAGGAGCTCGCCGCAGACCTTGGTGACACCGTACATGGTTGTCGGCTTGAGCACCGTGTCGTTGGGCGTGTTTTCCAGAGGTGTGCCGGGGCCGAAGACCGCGATGGACGAGGGGATCAGCACCTGGACCATTTTGTGATCCCTGGCGACATCCAGAACGTTCATCATACCGTTCATGTTCACGTCCCAGGCAAGCGCGGGGTTCTTCTCCCCTACTCCGGAGAGAATGGCAGCCATGTGGACAATGGTGTCGATGTCGTGCTTTTTGACGATCTCTTCAACTGAATCGCGCGAGCAAACGTCGATGAAGTAAAATGGGCCCGAATCGCGCAGCTCGGGTGAAGGCTCGGTCTTGCGTCCGGTGGCCACGACATTGTCGTTGCCGTACTTCTCGCGAAGAGCGAGTGAAAATTCCGAACCGATCTGACCTACAGCGCCGGTTACCAGGATGTTCTTGATCTCTTTTGCCATATTGCACCTCATTGCGGGGTGTTATCGGCCGCGCGGCCGTTGTGATCTTTCGCGGGTAAGCTACAACTTGGCGGAAGGCTTGTACAGACTGTTTCGACCAGGAGCCTACCGAGATAGGCTCTAACAACATCTTGCCCGTTTCGAGTACAGCTGTTAGCTTGCCTTTCCGAAATGTAAACAACCCTTTGCCCTGCAACAACAGGGCGTCGGAGGTGATAAAAATGTTCGACAAATACAAAAGCGAAATCCAATCCGAGTTGAACGCCATCAAGGAAGCCGGAACGTGGAAAGCCGAGCGCATCATCGAATCTCCGCAGAGCGCCGCGATCACGGTTGGCGGCAAAGAGGTCTTGAACTTCTGCGCCAACAACTACCTGGGTCTGGCCGACAACCAGGAGATCATCGACGCTACCAAGAAGGCCCTCGACGAGCGCGGGTTCGGCATGGCATCGGTGCGTTTCATCTGCGGCACCGGTGACCTGCACAAGAAGCTCGAGGACAGCATTTCCAAGTTCAACGGCACCGAGGACACCATCCTCTACTCCTCCTGTTTCGACGCCAACACGGGCCTGTTCGAGATCCTCCTCACCAAGGAAGACGCAATCATCTCTGACGAACTCAACCACGCATCGGTGATCGATGGTATCCGCCTGTGCAAGGCCGAGCGTCATCGTTACAAGAACTCCAACATGGAAGAGCTCGAGGAGATCCTCAAGAAAACCCAGGACAAGCGCCGCCGCATGATCGCCACCGACGGCGTGTTCTCCATGGACGGCTACCTGGTCAAGCTCGACAAGATCTGCGATCTCGCGGAGAAGTACAACGCAATGGTGATGGTGGACGACTCTCACGCCACCGGCTATATCGGCAAGACCGGCCGCGGCACCCCCGAGCACTGCGGCGTTCAGGGACGCGTGGACATCATCACGTCCACCCTCGGCAAGGCCTGCGGCGGAGCTTCCGGCGGATACACCACCGGTCGCAAGGAAATCGTCGAAGTGCTGCGCCAGCGCTCGCGCCCGTACCTCTTCTCCAACACCCTGACCCCGGCTTTGACCGCGGCAGCCATCAAGACCTTCGAGATGCTCTCGGCGACCACCGCTCACCGCGACAAGCTGATGGAGAACACTGATTACTTCCGCACCAGGCTCGAAAAACTGGGTTTCGACGTGCTCAAGGGCGAAACCGCAATCGTGCCGGTGATGCTCTACAACGCAGCTCTGGCCGGTCGTTTCGCAGACGAGATGCTCAAAGAGGGCATCTACGTGATCGGCTTCTCTTACCCCGTGGTTCCCAAGGACAAGGCCCGCATCCGCACCCAGATCTCTGCGGCCCACGAAAAGAAGCACCTCGACAGAGCCATCGACGCATTCGAAGCCGTCGGCAAACGCCTCGAAGTGATCAAATAATGCCGCGCCCTGAATAGAGCGCGGTCAGGATGAATAAAGCCCGATGGGCTTGCGCGGAGCGCATCCTGACCGCGGGTTTTACACCCGCGGGACACAAAACAGGACAATCCAAATCGTGGTATACTGCCTTCTCCCAACGAAGGAGGCCCCCATGAAATACATACTGTTCATGCTGCTTGCCCTCGGGCTCGCCACCCTGCCCGCTTGCGGAGACGAATCCACCGGCGGCGGCGGCGATACGGACACCGACGCTGATTCAGACACGGACGCGGACTCCGATTCGGACACAGACTCCGATTCCGATACGGATTCCGATTCCGATGACGACCCGGGCGCCGGCCTCGTGGGTTTCTGGGGCGGCCTGTCCGTCGGCGCTATCGTGGCCCAGACGGGCATCATCGGCATCGGAGATCAGTGGTCATCCACGCGCGGCTGGCAACTGGTGGAGATAACCTCCGACGGCGCCGGCAACCTCACACTCACCGAGACCCCGTGCATGGTCAAGGTCAAGACGCACGACGGGCTCATCCATCCGGTCGTATCGATTCCTCAGCAAACCGTGGATCACATGCCTGCAGTGGTGCGCCAGGTTACCGTGGACGGAAGCGGCGCCGGCACCGAGTTCAATTCGGATCTGGTATTCACCGTGAGGGGCGCAAACCTCTGCGACGTGCAGGGCGGCCCATTGCCGGTGGGACCTGCGGCCGATCCCGACTCCACCTCCTGCGATCAGGCATGCACCGACTCCCACTGCGATATGGACGAGGACAACCATCCTGGAATCACCTCGCACATGGAAGCGGCGGGTATTCTCAACTGCGATATCTACGCCGTATCCCGCTCATGGACCCAGCTGGACGGCGAGGTCTCGGACGCGGACACGATCACGGGAACCCATATCAACGACGGCTCCGAGACCAATGTCCTGGCGGCCACACAGGCTCTTTGCGCAAGCAGCTCCGCCACCGTCGATGAAGACGGGTGCGCCGCGCACAAGTATTTCAGGTTACTGCGCCTCGACAGCGGAAACACATGCGCCGACGTGCTCTCCCTCACCGACTGCGACGAGGACGAGCATTCGTGTGACTCCAACGCCGTTCAGCCCCTCGATCCCAACAACGACACCTTCAACGGCCCCGAGTGCTAGTAGGGGCGATTCCATGTAATCGCCCTGATCTGAAGTGATGCCGACTGACAAACCCAAGATGTTCGAGTCCCTCGGGGACTTCACAGTACCTGAGGTCTCCGACTCGACCGACCGGTCGGCCCAGTATCGCGCCGAGGACCGGGGGGGGCACGCGATTCACTTCCTGAAGCGCCTGGATCGGGCCTCGGGAGCCCAGGCGGAGTTGGCCCTGCAGCTCTACAACGATCCGGAGGTGCTTCGATTCGTTTTCCGTAGCCTCACCATTCCCGAGGAATTCGATCGGGTTGCGGTTTCCCTGCACGAGGCCGACTTGGGTCCGTACATCGTAGCCTCCCGCAAGGGCCGGTTCGTGACCTGCCTCGGCGAGGGGATGAAGATCGGCGGTCTCTATTTGCTCAATCACTCCCGGCTCCTGACCTATATAGAAAAAAACGAGGAGTACCGGCGTCGCAGCAAGCTGGCCGAATCCCTGGTGGGAGAAAAACACCAGCTGAAAAAGCTCTTTGCGAGAATCGCGAGCAAGGGCGAGGATGTGACCCGGGAGGAGATGCTCGCCATTTCGGCCATGCAGCCGGCCCTCAAATTGGCATTTTTCGACAAGCTCCTCGAGTTCATGATCAACGTCATCGACAGCACGAAAGTGCTGCTCAGGCGCAAGCGCTTCACCAAAAAGGATCGACCGCTCCTCAAGAGACATGATGGGGAGTACCGGGCCATCGGCCACCTGGCCCTCCTGGCTTCCATGAGCGGTCCGAGCGGGATCGAGGGGCCCTTTGCGGACAGAGCCGGGATGTTTGTACGTTCGTTTGCCGTGCCGTTGTACACCGGCGATATGGCCATGCTGCTTCGGCTCGTCTGGTTCATCGGAAAAATGGGCAAGACGATGTTGCCCGAGTTGAAGCGCATATTCATCGAGCCGAAGTTTCACGAGGAATGGGTGCTCGCTTTCATGGGCCTGGTCGTCATGGGATTGCGCCACGGCAAGACCCGTGGAAAGGTGATTGAAATCCTGAAAGGGCTTGCCGACACTCTCAAAAACTACAATCGCGATGTTCGCAATTTCCTTGTGAAGTTGGATCTTGAACATACCATGAACGTGGTCGCCACTTCGCTGATGGAGCCTGACAAATCGTACGGGTGGTCGGTGGACTCTGTTCGGAAGCTATGTTTCGAAGAACATCGGGACTCTGACTTTGAGTTGCCGGCGCCCTACGCATGGGAAAAGCAGGCTGACGTTCCCGAAGATCTGGCCTTTGCATTCGTGGTGAACGGGCGGCACAACTTTTCCGAATACCCCAAGCTGTTGGACTTCTGTCTTGCCATTACGCCCTGGCTGGCCCGATGCGATGCGGAGGACTTCTACCTTCCTCACGACTACTACCGTCACGTCTATGTGCCGTGGAAGCCCGAGGATACGATCGTCCTCATCGAACAGGAACGAGGAAAGAGGGGGGAGATAAAACCCGTCAAGGTAGAGCGCACGCCGAATCGAAACGACCCCTGCCCCTGCGGCAGCGGCAAGAAGTACAAACGGTGCTGCCTGTTGAAGTGAGGATCTCTATCTACCGCGGGGTGAACCCCACGGCAACGATGTCCATAGGACAAGTCCTGCGGACTATGTTTTGCACGGCTTGTCGGCCGCCCAGCGCGCCAGCGCTAACGCGTCCATCGGAGGAGCCAACCCCGGCGCGTCAACCAGCGACGGAAGCCTCCGCGCCAGCTGCGACAACCGATCCCGCCGCTCCATTTCGGCTTTCTGATCCTCATCGTCCATGGGGAGGACGATAGAGCCTTGGGGGCTGTGATGCAATGGGGAGTGGGGTTGGGCTTGGTATGGTGCAGGGCCAACCTGAAAGTCGGCGGCAATTTGGGAGGTGGCGCGCGCTTCTTTCATCGCTTGTACAATTTGCTTACTTTGGAGGCTCGACGACCGGACAGAGGCCAAGGCCGTCCGAGCGACTTACGAACCGTCGGTCAAAGGTCATCATTCTGTCCGTATGCTGGCAACCCGCAAGATGCAGAGCGTCGGCGAAGTCCAGGCCACTCTCGTGCCAGTCAAACGCCAATGATACCCTTTTCGGATCGGATAGCCGAACGTTGGGAAGCCCAATGAGCAATCGAAATGCGCCCGATATATCCGCAGCAGAGAAGGAATACGCGTAGCGCAGAACCCATTCGGTCTCGATAAGCACGGTCTCGCAGAGGAAGACCGCACCCTCGGAGAAGCACTGAACCGAACGCTTGAACTGTCCTTCGTCGTCCCTGGTAAGCAGACGAACGACAACATTGGTGTCCACGGCGATCATGACCGGCGCTCCCGTGCGCCCCGCTCGATGGCGGCCTCCATATCATCGAGCGTCCGGGCCGGACCATCGTTATATAGGCAGCCTGCGACATCCTCAAGCCGGGTTTGCGCCGTAGCAGCGCGGGAGCGCTCTTTGTCGACGGGGAACATGATGATGACCCTGGTGTTGGGCTTGACGTCGAGTTTCTCAAGCGGCCTTACTGTCTCGCCGTCATATACTCCTTCTATCTCCCGCATCCCGATCACCTCCTGTTGCGTCACAACTACTCAACTGTAACTATACACGATTCCAGCCTCTTCGACCGGGGAAACTCCTGGCTCATCGTCTCGGGCGACTCGTCGCAGTCCTTCGGGGAGCATCCCGGCGCGTCAACCAGCGAAGGCAACCTTCGCGCCAGCAACGACAGACGATCCTCGAGTTCTATTTGAGCTTTCCGTTCCGCATCTTCCATGAGGAGGACGATAGAACCTGGGGGGCTGTGATGCAATGGATTGTGAAAGATCCAAGGTACAAGATCGTGTCATCTGGGTGGGGCATATGCCAAGTGGAGAGTAGCGTCCTCGGACGCTCTTATTCCTGTCCTTGAAAAAAGGCCAAGTGTGATCGCAGTGCGGCACATGCAGAACCGACCAGAATACCTAGAGCGTCATCCAGTTGTATTTCGCACTCTCGGAAAACAGTTCGAAGATCATCGCGGGGTTCGGCCAACCATCCTTCACCGCCCCTATGATTAATGAATGTAACACCGTCGTCCATCGCTTGTTTCTCGACTCTCTCCCACCCTCCTTCGGAGATTCCAAAAGCAGAGGATGCAAGGGAACTCTGAAAGAAATCGACACCATTTGCGTATCCTGCATCGTGAACGAAATGGTTACGGATTGCATATAGGACACTGATCGGCCAACCATAGGATTCTCTTAGGGAGTGAAAGAACGGTGCGGCAACGGATTCCGCTGCAGATTTACGCCGAATGAAATTGGGTACGAGTTTAGGAAGTTCCCGGTCGTTACTGCATTTTTCCCGAGTACACACTACCTGCCCAACCATGCCAGTAAGGCTATCAGCGAGTGCCCACATTGAAGTTAAATATGCTTGCACACCGATGAAACGTGCGTGCCTAAACTTCACTGAGATTGTGCCCAAAAGAACGCGACCTTCGCTATCGACATTCAATTCGAGGCGGTCCAAATAATGAAAAGCATCCGCCCGAGCATCAAGGGTGGCAAGCCAATGTTCAATACTGTTTTGGTATGACACAATCCTACGAAAAGATTCCCAGGTCTTCTCTGACATGTCGCCGCGCTGGCTTCCCAGCGCTTCGTCAACTTCGCGGAGTTTTCCTTTAGCGTCATTAAGCCGTTCTTCTAGAGATTTGGTCATTCCCCTCGATCCTCCTTCGCCTGTTCTTTTTGGTCTCGGAGTTCTGCCTCTGCCACTTCAAGGTTCCAGACCCAGAATGGTTGGAATACGGGGTCCTCTTCGTCATCCAGAAGTTGTTGGGCAGTGCGGACACTTTCAATGAACAACTCAGGCACTTCACCACGTGTGCTGGACCAGGACTTCGAACCTTGATCTGTTAAAGCGCGGAATGGTGAATACCGTTCTTCGGGGGTTAGCTTGTTTGAGAACACAAGAACCGGCTTCGCTATTATTCTCCACACTTGACTACCCGTTTCGTACATGCCTCCAATTCTCGCCAGTCGGTATACGTCGTCTTTTTCGGTTGCTGACTCTATCCGTTTGACCAACTCATGCGGAAGTACGTGTCCTTCTGGATCGACATCGTGGAGAATACTAGGCAGATCGTAGCCGACGGTAGTTGAATCATCGACGAAATCGACGATATTTTTCACCGCCTCTATCGTCCCTGCAACACTGACCTGTGCGGCGGTGATAGGTAAGACGTATCGGCTTGGGCGTGAGTGATGGCCTATTGCGTGAAAATTGCTATATCCTCTTTCCACCTCTAGATCCCGCCTACTTGTAAGGATCTTGAGTAACCACGTGACCGGCATTCGGCCATGGAGTTTCAGGATTTCTTCGAAATACCATGAAACCATATGATCAATACCATCGAGGTCGGGAATTCTCAGCAATTGGTCCATCATCCACGGAACAGTGCTCTTTGGAAATTCGGATGGGTCCCTTTCGCGGAATGTCCAGTACATGGACTCAACGAGTACATGAACCGCAGAGACAATCTGTTCAGTCGGTATTTTATCAAGCGCTGTTTCCAGGGTGTCGCAAAGGCCCTCCCAGTCATGCTCTATCGCCCATGAAATTATGGTGATGAACAATGGGCCTCTGTCGTTGTTCAGGAAAAGATCACCAATAGGTCTTAGAAATTCCAGTTCCGCAACGGAGATACCATCAATTTTTCGTGCGGGTGCGTAGTGAGCGTAGATCCCGCCCAGAAGAAGGATTCGAGTGCTATCATCGGAGCAGTTATCAAGAAGTTCTTTTATGTAATCTAAAGTAGTTTCTTTCTCGGTCTCTCTGATTTTTTCTGTCCATCGGCGTGCGGCTACCACTGCGAATTTCTTCCTGGGGGTATCATCCGATCTTGCGAGTGTATTCCGTACAAACGAGCGAACGCCGTCATTCTCTTGGGCATGCTCTCCGAGACGCCACGCAACACTTTGTACCAGAGGCAGATCCCGTGCACTGAAAAATCGTTGGGCTCTGTCAAAAAAAGCGCTGATGGACTTCTCGTCCTCTTCTTTCAAAAGAAGCATGGCCTTGGAAACAGCCGCGTCATCCGATTGCTTACTGCTTCCTTGCCGCCGTAAAGGCTCGAACTCGATTGCTAAACTGTCGCCTTTGTAGAGTTCCTCCAAGTTATTAGCTGCTTTTTTTAGTTCGTCGTCTTTCTCAAACTGGATATGCCAAACCCACAGTGCACGTGCGGCAGACAGTTCTTCCAGTTTATTCTCCCTTCCTCCTAGAGTACCCTTAGCCCAAGTAAGGTTTTCCAAAAGTATGGAGCGAAACTCACCTTCCGCCTTTTCTCCCTGGAGTAGGCATCGATTGACGGTAGCGTGCGCTTCCGAAACTATTTTCCACAGAACTATTCTAGAATCGATGTGTAAGTTTTCGTCTTCGAGAAGCTCCTTCATCCGCTGAACCAGTGAAACGCGTGTTTCCCACGCGGGTTGGCCCGGACCAATGGTGTATTTGTTCCAATGTATTGCCCGATCGTCGCTCCAGCTTACGTGTCGCTCAACCGCTATTGCGGGTATTATTAGAGACTCCAGAACACTTGCAAGAGTCGATGTCAGAGATTTAAACTTGACGCGATCAAGAAGCTCCAATCCGACAACCTGCGCTGCGGCGTGGAAGTCACCCCAGAAGTGAGGGCTACCCTCCAGTGTACGTCCGATAAGCCGTCCGGCCCGTTTCCCATCGTTGGGAAGGCCTCTGGGCAGTTGACTACCGATGTCGGCTTCGGCCTCTGACAAGTCGCACAACTCGCGTAGAATTTGTGTCCTCTCATCTTCTGTCTGTGCACCAAAAGCGGCGTGATATACGGCCCATGCAAGCGCCAAAACGACGTCATTTTGAGTGATTTCGCGGCTACGCAGGAGGCCCTCAACAATTTCTGCATCTAGCGAAGAAGCACGAAGACTGCTGCATAGGGACACAGTATCTGAAGGACGAACTGCTGCTACATCTATAAGAACTTCGGCAACTAGTTGCCCGATGGGTGCCTTTATCTGTGATAGCTTCTCTTGAATTCCTTCGAAGAATGGACTTAGCAGCGGTACGGGATTATTCGAAAGTCCTAGAATCATCTCCGTGCGAGCTACAGCGGTTAACACAGACCGGTTGGTGGAACTGACGGTGCCACTCAAGACAGACTGAAGTACTGCGGTTATCAGTCCTTTAGCATCATCGGACGGTATTACAGGCTGGTCGCCGTGACCAAGGTCAACCGATAACCACTTCATCAGAAGATGGTCTCGCAGAACATCCGGTTTGATTTCAAGCAGTCGCTTTCTGGCTCCGCGTTCCACTATAGCGCGACGGTCGATTAGATTAGAAAGCAGCTGTTTTGTTTTGGTGTCTGTGTCGACTCCACTGCCTTCTCTCAGGAGATTGATCGAGGCAGGATCCTCTCTGTTTACCGGGCCAATCAGCGATATCCAACGAAGCAGATACCGAATTTGATCACGTGGGAACTGGTTCTGCTGGTTAACCACCTCGTTGAGGTATTCCTCAGCCACCTCTTCTGCCTCTGTGGGAACTTGGGACAGGTCTCCATGACTTTCCAGTAGATATATTGCGAGGGTCAGCCAAATGGGATGCTGTGAAAACAGTTTCGATAGTTTTTGCGCGGCGTTCTTGCGCCAGGGCTCGGGCTTACTATTCAGCTTTCCAGACGAAAGCAAATCGAAACACATCTCTTCAGCCGAAGGTGTCGACAACTCAACCACAGGCAATTCGTCTACCTGGCGTTTTATCCGTGGTCCCCGAAGAAAACGAAGGACGGGATCTTTGGGGGAGCGCACAGCTACGCACACTTTCCAACCTGCCGCTCGTCCAACATGACTTCCCAGCTGTTCTGTAAGTAGTTTCAGGATTTGGTCGGTCTCTGGTTCATCGACGATGAGCAAAGTTCGACGCTCTGGGACGATCCCTTGAAACCAAGCGTCGGACATCTCCATGGTCGTGATATTTGCCCATAAGACCTGCCAAGCGCCGTCAGCAGCGATTTTTTCGCCGGCTTCAACGACTAGCCGGGTTTTACCGATACCGCCCGTTCCGTGGACCAGAAGGAATTGTTTTTCTGTGGAGAGAAAATCCGTAATCTTCTCTACTTCAATTTCACGACCGAAACACTTCCCGATTTCAGCACGTTGTAGGTAGGGCTCGCTTTGCGGCAGTTTCTCTCGAACTTCTGGGAGAGTGAGGACGGTTCGTGTTGTATCTCCAAAGTAGGAATTGCTGACCTCGGGGTACTTATCCAGAAGTGCATTAAGATCGGCCCTTTCCCAGTAGTCAATATCCAGATTCAGTGCTGAGAAGACAGGAACTAACTCGTCTTTCCATCGCTGAAAATCTGTTGAATTGAAGGTCGCGTTCGTTACCAAACGCCAGTGGGTGATATCCTTCCACTGCTCGTATCGGCTGTTGCCGGATTTGCGATATTCGGAGATTTTGGAGGCTTCTTTTTTGGCATCTGCTATTGCTTTTGAAGCAGATTCGTCCTCGTGGTGCTTCGCTTGATAAACGAGGGTTCCATCGCCTGATCGCGCGTCTTGGCCACCATCTTTGCCCTGTCGCCCAAACAATGCAGCTTTAGAGTCTTCAAAAAAAACAAGCGTGGTTGCCAACGCTTCGAACATCGCGCCGCTTGTTATCTTCCCCCAATTTCTATCAGCCATAGATGACCTCTGAACTCACTTCTCAGAATCCTTGGTTACAGACTGTATCAGCGAATCACTGTTATCGATGATGACGGGGTGGCAAAATGGCTGCAAAACTTAAGCCTTCAATTGGTTACCGGCAGCATCCGGGTGACCGATTCCGAGAACGTCGCACAGCTCGGTGAGGAACAGATCCTTGTTCTTCTGCTCGGCAGCCTCGGATTTGGACCACCTATCGATGAATGCGACTACATCGTTTGACATCAGAACTCCGAAAGGGATGGAACGAGCGTCATTGCCCCTCCCACATCGTCATCAGTTGAAATTTCACAATAACCTCATGGAACGCGCATGTCGAACCTATCTGGAATACGTCACCCAACGCGCCAATTTCTTAAAAACGAGTTTTTTTCCCAGCCGCTCTAGGAAATGTTTTCGTCAACGTAGAATTTCCACGTCTCCCAACGTGCGGATTTTTCAAAAACGAGATTTTGCCCCAGCCGCTCTAAGGGAATTATTCAAAAACGTGGTTTTTTCCCAGCCGCTCTAGGAAATGTTTTCATCAACCTGGAATTTCCACGTTGCCCAATGGGGAGTTTCTATTTCGACCTGGAATTTCCACGTTGCCCAATGGGGAATTTCTATAACAACCTGGAATTCTCACGTTGCCCAATGGGGAATTTCTTCAGAAACGAGAATCCTTGTGGCTCGATGTCGGAAATTTTGGGAAGCTACTGCGCATTTTGCGAGCGGGAACGCTGTTTTTTCTGGGTTCGCTCGGATTCGTACAGTTCCTGCCTTATTTGCCTCGCTCAGACAGTCCTCGACTATTCCTAATAGGCGAACCTCAGACAGTCCTCGACCATTCAGAGGTTTCCCCCTCGGCTGGGGAAAGGTAGAAGAAAAAAGTTACCCTAAAGTAATTTCCAGCGGTTCGTTGTGTTTGTGAGAGCGAGTGCAAGCACTCGCTCGGTGAAGTGGCCTCGCGGGAACTCTCTTCATGGTCTGCGAAACTCGGTTCGCCCTGGGGTTTTTCAACGGAGGGAGCGATTGCGAGCGCAGTCAATTCGCGGATCTTCCCAAGCCCGCTGGGCTTGACCGTTGGTTTCCTGAGTTCACGGGAACGTAGGTCATCCTGACCGCGCCCTCATCAGGGCGCGGGACGAGAGAGGTTCACCGCTCGCTATCGAGCAGGTCACCGCTCCCCATTGAGACGGGGGGTTCTCAACATTGAGAAGGGAGGTTCTCAATATTTAGACATTCGGGCTCTTTCCCATGTTCCGGTGATATCGTCGGTTTCCCCCAATAAGCAATGATCAAGGGTTGTTCGGCGAAAAATCCGGTCAACAGCGGATGCTGGCACGTTTCTTCCAATGCAGCGGCGCATCAACAGCCGCACAAGGGCGGCCAAATCCAAAGTAGAGGAGATGAAAGATGGAAGAAACAATTGGAAAGTTAACAGCCGGAACAGAGAAGGGAGACGAGACCATGTGTCACGAGGAACAGACCAAGGAAGAGATCGAGGCGGCCGAGAACGAGGTGCAAAAAGAGGATTTCCAGGACGAGGACCTGGATAAGTCGTTGCAGAGTATATTGCCGGAGGTGACGGCGATCCCGGAGCACGAGGTTCGAAAGTACATCGCGAGCATTGTGTACGTGGTGGCGCTCTCAATGCGTATCCTGAGGGCATTCACAGAAGACCGCGAAAGAATAGCGTCCCTGTTCTCGCCGCAGGGGTTTTTGCTAAAGACATATGACGATCTCATCGATCGCATCAAGGGACTCTGGCAGGCCGATGTCCTTTTAAGGCAGGGTGTGGAAGGGAAGAGACCCGGTCGGGAGCTGATGGAACGAGCCCGCTGGGCATGGCAAAAACTGATTCGGGACGCCGAGTACGTGTTCGGAAACGACCCGGATCGAAAGGAGATCGTCGCGGATCTGCGCGCTGGCAAGGGCACGCTCAACAGGGCCGACGACCTTTTGTCGGTATCGGTGCTGTTCTCAAACAACTGGGATGAGATCAAGGATCGTTGCAACGTTTCCAGGGAGGAGATCGACGAGGCGAGGTCTCTTGCCCTGCGCATCATCGAGATCGTGAGCCCGCAGGTAAACGTGAACGAGCTGGAAGAACTGCGCGCCGTAAGAAACGGTGCTTTCGAGTACTTGAGGAGGGGCATCGACGACATCCGCGCCGCTGCCGCGTTCGCGTTCCGTGACGAGCCGTCCCGCCTCAAGAACTATCCCAGCCTCTTCTCGGGCAGGAAGAACCGCCGCCGAACGACAAAGAACGGCAACGGCGCAACCGATACACCTGTCGAAGCCGTACAGCCCATCATCGTTCCGGAGCAACCGGAACCGATCATCCAGGCCGTTCAGTCCTGATCGAGCCCTATTCCCATAGCCCTTCTCAATCCCGCGGGTATAAAACCCGCGGCCACGATGCGCGTCGCGCAAGCCCTGCGGGCTCAAAACACTTGATGAAGGCCGGCGTCATCTATATATCCGACCCATGGGCGGCGACCACACGAGCACATACAAAGATGTAATCTTCGGCGCGACCGGGGCCAAGCCCGAACCGGTCGTACTGGTGGCCCACGCGCCGTCCATTGCTGCGGGCGCGGATCGCATCGCCATCGGAGATTCCATTGTCATCGGCAGGGAAAAGGGCTCGGATCTCCAGATAATGGACGCCAACACATCCAGAAACCACCTTTCAATAACGAGCTACAAGCGAGGCTGCAAGATAGAAGACCTGGGCAGCAAGAACGGCACCTACCTGAACGGCAAGCTCATCAAGAAGGCCAAGAAACTGCCGGACCGGGCGATAATCCGAGCCGGCAATACCATCCTGGTCTTCCTTTCGGACGGCGGCGACATCCTCTCTTTTCGGGAAACCGATAACTTCGGGATAGCGGGCAGGTTTCACACCGCCGTGCTGGCGAGAAAACTCCTCGAAGGCACCATGTCGGGCCGCAGCCTGCTGCTCGCGGGACCGTCCGGCACCGGCAAGGAACTCGCGGCCCAGGCGTTTGCGGAGATCACAGGGAAAAAGCTCGTCATTCAGAACGCGGCCAGGTTCTCGTCGCAGGAAGAGGCCGCCGCCACGCTGTTCGGCGTCGGACAGAAGGTCTTCTCCAATGTGGAAGCAAGACCCGGCTACATCGAAAAGGCCGACAAGGGGGTGCTGTTCCTCGATGAAGCTCACAACCTGCCAAAAAGGGTTCAAAAGAGCCTCCTGCGAGTAATAGAAGACCGAGAGCTCGCCCACATAGGCGAGACGCAGACAACACCGGTGGATGTGCGGTTCGTATTCGCCTCCAATGAACCGCCGCCGTCCTTCTCCCTCGCGAGAGATCTTCTGGCCAGGCTCAGAGTGGTTACAATCCCTCCCCTGACCGACCGACCGGCCGACATCCCGAGCATCTTCGATCATGTGCTGGAAAAAGCTCTCGAGCGAACGGGTTCGCCCGCCGGACCGGTGCTGTCGCTCCTGACCGCAAGCCATTACGAATCGCTCATGCTGGACGGATTCAAAGAAGACAACGTGAGAGGCCTGATAGACATCGCGGACAGGATCGCAACCCGCATCGCCTCGGGAACCGAGCCCTCAGAAGCGATTTTCGAGATCTTCTCCGAACGCTACAAGACAGAATACCCGTCATTCGAAGAGGCCGAATACGACGAAATGGGAAAAGCGACGGCGGAGATCAGGCGGCCGGTCGACGCGACGGAAGACATCTACATGATAGTTGAAGACGCGTACCACAATCACGGCGGCAACGTCTCCGCCATCGAACGAGAGCTTCGCGAAAAAGGCATCAACTATTCCAGGCGCAAGATATCCAGGATCCTGGACAAGATCGCCCTCCCCCGCGCCAAGAAGACCAGAAACCATTGAATACTTGTCTACCACTTGATGAGAGTATATCTTTCACTCAGTCAGGATAGACAAAAGGAGCTAACAGATGCTTTCACAAGCAGCCAGTATCCCCCTCATCGGCATGCCGGGCCTCTGGGAGTGGATCATTATCATAGCGATCATACTCCTCCTCTTTGGAGCCACAAAACTTCCAAAGCTGGGCAAGGGACTCGGCGAGGGAATCAAGAACTTCAAGTCCGGACTCGGGGGAGACGAAGAAACGGAAGCCGAAACGGCGGACAAGGACAAAAAAGACAAGAAGGAAATGTCGTCCTGACCAAAAGAATCAAGCCTATCTGATCTTTCCCGCAACTCCCTTCACCAGCGGTTTGAGCGCCTCGAATTTGGACAGTCTGGCTTTCACGTCTTCCACCACTTCCTCGTTGCCGGTCAGTTCCGCGACCCCGTCGATCACCGCCCTCACATCGCCGTGAGCCGCCGAAGCGAGCGTATCCAATGCCGTGCGAACCTTGGTGTCCTTTGGCGCGAGCTTCGCGGCAGCGTCCAGGAATCCTCTGGGATCGCGAGAGACGACCGCCTTGGCCACGTCGAAGACGGCCTTGGCGAAACCGAGATCTCCCATGAGTTCATCCACCAGCTCTTTTGGATCGGGCAGCGCGCGTGCCACTACGCCGAACTCCTCCGCGGTGGCTGCCTGAGGAATATTACCTCCACGAACGATGGCCGCGTCACAAAGCGAGTCCAACTCTTCGAGGACACCTTCGTGAGCGTACTGGGCTGCCAGAGTGGTCGCCACGAGCACCTCCGCCCTCGACTGCTGGACTGTCCTGTTGAATGCGGCGATGACCGAGAGGCTGAGATCCACGTCGGCAAGACTTTCCTCTACGGGACGATTCGGATCAAAATAGTCGATTTGCCGCTCGCCGGCCTTGAGCTTTTCGGCCATTGCGATACGGGCGAAGGCCATCCCGTTCATTGCCTCGTAGGAGACGTTCAGGGCGACCATCATGTTGGCCATGGCGTACAATCCCATGTGGGCAGACCGCACTTGTTCGAGGGGCAACCCGGTCGCCTTTGCCATCTTTGTGACGTGGGCCTCGAACGCTTCCGGCTCACCGGTCGTTGCGGTGGCCCTCACCTTCTTGCCGCCCTTCCTGATGTAGACGAGGTCGACATCGTAAACAATAGTCTCGCCGATCAGCTTTTCGTTGACCTCTATTCGAAATTTTATCTTGTCGTCTCGCGCAGCTCGCAAGAACGGGATGACATCGGCCTTGACCATGCGCATTGTCTGTTGCCACTGCATCAACGCGCTGGTCTCGAAGGTACGAGCGAAGGCTGCGGTCTGGTAGGCGAGCGGCCGGGAGCCCTCCTGCAACATGCTCCTGTTCAAGATCTGCCCACCGACCCCACCGTGGGCGCAACCGAGTGACACCAATACTATCGTTGAGAATACAACGAACGTTCTGATGCGGCGCATCTTCCCCCCCTATTTTTTCGCTGCCTTCTTCTTGGGCGCCTTCTTCTTGGGTGTCCCCTTCTTCTTGGGCGCCTTCTTCTTGGGCTTCACCTTCTTCTTGGGCGTCGCCTTGACGGGCTTGGAAGTGATCCCTTTACGCTTGGCCCGCTTGCACGATGGATCTACGCCTGTGGGGTGCCCACTTATCTTGAGCACTATGAACTCGACCCTCCGGTTTTGCTCCCATGCCTCCTCGGTATGACCCTGCTTGAGGGGGCAGTATTCCCCGTATCCGACCGACCGGATCATCTTTTTCGGCAACCCCTTCTTTACCAGATAGCGCTTCACGGCGGCGGCGCGCTTCTTGGTGAGCGTAAGATTGTAGCGTTCCGGTCCGCGCTCGTCCGCGTGACCCTGCACCTCGACGAGTTCTATCTGGGGGTTGGCCTTGATGGCCGCAGCCACCTTGTTGAGGATCTTGAAGGACACCTTCTTGATGACGTCGGAATTGTACTCGAAATAGATTTTCTTGAGGGTCTTGATGACACCGGATGTGAGCTCCACGTCACCCTTGTCGGGACACCCGTCATCGTCGTCCAGGCCGTTGTAGGTCTCCGGATCGTCGGGACACTTGTCGACAAGGTCCGGTATTCGATCGCCGTCCCTGTCATCGGTGGGATCTGCCGGATCCTCCGGGCATCCGTCCTCGTCCCGATCCCCGTCCATGTCCTCGGGAACCAGCGGACAGGCGTCCTCGAGATCGGGGATACCGTCGCCGTCGTTGTCCAGATCCGGACATCCGTCCGAATCCTGGAAGCCGTCCCTGTCTTCGGGATCGTTGGGACATTGATCATCGGCGTCCCCGATGCCGTCCCCGTCGCGATCCGGGATGGAAGGCTCGAAGGCGAACCCCAGGAACATCCTGTGTTCCATGCTCTGATAACCGTAGCCCGAATTCGTTTTCCCAGTTGGAATACCGTGGGCGTATCCGACCATCAGGTAGGAGCTCTCCTGCATGTAGAACTTGAACCCTGCGTTGGCTTCCAGTGATGTGTACGCGGCATTCCCGAACTCCGAGACGAGCTGGTTCCCGTAGAACTCCAGCACGAAATCCATGAGCCCCGGCCACATCACGAAACTCTGGCCGAGCCCGAAGTTGAGGGTCGAGCCGTACTTGAAGAGCAGTATCTGATCCGGCACGTTTAGGTTTCGCAGGTAATTGTCCTCTTCAGCCTTGATGGGATACCTGGCCCCGACGTTGATGGCCATTCGATATCTGCTGGCCGGCTCGATGTCGAAGATCAATTTTCCGGAGAGCGCCCCGCCCGGATCGCCGCCCAACAACCGCGGCTTGCCCGAGGGAGCCTCGTACTGGATCACCGCGCCGATTCCTATGAGGTGCAAGTTCGCCCTGGTGATGTGCATCTTGGCGTGAAAGGCGATGTCGCCGAACGCTCCCTTGCTGGACCATCCCGTCTTGGTAGGATCGCCCGCCGCGTTTAAACCGTCGTACATGTCGCCGCCGGGGATGATTATCGGAATCTGCGCGCCGATCACCAACCTGTCGAACAGCCCAACGTCGAATAACAGCCTCGTGGCGATATACTTGTCGACAGTCGTCCTGTTGTATGGGTCGAGGTTATTCTGCTCCACCGCAACCCACTCGTGGAACCCGAAATCCAGCACCATGCCGAGGGAAATGGCCAGGTGCGGAAGGACGGGAGTGCTGTCAATTGTGAAGTGTCCCTTTGTGTCCACGGCGGGCCGAAAGAGGCTCGGCGCCATACCCTGGCCGTCTTCCACAAGCGGTGTATCCGCGGCGTAGGCGTTGTCCACCGTCAATGAGACTGTCAAAAACGCGGCCGCGAGCAAAATGTGTTTGATATAACCCCTCATTATCACCATCCTTTAATTGATACAGACCATTAAAACACGATCTCAATGATACCACACTCGCAAAGCTCATTTACTGAACACCGCGTCAAAAAGAAAATGCCGCCGTGCGTTGTCTGAAGCGCTTATCTCAAAAGAAACCTGCGTCGCATCGGCGCGCAGCACGAACGATCTGCCGGACAGCCCGGGCGCGTTGGGAAAGATCTTCTCCCCGAGCACTTCTCCGTCCGCCTTGACCACAACCATGACAGGCGCCTTCCCCCATTTCGGCGCCCTGTCTTTGAGGCCGCCATACAATGTTATCCATTTCCACGATCCGTTCAGCGGAGTTCCGATCTTCAGCACCCCATCCTTCCACGGATGCGCCCATATCAGCTTTCGGGGAATTCTTCGGAACCTTTCCTTCTGAGCTCCGACTTTCCGCCAGCCGTTCCTGCCCCCGAACAACCATCGATCGCCGCTCCATTCTCCACGTATTGTCTTCTTTGCCGTCCGGGCGCTGACCATGAGGCGGTCCGGTTTGTCGGAAAGCACTATTCGATCTCCCCCTGCTTTTCTGTCCAGTCGAAGAACCCTGTAGCGTCCGAAATTCTCTTCGTGGCCGATCTCGTACGGCCCTCCGCTACCTTCCGCCCCAAGATAGAGATCCCGAAAGTCGCCAAAGAGTCCGTACCTCTCAACCACCCATATTGTCTCGTATCCCATTGGGGAAATGGCGTTTCGACGAGGCAGTACTCCTGAAAACGGATCCGACGCGAGTACAACTCCCGCCGGCAACTCGCCGGACCGAATGATAAACGGCGTCTTCATGAAGGCCACTCTGTACCCGCTGCGATCAATCACGAGATCGCCGGCCTCTATCTCCTCTGCGACGTACTTCTTTGTCTCTCCGATGCCATCCTCGCTGAAGTGTTTCTCGAGAGCCGCGAGGATCAACCATGCCGATGCCGCCACGACGACGGCGGCGCCAACCTCAAAAACCAGCCATCGACGGGATTTCGCCACCGTTCGCCCTCGCCGGGCAGGTTCGCTCCATTTTTCATCCGTCGCGGCGGTCCCGGCCATCGCAATGACACATACCCCTATCCAGAAGCTCATCCAGATGATCGAGTTGAAGGCCACGAACACCGCGTAGACCACTGCCCAGAATGCCATCAAGCCACGAGTGGTCTTCAGCTTCCAGGCGGCCAGGCCCAGCAAAATGGCGACCCCCCCCAGCTGCACGGGTATCAGCCAGTCGGCCAGATGATGTTTGTACATCTGTCCGGAGCAGCCGAGCATTCCCCAGAACCACTTGTTGTGCGCGGGGCCGTAGTCGAGAAGCCAGCGAACCGTTCCCGCGTAGAAGGCGTCCGGATCCGCCAGCACGAAGGGCGTGAAGAACGCCGCCGCGACGAGGCCGGCGACCAGCATGGCCCGAAAAGCTACCCTGATTCCGTGGTGACGAATGAGCCAGATCGCGAGAAAGGGAAGAAGGATCAGGTTGAACGGCCGCATGGCAAGCGCCAGCCCCATCAGTCCTCCCGCAGGCAACGGTCGGCCCCACAAAACCGCCGCGCACAGCAGGGCAATCACCGCCCAGTCCACGTTCGGCTCTGCGTAGATACCGTTCCAGTGTATGTCCGGAAGAAAGATATAGGCGGCTAGAGCGAGAAAGAGCGGTCCGATGGATCTCATTTTGTTGCGAATGCAGATCCCGCCTATTGCAAGGACGACGATCCCGTCGGCGAGCCAACCGGCCCATCTGATATCCAATCCCAGGAAATGGGGAGGGAGATGGGCGAGCCAGAGCCCGGGCGGGTATGTGAGCGGAACCTCGGAGCCCACCTGCATCTGATGAAGACCGTAGGGGTTCTCGCCGGACAGGAATGTGTCCAGCGCGCTCATGACGAGGGCGAGCATATCGCGCCTCGCCGGGTTGATCTCCCACTGCCAGAGTCCGCATGCCCGCACGGCGAGACCGGCGGCCACAAGAACTCCCAGGGCGATGATTGGCCTGGGGGGCCGCGCCAGTAACAGCGCAAGTAAAGCGGTGCACAACCCGAGAGCGACGTAAATACCGGTGTCGAGCCTGGGATAGAGACGCATGCCCTGGTAGGTCTGATCGGACAGGAGAACCCACAGAAGTCCGGCAGCTATTACGGCAGCCCCCCGTATCCACCACGCAACCGCGCCCCTCGCCCAGAACCCCGCGTCGGGCGAATCGCCGGTCTCAACGCTCCCGTTATTCGATTCCGTCCCCGGGCGCCGCCAGAGAAGCCCGATGGACAGGGCCCACAGGAGCAGGATGGCGAAGAAAACGGGTGTGGTCTCGAACGGATCCCTGTGAAAATCGCCCACGTAAACCGTCAGCGCAAGCATGACCGGAAAGCTCAACGCAATCGTTCGGACTGTTCGTTTCACACGCGTCCCTCAGTTTGCTCAAGTTGACAGAAAACGAAGACTCAATATAAGTGAACCGAAATTCACGGTCCATATCAAATGAACATGCTCACCAACTCGTTGAGAGCGATCTTTACTTTCCTCAAGCCGTCTCCGAACCGGCCTTTCTTCGCTCTTCTCGCCCTGTATTCGGTTGTCCAACTCACCTTCATGAGCGTTGTGCTCTACAAGCACGAGTTCAAGATAACCGACTATACGGTCGCCCTCTACTTCTTCGAAAAGTACGTTTTTGATTTTGCGGTGTTTTTCACCGGCAACCTGCTCCTCCTGAGAGTGTTCAAAAAGACTGTTCCATCAATGGTCTTTTCAATTCTGTACCTGATCCTCATCGCGGTGAACACCCTTGTCTACTACTTCAGCAGCACCTTGCTCGAGCTTCATCATTTCTCGCTCATCACGCCGTACAGTCTGGCCGGCTTCGTGAGCGTCCGCTCTATTCTGATTGCAGCCGTCTTTGTCGCAGCGGCGGCGCTCCTGCGGTACCCGATCAGACGGATCGCCGTCACCTGTTCGTGGAAGGCCATTATAAGATGGACCCTGCTCGGCGCGGCCATCGGATTGTCCCACATTCCCAGGCACATATCGGATCTCAAGAAATCGGACGAACGCCTCGACAAGGTCATCATGGTGTTCAGGAACGCTCAGCTCGAGTATAGCGCCCAGAACCCTGCGGCGGCCTTCGTCAACGACATCGTACTGCGCGGCTTCTTTGAAAACCTGTACACCATGAAGGGCTCGGATACCTACCGCAAGTACATGAAGGCCTACAACCTTCTGTCGCAAGATTACACCGTATCCACGGACATCAAGCCCTTTGGGAAAACGATCCGACGATACGATCTCCCCATAGGCAAACGCGCCTACGAGGATCTGAACCTGGAGCAATTTCGGCGGGTCATCATCATCTTCTCCGAGTCCCTGAGCCTGGATTTCATGCACTGCTACAACCCCGAAATGAAGCTCCCGGTAACCCCCTGGCTATGCTCCGACAAGGTCCGTGCCCATACCTTCAACAACATGATGACGTCGGGATCGCCGACCTTGCAGGGGTTGACCGCCCTGTACAGCAGCCATCCCAATTACAACATTCAGAAACTCACGGGGGACCGGAACTCCCTCATGAAAATATTGAGAAAAAACGGTTTTGAGAACCATTTCATCAGAAGCGCTTCAAAGTTCTTCGCGAACGAGAACATCGTCTTCAAAAAGTGGGGTTTCGACCGGATCCAGGCGCGGGAGGACTTCTTTCGACGGCCCGAACTCAAGAAATACATCTACGGTTGGGGCCTGGAGGATCGCGTTCTGTACGATGAGATCGTGGACTTCCTGGACAAAAACCGAAACAAGAAGATCTTCATTTCGGCTCTCGGAACCGACACCCATCCCCTCCACGGGCAGCGGCACTTCAAACACCTGAAGTACCCTGCTCTGCCACCCAATTTCAACAAGACCTTCGGACGCGCACAAAATTTCATGAAAGCCGTCCACCACACCGATCACGATCTGAAGAGATTTATCGAACGCCTCCGGGACAAGGGCCTGTACACAGAGGAGACTCTGGTGGTCATCACCGCGGATCACTCCTGCCCTCCCAACGCTGTCACGCGCGCGATACCCGGCTACACCAGAGCATCCCTTGGCAAGATCCCGTTCATACTGCTTTCGCCACAGGAGCTACCCGGATTCAATAACGACACCCTGACATCTCAAATGGATCTGGCGCCTACCCTCCTGCACCTGATGGATATCCCGGTTCCCTCCGGGTATTGGGGGGACAGCCTCTTTCACCAGGGCAAGCGAAACCCGGCAGTGGGTTTTCACAGAGACATCGTCACCATAGACTCGGGCAAAAAGAAGGCCTACGTGAACCTGAAGCGCCTCAAGACACCCGCCGACGAGTCCTTTTACGAACTGTTCTCAACTGTCATTGAGGACTAACAGGAGACAACATGCGAAGAGAACTTATCCTTATTGGAAGCCTGCTTGCTGCCGTCATCGCGTTGGCGTCAACGGGCGCGAATGCACAGGATGACGAGGACGCGGACGACAATATGCTTCCCACGGAGGCCTCCGCCGTGGACGATGAGATCGAGCCCGGCTGGCACCCCCTGCTGGTACTGTCAGGCAACTTCGCCCTTGGGCAAACAAAGAACGTTCCGGGAACCGCAAACGGAGTGATCTACAACTTCGGCTACCTTCTCAACAGCGGAATAGGATATCTCAGCGACAACCGCGAGCATGAGTGGCTCAACAGCCTCAAGATGCAGCTCGGATTCTCCCGCACAGAGGTCGCGGATGCGGTAGTCAAGAGCCTGGACGCCATCGACTTCAAGACGTCGTACCTCTACCATCTTCCCTCCGTCCCCTGGCTCGGGCCGTTCGTCTCGTTCCGCGTGAACACGACCATGCTTCCGGGGTACGATATCCGCGCCGGTGACATCAATGTCCTGAAGCTCGGCGTGACCGAAGAGCTTCAGTTCAGCGATGCGGGAAATCCCATCGACGCGGACGGTAACGTGATCGACGCAGGCCATGACCGCGTGCACACTGTGAGCGCCGGAAACAAGATCGATCTCACCGATGCGTTTGCGCCCTCAACCCTCAAGGAGAGCCTCGGCCTGTTCGCGGCTCCTATCTCCAACAAGAGGATGAGGCTGGAGGCAAGAGCCGGTTTCGGCGCGTGGGAGACCTTCGTACGGGACGGTTATGTAATCGAGGACAACGACGCCACGGCCGATCTTTTGGAGCTTCGCGCCCTTCAAGATTCAGTCCAGCTAGGCCCAGAATTAGGATTAACCTTTACCGGTATTATTGATAAAAAGATTACATATTCCTTTGGCGCCCTGTTCATGCAGCCGGTGTATCACAACGCCGAAACCGATCTCGACGGAGTCGAGTTGATGAACGTGGAGCTGGAGGCAATCCTGGGAGTGGCGTTGGCTGAATGGATCTCAGTTGATTACGCCTTCAAGGCCGTCAGACAGCCCTTGCTCGTAGAAGACTGGCAGATCCAGAACACCCTGCTGGTGTCCATCAACTTCAACATCGTGGGCGCAGAAATTCCCGAGGATGAGTGCGACTGCAGCAAATGCCCCGTGGTTGAGGCGCCGGCCGAGGAGCCCACCCCAGCAGTTGTTGAGGAACCCGCACCGGTGACCGAGGAGCCCACACCTTCAGCCTAGCGTTTCTTTCCCACCACTTTTCGCGATCAATGCTAAAATATCCCCACGTACACAACGAAAGGGAGAGCGATGAAGTGCTGTATCGTTGTCGGGTTGGCGACTTTGATGATGCTCGGTTGTGATCACGTCGACGACCTGAGTGAAGATGTCGGCCCGAATACCGATTCGGACTCGGATGTCGACACGGACTCGGATGTCGACACAGATACCGATGCCGACACAGACACCGACACGGACTCTGACTCGGATTCCGACATCGACGCTGACACGGATTCAGACTCTGACGAGTGCATTGCGCCGGCAGGCATCACCGACTGGGGCGGCCCATGCCATGTCCCGGCCGACTGCCCGGCCAACACCAGCTGCATCATGTTAGGTGGCCTGGATGAAACACAGGGTTTCTGCGCAGCCGAGTGCTGCAACTTCAGCACGCCGGACCCCATCTACTGCACCGATGTGGCCGCCGGCCAGGAGGGTTGCAGCATCGGATCGAGTCCGGACGGGGTTAACTTCGAGCCCCCGTTCTACTGCATGATTCTCTGCAACACCCCGACTGACTGCCCGGCCGGAGTGGATTGTGTGGATTCCGGCGCCGGTACAACTATCTGCTACGGTTACGCCCCTGCAGAATGACCCTGAAAAATGTGTCTGGCACCCTTGTGATTGTGGCACAGACTGGCACACCTGACTTTCGCTGCGACAGGTCTAACACGCGTTAATCGCTCACCTATTCAGCCAACTACTCGATTTCCCGGCCATGGTATGCCTCGTGCATTAGAACATACAAATGTGTCTGGCACCCCTGGAAGGAGAGCGCGATGAGATGCTTCACAGTTATCGGGTTTGTTGCCGTGATGATGCTTGGTTGTGACCACGTTGATGGTCTGGATGAAGATGTCGGTTCGGATGTCGATACGGACTCGGATGCCGATACAGATATCGACACCGACTCGGAGACCGACTCGGATGCTGATTCGGACACGGATTCCGACGCCGACTCCGACATGGATACCGACACCGACGAATCCTCTGTGCCCGTAGGCGTCACCGAGTGGGGTGGCCCATGCCATAGCAACGCCGACTGTCCAGCCAACACTGAGTGCCTCGTTCTCACTACCCTTGATGATCCACAAGGGTTCTGCGCTGCCGAGTGTCTCAATTTCGGTACGCCGGACCCCGCCTACTGCACCGATGTAGCCGGCGGCCAGGAGAGTTGCAGCTTAGTCTCCGGTATAGACGGGGAAGAGGTATGGGAACCCCCGTTCTACTGCGTCATTCTCTGCAATACCCCGGCTGACTGCCCGACCGGAACCGATTGCATGGATCCCTTCGACATCGGGTTACCTTTCTGCCTCGGTTACGCTTCGTAGAAACACCCTCGCGCAGGTTAAGCAAACCCGTACAGCTCGCTGTACTTCTTTTTCGCATATTCTATGAAGAACGTGGGATCCAGGGCGCTGCCGGTTGCACGAGTGATCATGTCCCTCGGTGAGTAGGTCGCTCCGGGCTCGTGGACTTTTTCCCTCAACCACTTGAGCAACGGCGCGAACTCTCCCGCCGCAAATCGTTCCTCCAGATCGCCCAGCTCCTCTTGCGCCTTGTGGAACAACTGCGCCGCAAAGAGATTTCCCAGCGTGTACGTGGGAAAGTAACCGATGAGCCCCGATGGCCAGTGGACATCCTGCATGACACCGCTGCTCGCATCCGGAACGTCGACCCCCAGATACGATTTCATCTTTTCGTTCCAGGCGTCCGGCAGGTCCGCCGCCGCGATTTCCCTTCGAAGCAGGCCCAGTTCCAGCTCGAACCTGACCATGATGTGAAGGTTGTAGGTGATCTCATCCGCCTCCACCCTGATGAGGCTGGGCTTCACCGCGTTTATGCCCAGAAGGAACTTGTCGATGGGAACATCATTGAGCACCGGGAACTCAAAGAGCGCCCGGTCGTACGCGTGGCGCCAGAATCCCCGCGAGCGGCCCACCATGTTCTCCCAAAATCTGGACTGGGATTCGTGTATACCAAGCGAGGCGTACTTACCGCGCGGCGTTCCCCAGTGTTCCTCGGGGAGCCCCTGCTCGTACATGCCATGCCCCGCCTCGTGCAGGGATCCGAAGACCGAAGCGTTGAAAAACTTCTCCTGGTAACGGGTGGTGATCCTGACATCGCCCGGGCCGATCCCGATGCTGAACGGGTGCGCCGACACGTCGATCCTCCCCGCATCGAGATCGTATCCGACCATTGAAACGATATGTCTACAAAACCGAACTTGCGAATCCACCGGGAAGAGCCCGTGCAGCACGCTGGTATCCGGCGCGATTCCGGTTTCACTGATACTATCGAGCAGCGAAACGAGCGCCGGCTTCAGATCTCGAAAGACCTTCTCCAGGGATGAAGCTGTTTCACCGGGCTCGTATTCGCCGATCAGTGCATCGTACGGCTCTTGCGCATATCCAATGGCATCGGCCTGTTCCACTACCAGGTCCACTATGTCTGCGATTGACGGCGCCAACGCATCCCAGTTGTTCTCGGGACGCGCGCGCTGCCACATACTCTCGCCCAGAGATGTGGCGCGGGCAAGATCTACCGCTAATCTCCGAGGAATCTTGATGGATTTATCAAAATCCCGTCGCCACTCCCGCACGTTGACGGCCGCAGGGCAAAGCGGATCGGCAACCATCTCGCCACCCTCCACCAGAGCGAGGTTCTCGCCTATCCTCTCGTCCGTGGATCGCTCGTGCAGCATCTTGGTGAGCAAGACCATCTGCTCGGCGCGATGCTCCTTCCCCTTTTTCGGCATATACGTTCTCTGGTCCCACGCCAGAACCTCGGCCGTGGAGAGGAAATAGGCAGTCTCGATGCTGTGTTTCTTCAACCACTCGTATGCTTTGTCAGACATGGATTTGTTGCTAAATCACTTTGAGGATTGCGCTCAGCAGATACCCGGTTGATTCGCCTTGTCTCGCAATGGAGCAACCTCCCTTTGCGCTCAGGATTTTACCACCGACCGGAACCACGACGATCGGTCCGGTGTCCGTATCCGTTCCGGAGTCGGGAATCCCACCGTCGGGGATACATGATCCGGACGGCATGCACGCGTCTTCTTCCTCGTCGCAGGCCATCTGCGCGCACTCCTCGGTTGGCTCGCATTCCACGGGATCACCGGCCGAAACACAGGAACCGTCGTCGCATATCTCCTCCCCGTCGCAGAACAACTCGTTGTCGCAGTCGGCATCTATACGACACATCACCAGCCTGACCAGGGGATCTCCGTACAGATTCTGGATACACTTCTGATAGAAACTGGCGCCCCCATAACTGCTGTTGCTCGTCGCCGCGAGAGCTTCTCCCAGGGCGCGCCCCGCCTCCATGCCGTCGAGGAGGTTGTCTGAGTACTCGGTAACAATGTCGATCACGTCCCCATCCCAACTATCGGGCTTCTCCCAGATTTCCGTCTCGGGGTCGGGGAAGTGCCAGGTGAGCGCCGCTCTCGACGCCGATACTGTCCCGATGGCTCCGCGCCGCAGGAGATTGTAGCCCAGATTGTCCGCGCTCTCGGGGTAACCGTTGGAGCACGACCCGTGAATGACGAAAGTGGGAGGCGCGTCCACCAGCATGTGGGAATAGCCTGTCGCCATGAACTCGGGCGACGACATTTCGTCGTAGTCGGGGTACTCGTTTTCCGGGACGTTGTCGGTATCCCATATCAGGCGATAAACGCCGCTGTGGGATCCGTGCCCTGTCCAGAACGTTATCCCGTAGCCGCGCGCCCACTGGTCCACCACGGTGGGCGTGTCAACCTGGAAATGGCTCGAAAAGCGACTGGGCTCGAGGCCCTCGTGCTCGTAAAGGGTGGTCCATTCTATACCGCGCGGGGTCAGCACGTCGCGGATGAAGTACTCGCCCACCGATGCGCCGTCCCATCGATGGCTGTACGGATCGCCGTATTGCTTTTCAAAGAAATAAATGGAGTTGGGGAGCATCACACGACGACGCCAGGAGACGTCACCGTTCTTTGATTCCGCCTCGTAGTCGATGACCCGCACGAGCATCTCGTCAACCGCAATCACCCCGTCGCTGTATACCGGGAATCTTCCCACATAGACGCTTGGAATGAACGCCAGCATGGAGTCCGTGTTCTCGCAGAAGGTCCCGTTGCCGTTGGAATCCCAGTCGTCGGTGAGATCCGAGTAGTAGAAATCCGTGGGCGCCTGGGTGCCGTCGTATTCCGAGCAAAACTTCATGGGAATGCTGAAGAGCACGTTCCCGGAAGGATCCGGATTCCCGATAAGAAGAACCCACCCGATATCGAGGACGCTCTCGTTGTCCACCAGCCACTTTCGGATCCTGTCTTCGCGGTTATCGGCGACGGAACCCGTTGGATAGTCCCATTCCACCTCGGTTGCCACGGTCACGTCATAACCCTGGTCGATCCGCATTTGCACGTAGTCGTCCAGGTATTCTGAGTCCTGCTCGATGACATCGGTGGTGATGACCGCCAACCCCGGTGAGGACGGCGGCGGCAAACATTTGTCTGTGTACCAGGCCCTGGCCTCAACGATATTGTCGAGAATCCGTTCGGCAAGTCCCTCTGATTTGCAAACGCTCCGGTCGCGACTGTCCGCGAGAGTCTGTCGCTGATAACTGATCTCGACCCTGAGTCCCGTTGCTCTGTGAAGCGTTCCGGTGACAGGGTTATAGCGCACAGGTTGAATCTTTACCTCCACGAAGTCGTGGCGTCCCAGCCGTTTGACCCCCATCACCGCGCCGCCCCAGTCAGCGGGGAAGAGCGCGTTCACGCCGTAGACACCCATATCGCGCCCGGCGACAACCCTTGACGCAAACCGGCCCCACGACAGTTTGCCGTCACTTATGCGAGCAATGGGGCCGGAGGCCGCCACGTCGAATCTGCCGGTGATTTCTTCCACCCCGGTCGCGATCACCTGAACCGTTACCGTCTGCGGATCGGCTTGCGGGGGAATCGCCAGCCTAAGAGCCCTCCACGGCAAGGCCGGCTGTCCCGGCTCACCGCCGGTCTCGAACCGGTCCATCTTGACGAGAGCGCTGTTCGCCCTGTCCATTCCGAGTTCGATAGCCCCTGTCTTCACATCGAACGAGATCATCTGTGTCCGGGCCTGTCCCATAACCGACCAGGCGGTGCAGAGGATCGCGAATAACAGCGCGAATAGTATTCTTCGCAACATCAATTAACCTCCCGTCTGGGCATCCAGCCACTGGTTGACGGCATTCACCGCCGTATCGTCCACAGCCTCCATCGAGGAATGCTCCGGCCACAGCCCCGCCGCGGTTCCCACCGTCAATGCGTGGGTCAGACCGGGGAGCACCTGCTTGGTCACGGTGGTGGAGGCGCCGACCAGCGCGGTTTCCAGATCATCGGCGAAGCTCGTGGGGATCAGGTGATCCTCGTCGCCCATAACGATAAGAGTGTCCGGCAATGTAAACGGGCTGGTGATGAGATCTTCCGCAAAAAGGCTCTGCCATGACGCAATCTTGTGCCCCATGTACGCATCCCCGCTATAGGTGCCGTCATCCAGGTCCTCGAAGATCCCGATGACATCGTTTTTCTTTGCGTTGATGAAGTTCCCGCCGGATCCCGCATTGGAGAGATAGTGCACCCAGATATCATCCGCGAAGTTCTTGTAGTTGTATCCAACCGGGGAGATCAGGATAATTCCAGCCACGTTTGTGCCCGAATCGTCGGCGATCTTGGCGGCGATATGCACGCCCAGACCTTGCGCCAGAAGGAACACCTCGGTCGACTCGACCTCAGACATGGCGCTGATCGCAGCGACAATGGCCACCCCGTCGTCGACAAGTTCATCCACGGTGCTCATCTCCAGCGCCCCGGTGCTCGCGCCCTTGCCCCGGGCGTCCATTCGAACTACCAGGGTTCCGGATGCGGCCAGTCGGTCAGCGAGTTGGGAGTACATATCGACGGCGCCGACCTCCCCTATCCGCGTCATGTGATCCCATCCGGGCAACATGATCACCGCCCTGTGGGGTCCTGCCAAAACGGGGTCGTCCACCTCCCCCGCCAGGGAAATACTACCGGACGTCACCCCCATGGACGCGGTTGTGTAGCCCCCGGAAACCGCCGGCGGATATATCTGCGTGGACGCGGGCAAGAGAGACATGTTGATCTCCGGCGGCACCGCGCTGACCACTTCCCATTTGTAGTGATGGCGAGTCTCCATATACACTGGAATGCCGTACTCGTACCTGAATTCGAGGTCGTTGGTGTCGTAGATCTCCCCTTCATTGTGATCGCTATGCCAGAGCGGCTTGGCTGAATCCACGGGGAAGCTGACCACCAGCGTATCGGCGCCTTGTTTCCCTACCGCGACCACGTCGAAACGCTCCATCTCCGGTGAGAAGATGGGTATGTACTGGGTTCCCCCCGCGCTCCAGTTGTAACGTTCGGCCATCATGAATGCGAAGAGCGACGAGTGGCTGCCGTGAGTCTCTATGGGATACTCCCGGTGGTTGAACATTATCAACGGCGCATTGGGTGTGCTGACTGTCCGGGTCCAGTTTCTGCCGCCCACGTCGATTGTGTATGTGAACTCATGTGTGAAATCGTCGTACGCGAAAGAGTAGCCCCGGGTCACGACCTTGGAGCTGTACATATTGTAGACCGTGACCTCGCCCGAGATGAGGGCGTGGGTGGTCTCGTCGAGCACGTAGTTCGCCAGCATGCGTTGCCGATACCTCTCAATATCGGGCCATGACCAGTGCATGATGATGGTCGCCCAGTCGACGCCACGGGCCTCTACCTCGCCGAAGCCGCCGGGACTAATGGTAAAGCTGCTCTTGCCCCGAACGTCATCGAACTCGTACATGACCATGTCGTAAACGTATTCACAATCATTGTTGCAGGGCCCGTCTATGGTGACTGTTCCGTCGTCCCACGTGTTGCCGGCGTCTTCGTAACGCCATCCGGGGCCGGCGTCTTCATCGATGGCACCCGCGTCGTTCTCGTCGCCCCCGTCGACACCGCTGTCAACGATTGGTACCTTGTCTCTGCCCCCCCTGTCGCAGCCGGAAGCTGACATTAAAATCAACACCCCCGCCACAATCTGCGCTCCCAGAAGAGCGATGGGGCGTATGACGCTTTCTCTTTTGTGCAAAGTCTTCCTCCCTGAAAGAACGCGACGCAAGCCGAACTGAACTCGGCTTGTAGAGTATACAGTTCTCTGACGATGTGTACATCAGAGGAAAATGTAATCGATTGTTTCAACGATTGTGTGGGTTGGAAACGGGAGGTTGCTCAGGAACGGAGAAAATCACTCGACGGGTTCGCCTTCAAGGTCGCAATCACACAAAACAGATTCATTAGTGACGTAGTGCCAAATTGCCGTAGCCGTGGCCCAGTCCAAGGAAAATGTTCCATCCAACCAAGCATTTTCGAATTCGGTACCCTCACAATCGAAATCCAGGTAGTTGTCCGTGGACATCTGGCAATCGATGTCAGAAGAGTATTCGACCGTACCCTCGGTCGGGTGCTCCCCCCATCTTTCCCCGGTAAATTTCCACGAATTTGCTCCATGGAACATTGTGTACAATGTCCACTCATCGATGCCTTCGCAATATGAGCCGATTTCGGGGCAGTCGACGACCGTCCACTCCCAGGTGACATCGTCGATGGTATCGATGGTGTTGGTGTTCTTGACCGCGCCGGCTTCGCAATCCCACGGATATTCCCACATCTCCAACAGATCTTGCAGGCCGCCCTGGCACGAGTCTTGGCACATCAGAGCCGCGTCGGAATCGTCCCAGCATATAGAGTCCTCTCCGTAAGAGTCCTCATAGGTGGAGGTCATATCCGGTATAACCAACTCGGAGCAACCGATCAGCTGCACGCAGGCCTCGGACATCTCTATCTCATCTTCTTCATCTTCATCATCGTCGTCGCCGTTGTCGCTCGTTGTTTCCTTGATGATACACGCCGGCACCATGACGAGGAGCGCCACCAATAAAAGAAGCAAGTATTTCATTTCCCCACCTTTCGATTTGAACGTGGGAGCATCTTAACATTGATCGGGGATGTTTGTCCGCTAACGTGTCAGGGCGGGCACGGGGACCTGAAGATCTATCACATCTTCAACGATGCATTTCGCCTGGCCCTGTACCGCGGAAATAAATCCCGCGGCCAGAAATGAAGAACACAAAAGGCCGGAGGCCTACGAAAAGACACGTCAGAAACAACCCTTAGGACTTTTGGTGCTTCAGGGCGAAGCCCTTTCCGACACGAAGTGGCGCATTTCTGGCCGCGGGATTTATTTCCGCGGTGCTGGCGCAGGGAGTTCCGAGAACATTGGGCTATTGTGGCGTTGAATAATGTACATGAGAGGATGCGATCAATCATTAG